>DEKZ01000304.1 GCA_002354135.1 Massilia sp. UBA2709 | reverse complement strand
GGCGCCCCTGCCGCCGCAGCAGCTTCCGGCTCGGCCGAGGAATGATCGCTTACGTCGGCATCGGCGCCAACCTGGGCGACGCGCGCACCAACGTCGCAGATGCCCTGGCGCGCCTGGCTGCCTGGCCCGGCTGCCGGCTGGCCGCAAGCTCGGGCTGCTGGCGCACGGCGCCGATCGACTCCTCGGGCGACGACTACATCAACGCCGTGGCCGCCGTCGAGACCGAACTGGATGCGCACGCCCTGCTCGGGGCCCTGATGGCCATCGAACAGGCCCACGGCCGCGAGCGCCCCTACCGCAACGCGCCGCGCACGCTCGACCTCGACCTGCTGCTCTACGGCGACGCCGTGATCGACACGCCCAGCTTGAGCGTGCCGCACCCGCGCATGCACGAGCGGGCCTTCGTGCTGGCGCCGCTGCTGGAAATCGCACCCGACATCGACATTCCCGGACGCGGCCGCGCGGCCGGCTTCCTTCCGAATGTGGCCGACCAGGCCATCGAGCGCCTCGACTGACATGCAGATTCCCGTCTTCGTCCAGACCGCGGGCCTGCTGGTCCTGTCGAACATCTTCATGACCTTTGCCTGGTACGGGCACCTGAAGACCCTCAACTCGCGCGCCTGGTATATCGCGGCCTTCGTCAGCTGGGGCATCGCCCTGTTCGAATACCTGCTGCAGGTGCCCGCGAACCGCATCGGCGCCACCCAGTACAGCCTGGCCCAGCTGAAGATCATGCAGGAAGCGATCACCTTGACCGTGTTCGTGCCCTTTGCCATGTTCTACATGAACCAGCCGTTCAAGCTCGACTACGTGTGGGCGGCGCTGTGCCTGGTCGGGGCCGTGTATTTCATCTTCCGCAGCTAGGTTTCAGCAACTGCGGGCGGCGAAAAAAAAAAGGGCTCCGGCAGGATTTTGTGGACGGCATTACACTACGCCGTCGAATTATTTGTTTTTCAAAAGGATGACTATGAGCGCTTATCTGCAGGGCAAGGAAATGACTGGCGGCGACACCCCTCCACCATCCAAGCCTGCGCGCAAGCCCATCACCATTCCCGCGCTGCACGCGATGCGCGCGGCCGGCACCAAGATCGGCATGCTGACCTGCTACGACGCCAGCTTCGCGGCCCTGATGGACCGCTGCGAGGTCGACATGCTGCTGGTCGGCGACTCGCTCGGCATGGTCTGCGCCGGCCACTCGTCGACCCTGCCGGTGACCCTGGAGGACATGGTCTACCACACCGCGTCGGTTGCACGCGGCAACAAGAACGCGCTGCTGGTCTCCGACCTGCCGTTCGGCACCTACGCCACCAAGGAAATGGCCTTCGAGAGCTCGGCCGCGCTGATGCGCGCCGGCGCCCAGATGGTCAAGATCGAGGGCGGCGCCTGGCTGGCCGAGACCGTCGCCTTCCTGTCCGAGCGCGGCATCCCGGTCTGCGCCCACATCGGGCTGACCCCGCAGTTCGTGCACCAGCTCGGCGGCTTCAAGGTGCAGGGCAAGACCAGCGAAGGCGCCGAGCGCCTGAAGAACGACGCGCTGGCGCTGCAGGCGGCCGGCGCGGCCATCGTGCTGCTGGAAGCCGTGCCTGCGGCCCTGGGCAAGGAAACCACCGAGGTGCTGCAGGTGCCGACCATCGGCATCGGCGCCGGCCCGGACACCTCGGGCCAGGTGCTGGTCATGCACGACATGCTCGGCGTCTTCCCCGGCCACAAGGCGCGCTTCGTGAAGAACTTCATGGAGGGCCAGGCCAGCATCGAGGCTGCCGTGCGCGCCTACGTCGACGCGGTGCGGGACGGCAGCTTCCCGGCGCAGGAACACTGCTTCTAAGGAAAAGGCGATGAACAGCGCACCGACTACCCGCCTGTTCGTCGCCCTCTGGCCGGACCCTGCCGTCCGGCATGCGCTGCGCGAACGGCGCGACGCCTGGGACTGGCCCCGCGGCGCCAGTCCCGTCCACCCCGATAAGCTGCACGTGACCCTGCACTTCCTCGGCGGCGTACCCACCGAGCGCGTGCCGGACCTGCGGCGCGGTCTTGCTGTTCCCTTCTCCCCCTTCGAACTGACTTTCGGTCCACCGAAGCTCTGGCACAACGGCATTGCCGTGCTGGAGCCTGCCAGCGAGCCACCCGAGCTGCTGGACCTGCATGCCCACCTGTCGGCTGCCCTGGTCGCGCTCGGCCTGCAGCCCGAGGCGCGCAAGTACCGCCCGCATGTGACCTTCGCCCGCCGCGCCAACGGCGCCGTGGTGCCGCCCGAGGCCGAGCCGCTGGTGTGGAAGATCGATGGCTATGCCCTTGTGGAATCGAAGCCGGGCAACGGCGGCGGCTACACCGTGCTGGAAACCTATTCCTAAGTACTCAACCGAAAATAAATGTGAATTTTGGCAAACAGAACCGGATGCGGTGCAAGGCGGCGAGTGCGCCGCAGTGCGAGCACTGCAAGCACGAGCCAACGCAGCAACGCGCCGGTTATGGCCGCCAAAAACACATTTATTTTCGGTTGAGTACTTAGACGAGCAGCATCAAGTGCTCGCGTTCCCATGAACTGATCACGCGGCTGAAGGTGGCGAACTCGAGCTCCTTCACTTCGCAATAGGCCTGCACGAACAATTCCCCCAGCATGCTCGACAGCGCCGGGCAGCCGCGCATGCGCAGGATCGCGTCCTCGAGGTTGCGCGGCAGGTCGTCGTGGATGTGCTCGGCGCTGTCCGCGGTCGGCTCGGAAGGCGCGATGCCCTCGGCCATGCCGAGGAAGCCGCAGCTGAGCGTGGCCGCCATCGCCAGGTAGGGATTGACGTCCACGCCCGGCACGCGGTTCTCGACGCGGCGGTTCTCGGGCGAGGAATTCGGCACCCGGATGCCGCAGGTGCGGTTGTCGTAGCCCCAGCGCACATTGGTCGGCGCCGACTGGAAGCGCGACAGGCGGCGGTAGGAATTCACGTGCGGCGCGAACATCAATAGAGCCGGCGGCACGTATTTTTCCAGCCCACCGATGAAGTGGAAGAACAATTCGCTGGAGCTGCCGTCCTCGCTCGTGAAGATGTTGCGGCCGCTGGCCACGTCGACCACGCTCTGGTGCACGTGCATGGCGCTGCCGGGCTCGGTTTCCATGGGCTTGGCCATGAAGGTCGCGAAGATGCCGTGGCGCAGCGCCGTTTCGCGCACGGCGCGCTTGAACAGGAAGACGCGGTCGGCCAGCTCGAGCGCGTCGCCGTGCGCGAAATTGATTTCCATCTGCCCCGCCCCGGCCTCGTGGATCAGGGTTTCCACGCCCAGGTCATGGGTCTTGCAGAAGCTGGATAACTCCAGGAAAAAGGGATCGAAGTCGTTGACCGCGTCGATCGAATAGGACTGGCGGCCGAGTTCCGTCATGCCGCTGCGTCCCATCGGCGGATTCAATGGCACGTGCGGATCGACATTCCGGGCGACGAGATAGAACTCCATTTCCGGCGCCACCACCGGTTTCCAGCCGCGCTCGGCGTATTGGGCGAGCACGCGCCGCAGCACGGCGCGCGGGGCCAGCTCGACTGGACTGCCGTCGAAGTTCTGGCAATCGTGAATGATCAAGGCCACCGACTCGGCCGCCCAGGGCACCACGCGCAGCGTCGCCTCGTCGGGCACGCACACCATGTCGGGATCGGTCCCGCCCACGTAGGGCAGGTTGTTCGGCTGCTCGCCGTTGACCGTATTGAGCAGGACGCTCTTGGGCAGGCGCATGTGCTCGCCGCGCAGGAACAGGTCCTTCGGCAGGATCTTGCCGCGGGCGATGCCGGTCATGTCCGTGATGACGCATTCCACCTCGTGGATCTGGTGTTCCTGCAGAAACGCACGCATCGCCTCGCTCATCGCCATCCCCGCGCAGCCGGAAGGCGGCCACTATAGCACCGCCGCCATGCCGTCCGCGCGCCGCTGGCTTCACACTTGGATCCAGGTCGTCTTCAGCTCCGTGTATTTGTCGAACGCATGCAGCGACTTGTCGCGCCCGTTGCCGGACTGTTTATAGCCGCCGAAGGGCACGGTGATGTCGTCGTTGTCGTACTGGTTCACGTGCACGGTGCCTGCGCGCAGCGCGCGTGCGGTGCGGATCGCGCGGCTCATGTCCGCCGTCCAGACCGCGGCGGCCAGGCCGTAGGGCGTGGCGTTGGCCTGGCGCACCGCCTCATCCAGGTCGGTAAACGACAGCACCGACAGCACGGGACCGAAGATTTCCTCGCGTGCGATGCGCATCCTGCCGTCGACGCCGTCGAACAGGGTCGGCTCGACGTACAGGCCGCCCGATTCCATCCGCGCCTGGGCCCCGCCCGCCAGCAGGCGTGCCCCCTCTTCCTTGCCCGATGCGATGTAGCCGAGCACGGTCTTCATCTGGACCGCGTCGACGATGGCGCCCATCACGGTGTCCTCGATGAGCGGGTCGCCCGGCGCGAAGCTCGGCACCATCGCCAGGGCCTTGTCCAGGAAGGCATCCTTGATCGAGGCCTCGACGAACAGGCGCGAAGGTGCGTTGCAGCTCTCGCCCTGGTTGAAATAGATGGAGCCGATGGCGGCGCTGACCGCGGCGTCCAGGTCCGGGCAGTCGGCGCAGACGATGTTCGCCGACTTGCCGCCGAGTTCAGTCCAGGCGCGCTTCAGGTTGGACTGGCCGGCCATTTGCACGATCTGCTTGCCGGTGCGCGTGGAGCCGGTGAAGGCGATGCAGTCGACGTCCATGTGCAGGCCGAGCGCGCGCCCGGCTTCGTCGCCGTAGCCCGGCAACACGTTGAACACGCCCGGCGGCACGCCCGCTTCCAGCGCCAGCTCGGCCAGGCGCAGGGAACTCAAGGGCGCCTTTTCCGAGGGTTTCAGCACCAGGCTGTTGCCGCTGGCCAGGGCCGGGCCGATCTTCCAGGCCGCCATCAGCATCGGGTAGTTCCAGGGGATGATGGCGGCGACCACGCCGACCGGCTCGCGCGTGATCAGGGCCAGGCTGTCCTCGGGGCTGGGCGCAACCTGGTCGTACAGCTTGTCGATCGCCTCGCCGTACCAGCGGATGCAGTTCTGGGCCAGCTGCACGTCGACACTGCGGCTGTAGCGGATCGGTTTACCCATATCCAGGGTTTCCAGCAGCGCCAGCTCGTCGCGGTGCTCGAGCATGAGGTCGGCGAAGCGCACCAGGATCCGCTTGCGCTCGGCGGGCGCCTTGCCGGCCCAGCGCCGGTCCTCGAAGGCCGCGCGGGC
>DEKZ01000232.1 GCA_002354135.1 Massilia sp. UBA2709 | reverse complement strand
ACGTTGGCCCGGAATACCCAGGTTGGTCGTCATCCCTAAAAAGGCATGCACGCCGCCACCCACTAATCGTGTCCACTCTTCCAAAGTATTGATTGTCCATTAGATCCTACTTTCGTTTAATGCATCAGGATACGAAACGCAGGGTTCAATGTCTACAGAGCAAGCAAAAGATTGTATAGCTCGAATAGTCGAACGCACGTGGTATCCTCGCAGCTCTTCGCACTGCCCCCGACGTACCACATGAGTGCTCCCCACGGCATAGCCACAGCTCCAACTTCAACACGTAACCCATTGTTTTTATGAGAGAAAAAATACTCTACGGTATTCCCAACTGCGACACCGTCAAGAAAGCACGCACCTGGCTGGCCGAGCACGGCCACGACTTCGAGTTTCACGATTTTAAGAAGCAGGGGCTGAGCCGCGAGCTGGCGGCGGGCTGGCTCGAGCAGCTGGACTGGGAGGTGCTGGTCAACCGCAAGGGCATGACCTGGCGTAACCTGCCGGACGAGCGCAAGGCCGCCATCACCGACAAGGCCGCTGCCCTGGAACTGATGCTGGAGAACCCCTCCGTCATCAAGCGCCCGGTGCTGGCGGGCACCGGCCCGCTGTCGGTCGGCTTCTCCGCCGACCAGTACGCCCGCATCTTCGCGGAGGCAGCATGATCGCCAAGGCGTCGCGCACCCTCGACCTGGCGCAGGAACTGATCGCGCTGGATTCGATCACGCCCAACGACAAAGGTTGCCAGCAGCGCCTTGCTGAGCTGCTGGCGCCGCTGGGTTTCCGCTGCGAGACGATCGCTTCGAACGGCGTCACCAACCTGTGGGCGCGCAAGGGCACGGAGTCGCCCGTGCTGGTCTTCGCCGGCCATACCGACGTGGTGCCGACCGGCCCGGTCGAGCAGTGGGGCTCGAACCCGTTCACGCCGACCGTCCGCGACGGCAAGCTCTACGGGCGCGGCGCGGCCGACATGAAGACCTCGATCGCGGCCATGGTCGTCGCCTGCGAGGAGTTTGTCGCCGCCCATCCCGACCACCAGGGCTCGATCGCCTTCCTGATCACCAGCGACGAGGAAGGCCCGGCCGTGGACGGCACCGTGGTCGTCTGCGACATGCTGGAAGAGCGCGGCGAAACGCTCGACTACTGCATCGTCGGCGAGCCGACCTCGAGCCACATCCTGGGCGACATGATCAAGAACGGCCGCCGCGGCTCGCTCTCGGGCCACCTCGTCATCAAGGGCGTGCAGGGCCACATCGCCTACCCGCACCTGGCGCGCAACCCGATCCACCAGGCCGCGCCGGCGCTGGCGGAACTGGCTGCCGAAGTCTGGGACGAAGGCAACGAATACTACGCGCCGACCAGCTGGCAGATCTCGAACATCCACTCGGGCACCGGCGCCACCAACGTGATTCCGGGCCACATGACGATCGACTTCAACTTCCGCTTCTCGACGGCGTCGACCGCCGAGGGTCTGGAAGCGCGCGTGCACGCCATCCTCGACCGTCACTGCCTCGAGTACGAGCTGGACTGGACGCTGTCGGGCCTGCCCTTCCTGACCCCGAAAGGCACGCTGTCGGACGCCGTCTGCAAGGCGATCCACATGGAAACCGGGGTCACGACCGAACTGTCGACCACCGGCGGCACCTCCGACGGGCGCTTCATCGCCCGCATCTGCCCCCAGGTGATAGAATTCGGGCCTCCCAACGGCAGCATCCACAAAATCGACGAGCACGTCGAGCTGCGCTTCATCGATCCGTTGAAGAACGTCTACCGCCGCACGCTCGAGGAATTGCTTGCCCCCGGCCTGCCGGCCGCATAAAGAAAGAACACGCCATGACCACGACCACCTTCAGCACCCCGCGCGACCTGCTGCGCTATGCCGTCACCCGCTTCAACGCCGCCAAGCTGTTCTTCGGCCACGGCAGCGCCGAGGCCTTCGACGAAGCCGCCTACCTGGTCCTGCACACCCTCAAGCTGCCGCTCGACCGGCTCGACCCCTTCCTCGACGCGAAGCTGCTGCCGGAGGAAGTGCTGCAGGTGCTGTCGGTCATCGAGCGGCGCGCCACCGAGCGCGTGCCGGCCGCCTACATCACCAACCAGGCCTGGCTCGGCAGCTACGAGTTCTACGTCGACGAGCGCGTGCTGGTGCCGCGTTCCTTCATCGCCGAGCTGATCCCGGACCGCTTCAGCCCCTGGGTCAGCGACAGCGAGGCCGTCGAGAACGTGCTCGAACTGTGCACGGGTTCCGGCTGCCTGGCGATCATGATGGCCGACGCCTTCCCGAACGCGGTGGTCGATGCGGTCGACATCTCGAAGGACGCGCTGGCCGTGGCCGAGCGCAAC
Organism: Massilia sp. UBA2709; assembly: GCA_002354135.1. Taxonomy (GTDB): domain Bacteria; phylum Pseudomonadota; class Gammaproteobacteria; order Burkholderiales; family Burkholderiaceae_D; genus Telluria. The sequence goes on along the minus strand of DEKZ01000232.1, from coordinate 2,683 downwards.
ATCCGCGAGTACAAGCTCGAGGGCCGCGTGAACCCGATCGAGTCCGACCTGTACGAGAACGTGCCCTTCAAGAAGTACGACCTGATCGTCACCAACCCGCCGTACGTGAACGCGGCGTCGATGGCCAAGCTGCCGCCGGAATACCTGCGCGAGCCGCAGATCGCCCTGCACGGCGGCGAGGACGGCATGGACCTGGTGCGCAAGATCGTGGCCGGCGCCGCCGAGCGCCTGACGCCGGAAGGCGTGCTGGTAGTCGAGATCGGCAACGAAGCCGAGTTCGCGGAAGCCGCCTTCGGCCACCTCGGCCTGACCTGGCTGACCACGAGCGCGGGCGACGAAGCCGTGTTCCTGCTGACCGCCGAGCAGTTGCAAGCCCAATGAACCTGTGGTGGGCGGCCGCAATGCGGGCCGTCCACCTGCGTTACCTCGCGCGTTCGTCGAGCGTATGCGCAGCACAAGCATGATTTGAACGCGTGGGCAGAATCTGCCCACCCTACGCACCCAACGTTTTAACGAACTTCCCCAATGATCCGTTTCCAGAACGTCAGCCTGATGCGCGGCACCAAGCCGCTGCTGGAAGGCGCCGACCTTACCCTGAACCCCGGCGACAAGATCGGCCTGATCGGCGCGAACGGCGCCGGCAAATCCAGCCTGTTCGCGATGCTGCGCGGCGAACTGCACCCGGACCAGGGCGAGATCGATTTCCCCGCCAAATGGCGCATGGCCTACGTGGCGCAGGAGACCCCGGCGCTCGACCGGCCGGCGCTGGAGTACGCGATCGACGGCGACGTCAACCTGCGCCGCCTGCAGGCCGAACTCGAACGCCTGGAAACCCATCCCGACCAGGCCGCGCACGGCATGGCGCTGGGCGAGGTGCACAGCGCGCTGGCGGATGCGGACGCCTACACCGTGCAGTCGCGCGCCGAGCAGCTGCTGCTGGGCCTGGGCTTCTCGCTCGACCAGATGCAGCAGCCGGTGAAGAGCTTCTCGGGCGGCTGGCGCATGCGCCTGAACCTGGCGCAGGCCCTGATGTGCCCGTCCGACCTGCTGCTGCTCGACGAACCGACCAACCACCTGGACCTCGATGCGATCATCTGGCTGGAAGACTGGCTGAAGCGCTACACCGGTACCCTGATCATCATCTCGCACGACCGGGACTTCCTCGACGAGATCGTCAACGTGGTCGTGCACATCGACGAGCAGAAGCTCAAGCGCTACTCGGGCAACTACAGCGCCTTCGAGCGCCAGCGCGCCGCCCACCTGGTGCTGGCCGCGGCCGCCTACGAGAAGCAGCAGCGCACCCGCGCCCACCTGCAGTCTTTTGTGGACCGCTTCAAGGCGAAAGCCACCAAGGCGCGCCAGGCCCAGAGCCGCATGAAGGCGCTGGCGAAGATGGAAGAGCTGGCGCCGTTGCGCGCGGCCGCCGAGTTCTCCTTCGAATTCCGCGATCCCGTGTCGGCGCCGAACCCGCTGCTGGTGATGGAAGACGTCGACGCCGGCTACCCGATCCTCGACCAGCATGGCGACAAGATCGACGCCAAGGTGATCGTGCGCCGCGTGAATTTCTCGCTGCAGACCGGCCAGCGCATTGGCCTCTTGGGCGTGAACGGCGCCGGCAAATCCACGCTCATCAAGACGATCGCCAACGAACTGGCGCCGCTCGCCGGCACGGCGACGCTCGGCAAGGGCCTGGTCATCGGCTATTTTGCCCAGCACCAGGTCGAGATGCTGCGCCACGACGAGTCGCCGCTGTGGCACCTGCAGAAGATCGCGCCGACTACGCGCGAGCAGGAATTGCGCAACTTCCTGGGCGGCTTCAACTTCCCGGGCGACATGGTGACCAGCCCGATCCGGCCCTTCTCCGGCGGCGAAAAGGCGCGCCTGGCGCTGGCCCTGATCGTCTGGCAGCGCCCCAACCTGCTGCTGCTGGACGAACCGACCAACCACCTGGACCTGGAGACGCGCGAGGCGCTGACGATGGCGCTGGCGCAGTTCGAGGGCACCCTGGTCGTCGTCTCGCACGACCGCCACCTGCTGCGCGCCACCACCGACCAGTTCATCATCGTCGCCGACGGCAAGCTGCAGCCTTTCGACGGCGACCTGGACGACTACAAGGACTGGCTGTTCCAGACCAAGCTGGGCAAAGGCACGGACGTGCTGCCGACGGCAAGTAAGGATGCGAAGGCGCCGGCGCAAGCCGGGGCCGCAGCACCGGCTCCTTCTCCCATCGACCGCAAGGAGCAGAAGCGCCTCGAGGCCGAGGAGCGCCAGCGCATGGCCGCCCTGAAGAAGCCGATCGAGAACCGCATCAAGCGCCTGGAAGAGCAGATGGCCAAGCTGAACGCGAAGAAGGCCGAGATCGACGCGCGCCTGCTGGAGCCGGCGATCTACGAAGCGGACAAGAAGGAAGAGCTGAAGAACCTGGTCGCGGACCAGGCGTTCTGCGTGCGCGATCTCGGCGCGCTGGAGAACGAGTGGCTGGAGTTGCAGGAGCAGCTGGAGGGCCTGGCGGCCTGAGTCGCTGCCCAGGTATTCAAGCGTTGTGCCGCGTGGGTTCAAGAACCCACCCTACAAACCGGTGATCTGTTTTTCGTAGGGTGGGCACCTGTGCCCACGCGGTCTCACCATCAAATCAATCGAAACATCACCGGGTCTTGTAGGGTGGGTTCTCGAACCCACCGGT
>DEKZ01000103.1 GCA_002354135.1 Massilia sp. UBA2709 | reverse complement strand
GCCAGCGTGCGCTGCAGGGCGTCGAGGCGCGGATCGCCCGTGCGTTCGGGCGCCTGCGCCGGCCTGACCGGCTGCGTGGCGCTGACGCCGGGGCTGGACAGGCGCTCGACCATCTAGGTTAGACGCTGCCGTAGGCGTTCGCGAGGCGGCGCTGGGTGCCGGAGTTGTTGATCAGGGCGGACAGCTGGGCCATCCACGGCATGGTCAGGTCGCGGATACGGCGGTCGTCGGCCAGGATGCGCTTGATGCAGTCGACCTTGGCCTGGCGGCCCTGCGGGTTCAGCGCGACCGCCGCTTCGCCGCGCTTGAGCGTGTCGACGTGCAGGGTGCAACGCTGCTCGAGCAGCACCAGCTGGTCCCAGTCGCCGGCTTCGGCGGCAGCCAGCATCTGGCCGGTCAGTTCGGCGACGGCGGCGTATTCGGACAGCACTTCCTGGCCGGTCATCATCATGCGCTCGCCATGACAGGGTAGTGGGAGGCCAGCGCGTCCGGCGCGGCGGGCTTGTCGCCAATCTGCGTCCAGGCGTCGCGCATGTCGGTCAGCAGGGTCTGGACTTCTTCCAGCATCTCGGCCTTGTTCTGCAGGTTGGCGGTCAGGAGGCGTTCGGTCATGTAGACGTAGAGCAGATCGAGGTTGACGGCGATGTCGCCGCCCGCTTTCTTGTCGAGGCTGGCGCGCAGGCCGCTGTTGATGATGTCCAGCGCCTTCGAGATGGCGAGGCCCTTCTCGGCGATCTGGCCGGCGGCCATGTGCTTGGCCGCGTTCTTGACGGCGACCAGCGCGCCGTCGTACAGCATGACGATCAGTTTGTGGGGCGAGGCGGCAATCACCGAAGTTTCCAGGCCTACTTTTGCGTAGGCATTCACGCCGCGCTGCATCGATCCAAACATCAGAACCTCCAAATACTTCAGTAGTGTTGCGGACCGCGCCAAGGGGCGTTCCACAAGCGTTTGCGCTGGAGCGGGCCAGGGCGGCATCGAGGCCGGCCTGCCATTCTTCAGCCAGGGTAGTTTACTGGCTTAACGGCAGCTTCTAACCGGACTTGAGAGCAGGGAATACCCGCCATTTTGGCTCTTTGTCAGTTGAATAATGCGGTGGAGGGTCTTGCGCGAGCGCAAGACCGGGGCGTGGCCCCCTGGAAGCGGATCAATCGTTGCGCGGCTGCTTGCGGCGCTCGTGATGGCGGCGGTGCTGGGGCGACTGCAGGGCGCGCGCCAGGATGGCGCGCGGCACGTTGCAGCTGTCGAGGTACTTGAAGGCGAAATCAACGCCGCGGATATCGACCAGGTACAGTGCGTATTTAGCCGTCAGGGCCGTTTGTTCATCGGTTCTTCGTTGCATCATTTACTTCTCCCATGCCCGCTCGCATCCGGCGCCGGCTGGCGCTCGCGGGCTGCGTTGGCACAATGATATCTTCGTGCCCGACGCGCACTTCTGGAAGTTGTTAAGAATTGTTTCGGCTGTAGGACAGGAGCGACAGCGCTGATGTTGCCACTAGGTCCCCGTCATGTTCCCCGCTGCCGCGCGCAGCGCCGGCGACGACGCGTGCGCTGCGACGAAGCGCGCGGCGGCGTCCAGGGGGCGGGAATACAGGAAGCCCTGGCCCTGGTCGCAGCCGGCTTCGCGCAGAGCGTCGGCCTGGGCCGGCGTTTCGACGCCTTCGGCGACGACGTGCAGGTTCAGGCGGTGCGCCATGGCGGCGATGGCCTGGACGATGGCGCGCGAGTCGCTGTTGTGCCCGATGTCCAGGACGAAGGACTTGTCGATCTTCAGCTTGTCGATCGGCAGGCGCCGCAGGTAGCTGAAGCTGGAATAGCCGGTGCCGAAATCGTCGATGCTCAGCGTTACGCCGAGCGACTTCAGCTTGTGCATGACGACCATGCTGCGGCCCGGATCGGCCATCGAGACGCTTTCGGTCAGCTCCAGTTCCAGCAGTCCGGGGCGCAGCCCCGTCGTGTCGAGCAATTCGCTGACGATGGCGACGATGTCGCTTTGCAGGAACTGGCGCGCCGACAGGTTCACCGCCACCGGGGCCTCGGGCACGCCGGCGCGGCGCCAGGCGGCCAGTTGGGCCACCGCGGTCCTCAGGATCCATTCGCCGATCGAGACGATCAGGCCGGTTTCCTCGGCAATCGGGACGAACTCCTCGGGCGAGACCACGCCGTGCTCGGGATGGCGCCAGCGCAGCAGCACTTCGAAGCCGGCCAGGGCGCCGGTAGCGAGCTCGATCTTCGGCTGGTATTGCAGGAACAGTTCGTCGCGCTCGAGCGCGCGGCGCAGCTGGCTCTCGAGCACCAGCCGGCGTCCCAGTTCGCGCCGCTGTTCGGCGGTATAGCGTTCGATGCGTCCGCCCCCCATGCCCTTGGCATGGCGCATTGCCGTCGCCGCGTTGTTGAGCAGGGTATCGGCATCCTGCCCGTCCTGCGGGAAGCAGGCGTAACCGACGCTGCAGGTGATCGAGATGTCGGCGTTCTTGCCGAAGGCATGGCGGGCGACCTCGTTCATCAATTCCTCGAGGCGGGCCTGCAGGCGCTCGGGGCAGCCCGGATCGTTGAGCATCATGACGAACTCATCGTTGCCTGAGCGCGCCAGCATGTCGTCTTCGCGCAGGCGCGACTGCAGGGCGCGCGTGACCGCCACCAGGGCCTGGTCGCCCACCACGTGGCCGAGCACTTCGTTGACGCGCTTGAAGCGGTCGAGGTTGAGGCAGGCCACGACCGCGCCGGCGCCGGACGCTTTCCAAGCGGGAATGCTCTCGGCTATCGTGCGCAGCAGGGCCTGGCGGTTGGCCAGGCCGGTCAGGGCGTCGTGGGTCAGCAGGTATTTCACCTGGCCGGCGGCGGCCGGGACCGGCGCGTGGGCCGCGTTGTGCAGCAGCTGCTCGTGCAGTTCCTGGGCGGCGCGCGCCAGCTGGCGGTGGTAGATCAGTTCCTCGACCATGCGCGCCAGGTCGTGCAGTTCCGACAACTGTTCCTCGCTGAAGTGGCGTGGACGGGTGTCGAGCACGCACAGTGTGCCCAGCTTGTCGCGCCCGACCGAATACAGCTGCACGCCGGCGTAGAAGCGGATATGGGGCGGACCGGCGACGATCGGGTTGTCGGCGAAACGTTCGTCCTTCGCAGCGTCCTCGATCACCAGCGGCTGGTCGGAGAGGATGGCATGGCCGCAGAAGGAGATGTCGCGCGAGGTGGTCTGGGCGGCGAAGCCGCAGCGCGACTTGAACCATTGGGTATCGCTGCCGACGAGCGAGACGAGCGCCGTCGGTACGCCGAACAGCCTGGTCGCCAGGCGCGTGATCCGGTCGAAGGCTTCCTCCGGCCCTGTGCCGAAAAGCTCGGTGGCGTAGAGCGCAGCCAGGCGTTTGGCCTCGTCTACCGGGATCTGGGGTTTCTGCATATTTAACAATTCGCCGGCGGGGTCCGGTTCGTTCCGATAAGCCCATTACGCCAGAAGCGGAGCGGAATTGCAATGCGAGCACGACTGGAACCCGCAGTTTCGTGCACGCGGGAATTGTGAACTTTTGTCGCCGGGAATTGGCGACAGGGTGTTACCGCCGCGAGCGCGGCGGTAACACCCCCCTTCCTACCGATTACAGTGCGCCCAGTTCCCGGGCCAGCGCCGCGATCACGACGTCCCAGTCGCCGCGCGCAGACTGGCGGAACAGGCGCACGCTCGGATACCAGGGGCTGTCCGTGCGTTCGGTCAGCCAGCGCCAGTCGGCCACGTTGGGCAGCATCAGCCACACCGGCTTGCCCAATGCCGCGGCGAGGTGGGCGACGCTGGTGTCGACCGCGATCACCACGTCCATCAGTTCGACCAGGGCGGCAGTGTCGGCAAAGTCGGCCAGGTGGGCATCCATGCGCGCCACCACGCTGGCGTCGAGCAGCGCGAGGTCGTCCTTGCGGTATTCCTTCTGCAGCGAGAAGAACGCACAGTCCTGTTCGAAAAGCGGCGCCAGTTGCGCGAACGGAATGCTGCGGTTGTGGTCGTTCGCATGCTGGACATTGCCGCTCCAGACCAGGCCGACGCGGGGCTTGCTGCGCGGACCGAGCCTTGCGTCCCAGGCCGCCAGGCGCGCGGCATCGGGCGCCAGGTAGCGCTCGGCCGCCGGGATCGTGTGGACTTCGGTGCCGAAGGCGAGCGGCAGGCTCATCAGCGGACACTGGAAGTCGAAGGCCGGCAGCGTCTCGCCCTTGGCGATGATGCGGTCGACGCCCGCCAGGCTGCCCAGCAGGCCCACCAGCGGCGGCTGCACTTCGAGCAGCACGTGGCCGCCGCGCGCCTTGACCAGCGGGGCGTAGCGGCAGAACTGCAGGGTGTCGCCCAGGCCCTGCTCGGCGAACAGCAGGATGGTCTTGCCTTCGAGCGGCTCCTGGCCCAGCCACAGCGGCTCGGTGAAATGACGGTTTTCGTTGTAGACGTTGAGCAGCTCGTTGTGCCAGCGCGACTCGTAGCCCGGCCAGCCGTCGCGCAGGTTGCCATACTGAAGATTGAGCAGGGCGCGGTTCCATTGCGCCGGGCCGTAATCGGGATCCAGCGCCAGCGAGCGGTCGTAGCAGTGCAGCGCCTCCTGGTAGCGGCGCATGGCCTCGTACACGTTGCCGCGGTTGTTCCAGATGGCCGGGCTGTCGCCCTTCACCGCCAGGACCTCGTCGTAGACGGCCAGCGCCTCCTCGCCCCGGCCCATGTCCTGCAGCACGTTGCCGCGGTTGAGCAGGGCGTCGGTGAATTGCGGGTCGATGGCGAGCGCGCGCTCGTAGCTGGTCATCGCTTCGTCGCGCCGGCGCAGGCGTTGCAGGACGATGCCGCGGCCGTTGTGATAGGCAGGCTCGCCGGAATCGAGCGCGATGGCGACGTCGAAGCATTTCAGGGCCGACTCCGGCCGGCCGATCTCGACCAGCAGGTGGCCGAGGCTGGCGCGGAAGGCGGCCGAGTCGGGGGCCAGTTCGGTGGCCTTCTGGTAGGCGGCGAAGGCGTCGTCGGCGCGGCGCAGGTGGCGCAGGGCGTTGGCGCGGCCGTGGTGGGCCTCGGCCTCGTCCGGCGCCTGTTCGATCACGGCGTCGTAGGCGGCCAGGGCCTCGTCGAGCAGGCCCAGCTTGCGCATCGCCTTGGCGTAGTTGATGCGCGCCTTGACATAGGCCGGCGCCAGGGTGAAGGCCTGTTCGTAGCTCGCCAGGGCCTCGTCCACGCGGCCGAGCGCCATCAGGATGTTGCCGCGGTTGTCGAGCGCCTCCAGGTGGCCCGGGGCGAGCTCGAGGGCGTGGGTGCAGCGCTCCAGGGCCTCGTCGTGGCGCTTGAGGCGGTCGAGCACGACCGCGCAGTTGTTCCAGGCCTCGACGTCGCGCGGCGCCAGGGCGATCGCGCGCTCGTAACTGGCCAGCGCATCTTCGTAGCGCTTGAGCGACTGCAGCACATTGCCGCGGTTATACAAGGCGTCGACATTCTTCTGGTCCAGCCCCAGCGCCTGCTCGTAGCTCTGGAGGGCGGCCGGATGGTCGCCGATGGCCTTGAAGATATTCCCCAGGTTGCTGTACACGGCCGACACCCCCGGATTGACGGACAGGGCGTCGCCCATGAACTGCAGGGCCAGTTCATGGTTGCCGATCTGGTAGCCCAGGATGCCGACATGGTGCAGGGCATCGAAGTGGCGCGGCTGCTTCTGCAGCGCCGCTTCGTACTTGGCGAAGGCATCCTCGAGGCGGCCTTCCTGGTGGGCCGCCAGGCCGGCGGCGAACATGCGGTCGGCGAACAGGCGGTCGGACGGGGAAGGAACTGGGTGTTGTTTCATCATGGGCAAAGTGGAGCAGCAAAGTGGAGCAATGCGGTATGGGAGGTCCCGGCCGGATGGCGGCCCGGGTAGCACTGCCAGCGAGTGTAGCCGAGGCTTGCTCTTGAGCATCGGGCGAATAAGCATGCAAATTGCCCCTAAATATTTTTCCGGCGCTGCCGTTGACGTGTTTGTTGCGGTGATGGCGTCAAGGTATCGGCCCGGTCCGCTTCCGATGCAAAGTTACTCATAAACATTTTTTTTAAAAAAAGTCTCAAGGTTTTGCAGAGGGCTCCGTTAAACAAATCAAGCGAGCGGAAAACGCCACGCAAGAAACCAACGAACCCTGATAGCAGCACCTACTGAACTGCCCACTGGAGAACTACCATGTCGATCATCAACACCAACATGTCTTCGCTGAACGCACAGCGCAACCTGACCAAGTCGTCGAACGAGCTGTCGACCTCGATGCAGCGCCTGTCGTCGGGCCTGCGCGTGAACAGCGCCAAGGATGACGCGGCCGGCCTGTCGATCGCCACCAAGATGGATTCGCAGATCCGCGGCATGTCGCAAGCTTCGCGTAACGCCAACGACGGCATCTCGATGATCCAGACCGCCGACGGCGCGCTGTCGAACATCTCGGACGCGCTGCAGCGTATGCGTGAACTGGCAGTCCAGGGTGCGAACGACACCAACGGCACTTCGGAATGGTCGAACATCAAGACCGAGATCACCGCCCTGAACACCGAAATCGGCCGTATCGCATCGGACACCAAGTTCAACGGCACCACGCTGCTGAACGCCACCGCCGTGACCAAGTCGATCCAGGTGGGTGCCGACTCGGGCCAGAAGATCGAAGTGGCCTTCGGCGCCAACACCGCCTACGCAGCCCTGCAGGCAAGCGCCATCAACATCACCGATGCCGCCAGCGCTTCGTCCGCCATCAGCGCCATCGACGACGCCCTGAAGGCCCTGAACACCGAGCGTTCGTCGCTGGGTACCGCGCAGAACCGCATGGGCTACGCCATCAGCAACCTGGCTACCTCGGTCGAGAACCAGTCGGCAGCAAAGAGCCGCATCACCGACACCGACTACGCTTCGGAAACCAGCAAGCTGAGCCGCGCGCAGGTCCTGCAGCAGGCCGGTACCGCGATGCTGGCTCAGGCTAACTCGGCGCCGAACAACGTGATGTCGCTGCTGCGTGGTTAATCCGACGCTATAATCGATGTTTCAACTGTGCGGGGTACGTCCCCGCACAGCCGTTTGTAAAGAGGTGTTCCGATGTTGCAACCAATAAACTCTGGAAGCCCATCGGCCGTCGCCGGCAGCAGCGCGCGGCCCGTCGATCCAACCAGCAAGCCCGCTCCGGCAACCGAGCGGGCGTTGGCGCTGGACCAGGCCGCCAAGCGGCCGACCAACGAGGAACTGGGCAATGCGGTCGCCGACCTGAACAAGATGGCGCAGGCTGCTTCGCAGGGCGTGCGTTTTTCGGTCGACGAGGAAACCGGCCGCACCGTGGTCAAGGTGGTCGACACCCAGACCGACAAGGTGCTGCGTCAGATCCCGACCATGGAAGCGCTCAAGCTGTGGCGCTCGATCGAACAGATGCAAGGCGTGATGCTGCGCGACAAGGCATGAGCCTGGCGCATCCGACACGAGACTTGAAGGGAGAAATGCATGGCTATTAGCGCTGCCGGTATGTTGTCCGGGCTGGACGTCGACGGTCTCGTCACGTCGCTGATGTCGATCGAAAAACAGCCGCTGTACAACCTCCAGTCCAAGCAGTCCAGCTACAACTCGAAGCTGTCCGCCTTCGGCACTCTGAAAAGCGCGGTGTCGGCCTTCCAGACCGCGGTCAAGAACGTCTCGGCCGACGCGTTGTCGGCGCTGACGGCCACCTCCAGCAAGAGCGAGACGGTGGGCGTGTCGGTCGCCAAGGCCAGCAGCGCCTCGGCCGGCAGCTATTCCATCGAAGTGAGCAAGCTGGCCCAGAGCGACAAGCTGGTATCGGGCGACGTCGCCCCCGGCGCCACCTTCAGCGCCGCCAACAGCTCGATGGCCATCTCCATCAACGGCAAGACCACCACCCTGACGCTGACCGACACCACGCTGTCGGGCCTGTCGAGCGCGATCAACAAGGCCAACGCGGGCGTCACCGCGACCATCCTGAACGACGGCACCTCCGACCACCTGGTCATCACCGGCAACGAGACCGGCCTGAAGAACGCCGTGAGCATCACCGCCACCGGCAGCCTGGCCCAGTTCGACACCACCAGCGGGGCCATGACGAAGTCGCAGGAGGCCCAGGACGCCGAGCTGACGATCGACGGCATCGCCGTCACCAAGCCATCGAACACGGTCACCGACGCCATCAAGGGCGTGACCCTGAACCTGAACCAGACCAACGTCGGCAGCCCGGTGAAGGTCACGCTGGCCAAGGACATCAGCGCCGTCACCAACCAGATCACGGCCTTCGTGGACGCCTACAACACGCTGGCCACGGCGGTGAACAAGCAGACCGCCTACAACGCGACCACCAAGACCTCGGCCGTGCTCAACGGCGACGCCTCGGCGCGCTCGATCCTGACCAATATCCGCGCCGAGCTGGGCAAGGCGGTGGGCGACTCGACCGGCCTGAAGACGCTGTCGGACATCGGCATCGCCTTCCAGCGCGACGGCACGCTCAAGCTGGAAAAGCCCGACAAGCTCAAGAGCGCACTGGAAACCAACTTCACCGCCGTCTCCAACCTGTTCTCGTCGAGCGACGGCGTGGCCACCCGCCTGACCAAGGTGACCGAGGAGATGCTCGGCTCGAAGGGCATCTTCAAGACCCGCACCGACGGCCTGAACGCGACGATCCAGAGCATGGACAAGAGCATGGACCGGATGGAGCTGCAACTGGCCCAGACCGAGAAGCGCTACCGCGCCCAGTTCACCGCGCTCGACACCATGATGACCAACATGCAGAGCATGAGCAGCTACATGACCCAGCAGCTGGCGTCGATCGCGGCGAATTCGGGTTACTGATCCGGCTGGATGAATGAAAAAACGCCCGCTCGAAGCGGGCGTTTTTGTTTCGGGGGCGGTGTTTCGGGGCCGTTATCGCCGAACCATGCCGGCGCCCGGGACCGTAGGGTGGGCACCGCGTGCCCACGCGAAAGCCGGCATCGTGGCAGCGCGTGAAGCACCGTGAAAGCCGCGTGTCCGCCCAATCACCGGGAGCAGGTCGCGAACGTCTCGAATGTGGTTTGTGAAAACAATACGCACAGTTCCGCGTGGGCACAGCGTGCCCACCCTACGGTCATCATTACCAGTTCCGGCAGCCGCGCCGGAACGCCGCCTTTCTTATTCCGCTACCACCACCCGGTTCTTGCCGCTCTGCTTGGCCTTGTACATCGCCCGGTCGACGCGCGCCAGCAGGGAGGCCTGGTCTTCGTTGGGCAGGCGCAGCGCGACGCCTGCCGAGAAGGTGATCAGGAGCTTTTCGTTATCGTGCAGGAAGAAGTGCCTGGTGAGCTCGCGCTGCAGCCTCACCATGGTCAGCACCGCCGCCTCGACCGGCGTTTCGGGCAGCATGATCATGAATTCCTCGCCGCCGAAGCGGGCGATCACGTCGATCGAGCGCAGCGTGCTCTTCACCACTTTCGCCAGGTGGCGCAGGGCGTTGTCGCCGGCCAGGTGGCCATAGGTATCGTTGAGCTTCTTGAAGTTGTCGAGGTCGAGCAGGGCCACGCACAGCGGCGTGCCGCGGCGGTCGGCGCGGGCGCTCTCGCGTTCGAACACGTCGTCCAGGCCGCGCCGGTTCAGGGTGCCGGTGAGCTGGTCTTCGCGCACCAGTTCGCTCATGTGCTGGAGCTTCGCTTCGAGTTCCTTGATCCGGCTTTCCGCTTCCTGCACCTCGCGGTGCGCGGCCAGCATGCGGTCGCGCGAGGCCAGCGCTTCTTCCTGGGCCTGGCGGGTCTCGCGCAGCACCTCGTCGAGCACTTCGTTCAGTTCCGTGATGTCGCCGGCATGGCGGATGCGCTCGGAAAATCCGCCCAGCTTGTCGTGGAAGTCGCCGGTCGACGCAGCCACCGAGCCGAGGCGGTCGATGAAGGTCATCATCATGTTCTTGACGGTGGCCTTCACGTCCGACAGGCCGTGCTTGAGCTGGCCCTGCTTGTAGATCACGTCCTTCAGGCTGCGCGTGGCGTCTTCCAGCGCGCGCTGGTCGATGGGACCGGCAATCAGGTCCTGCACGGCGGCGATCTGGCCGCGCATCCAGCTGTCGTCGTCGAGCAGTTCGCTGACGTTTTCCAGCAGCAGCTTGAACAGGCGCAGCAGCAGTTCCTGCTGCTCGGCCGCATCGCCGTTGTGCAGCTCGATCTGGAAGCACAGCTCCTTCAGGCGCGCCGCGATTTCCTGCAGCGCGGCCTCGCTGTGGGCGATCTTCACCGCCGCGCCGAGCGATTCGGCTTCCGTCGCCAGCGCCGAACTGGCCGGCAGCAGCGAGGCCAGGGCGAAGGCCAGGGTGCGGCTGAGCAGTTCGCGCAGCAGGACGGTATCCTTGCTCTCCATGCCGTAGGTGATGCCGGGCGGGATGCCGCGCCGCAGGTGCTTTTCGACCAGCTGCGACAGCGTGCGTGCATAGGCTTCCCAGTTGCGTCCCTTGACGGCGTGGTTCAGGCGGCGCCCGTACTCGGCCAGCTCGCCCGGGGTCTCGGTCAATTGCACGGCAAAGCCGCCCAGCACCTCATCGGGCGCGGGGCCGGTCAGCGGGATCGGGGCCGAAGCCGGCTTCGGAATGCCGGCGATTTCGTTATAGATGTCGCGGTAGGCGTCGGGCGTGGGCGCGATGCGCCGCGTCGCGAGGCGGCGAAAGGCCTCCCGGGCGATTTCGACGGGATGCTGGGGCGTGGGCGGATTGGACATGTGCAGCGAGTATTTACTTGATTTATCGCAATGATAAGCAGGTTTTCTTTTCGTCATCGCACGAAAAGAAGCAAAAAAGCGTCTTACTTAGCTGCAATGCTCATTTCACTCATTCAACGAGCTGGTTGCGGATGGCGTAGGAAGTCAGTTCGGCGCTGGTCTTCAGGTTCATCTTGGCCAGCAGGCGCGCGCGGTACTCGCTGACCGTCTTGACCGAGAGCGACAGTTCGCGCGCGATCTCGCTGACCGTCTTGCCGGAGGCGATCATGGTCAGGGTCTGGAACTCGCGGTCGGACAGGCTGTCGTGCACCGGCGCCTCGTGGTCCGAGCCGACCTGGGCCGCCAGCGCCTGGGCCAGTGTGGCGCTGACGTATTTCTGGCCGCCGGCCACCTGGCGGATGGCCGTGACCAGCTCGCGCGGCGCGCTCTGCTTGGTGAGATAGCCGGCCGCGCCGGCCTTCAGGGCGCGGATCGCGTACTGGTCTTCGCGGTGCATGGACAGCATCAGCACCGCCAGCTCGGGGCGCTCGGCCTTGATCTGCTTGAGTACCTCGATGCCGTTGCGGTCGGGCAGGGAGATGTCGAGCAGCATCACATGGCAGCGCGATTTGCGGAACAGCTTGATGGCGTCGAGCCCGTTTTCGGCCTCGCCGGCGACGATGATGTCGCGCTGCTCAGCCAGGATCTGCTTCAGGCCTTCGCGCACGATGGCGTGGTCGTCGGCGATGAAAACACGGATGGTTGCTTTGTCGGTCATTGTTACCTGGTGTCTGTCCTGGCGTCGCTGTTTGCTGCGTTTTTTGCTCCGCTATGCGCGAGCGCCGGTGTCAGCCTGATCTTGATGGTCACCATCGTGCCACCTCCGGGCGCCGGCGACAAGGTCAGGGTGCCGCCCAGGGCCCGCGCCCGCTCGCTCATGCCCCGCAGTCCGAAGGAATGGGGCTTCAGGCGGTCGGCCGGGACGATGCCGCGGCCGTTGTCGCAGATGGCGAGCGTCAGGTGCTGGCGCTGGCGCCGCAGCGTGACCGTGACCCGGGTCGCGCCGGCGTGCTTGGCGACGTTCGTCAAGGCTTCCTGGAAGATGCGGAACAGCGCCGCCGCGTGGTCGGCGTCGAGTTCGATGTCCCGTTCGGCGCTGCGGAAGATGCAGGCGATGCCCATCTGCTTCTCGAATTCGCGCGCCTGCCATTCGAGCGCGGCGACGATGCCGAGATCCAGCGTGGAGGGGCGCAGGTCGAGCGAGATGCGGTGCACCGCCTCGATCGTGCGGTCGACCAGGTCGTCGAGGTAGCTGGCCTTTTCGAGCAGGCCGGGCTGGTCGTCGGGCAGGCGCGCGCTGAGCATGGCCAGCGCCATCTTGATGGCGGTGAGGTTGCCGCCCAGGTCGTCGTGGATCTCGCGCGCGATGCGGGCGCGCTCCTGTTCCTTCACCTGCTCGATGTGGTCGGTCAGTTCGGCCAGCCGCGCGCGCGAGCGCAGTACTTCCTGCTGCTCGTTCTTGCTCTCGGTAATGTTGGTCATGATGCCGTCCCACTGCACCGCGCCCCCCGGAGCGGGATGGGGCGTGGCGCGCAGGTTGATCCACTTGACGTCCTTCCACGCGTCGATCCAGATCCGGCCTTCCCAGTTCCAGGCCGACAGGCTGACTTTCGACACCGCCATCGCCTCGAGATAGCCCTTGCGGTCTTCCGGCAGGACCAGGCGCAGGAACAGGTCGGGATCGGCCTGCAGCGCCGCCGGCTGCACGCCGAGCAGGGCCGCGCAGCCTTCGCTCAGGTAGGGGAAGGCGTGGCGGCCGTCGGCGCCGAGCACGAACTGGTAGACCAGCCCCGGCGTATGGTGGACGATGGCGTTGAAGCGGGCCTGGTACTGGGCCAGCGCGGCGCTCGCAGCCTGTTCCAGCGAGAGGTCGTCGCCGATCGCCAGCAGCAGCGCGCGGCCGTCGCGCTGGATGCGCAGGAAACTCAGCTTGGCCGGGTAGGTGCTGCCGTCGGCGCGGCGCAGGCGGGTGCGCAGGCAGCGCTGTGCGCCGATGTCCTCGCCCAGCCCGGCAAGGAGGTCGGCGAGCGTGGGGCCGTCGAGCTCGGGAGCGACCCTGACGACGTCCATCCCGCGCAGCGCGGCCCCGTCGTAGCCGAGGTTCTGGCGGGCGCAATCGTTCAGGTCGACCAAGGCCAGGGTAGCGGGGTCGATCAGGTAGATCTCGGAGGCGGCCGCCTGCATCGGGGCGGCAAGGGCAAGCTCGGCGGTGTTCATGGGCGTTCGGCTTCCGTGGTTTTGCGGCGGCGGCGCCACAGCGAGACGAAGCGGCGCAGGGCGCGCGCGGTGCGGGTCGCGTGGCGGCTGCCGAAGGGCACCGACGGCCGCAACTGGCGCCGC
>DEKZ01000102.1:446-6212 GCA_002354135.1 Massilia sp. UBA2709 | reverse complement strand
GGGATGGCGGCAGCGCGCGATGTCGCCGGCGGCATATACGGTGTAGACCTGCGGCGCAAGCGCCGGCGCTGCCGCCGCCGGCGCGAGCAGCAGCACCGCGCCAGCCAGGACGGCCGGGACGGGGCAGGGCCCCACTACCTGGGCATTACTCAATGAAGCGCAGCAGTCCACGCAGCGCGTGGATGACGGTCTGCTCGCGCACCGCGTGGCGGTCGCCCTGGAACACGAGGCGTTCGGTGAGGGTAGTGCCGCCGCGCGACCAGCCGAAGCAGACCGTGCCGACCGGTTTGCCCGGCACCGCGCCGGTCGGGCCGGCGATGCCCGTGGTCGACAGGGCGACGTCGGCAACGCTGTTCGAAAGCGCACCCTCGGCCATGACGCCGGCGACTTCCTCGCTCACCGAGCCGAACTGTGCAATCAGCGCGGCCGGCACGTCGAGCAGTTCGGTCTTCGAGTTGTTCGAGTAGGTGACGAAGCCGCAGTCGAACCAGCCGGTGGAGCCGGCGATCTCGGTGATGGCTTGCGACACGCCGCCGCCGGTGCAGGATTCGGCGGTGGCCAGCACCAGGCGCTTGGCCTGCAGCGCTGCACCGACTTTGCTTGCAAGTTCGATAATCTCGTTGCTCATGCGGCTCCTCCAGGTTAATAAGGATGCTGCCCCTACACGGCGCACAGGCGCTCCATGCACGGCAGCGCGGCAGCGTTGGCCGCGCAAGAACCATTCTAGCGCGCCCCGGCCGCTATCGGTGTGGCAAACTTGCATGGAAAATCACAAGGCCGCTACCCAAACGCCGTTCGAGCGGTTAGAGTGGCAGCCGTATAGGGCTGGGGCAATGTCCCGTGCGACACGTCGACACTCCCACCTGCTATCCTGCATCGCGGCGGTATCCGCCGCGTTTCTTTTACTCAATAGAATTCAATGTCGCTTCATCAATACGCGTGCTGCCGGGCCAGGCCGGCGCGGTCGTGATGGTTTTCGCCATCCGGGCCGCGTGGTGCGCGCGCGTCAGCGGCAGCTTCGCATGTTCCGGCGGCAGCCGCGCTTGCAGCCTAAGCGCGCCGGAGGCGGCATGATCCGCCTGCCGTCGATCCGCAAGAAACTCGTCGCCGTGGTAATGGCCACCACGCTGGCCGCGCTCGTGGTGTCGGTCGGACTGGTGATCGGCTACGACCTGCGCAGCTATCAGCGCTCGCTGGTGAACGACCTGTCGACCCAGGCCGAGCTGGTCGGCCACATGACCTCGGCCGCGCTGGCCTTCGACGACGCCCGGCTGGCGGGGGAGAACCTGGGACTGCTGCGGACCCGTCCGATGGTCGCCGCCGCCGCCATCTACGACGAGCGCGGGCGCCTGTTCGCGTCCTATGCCGCCGGCGGGGCGCGCGCGGTGTTCCCGGCCAAGGCGGAAGCGGCCGCCACCCGCGTCGAGGGCGACTACCTGGTGGTGTTCCGGCCGATCGTCGAAAACGGCGAGACGGTTGGCACGGTCTGGCTGCGCGCCGAGAACCGGCTGCTCGCGCGCACCCTGGACTACCTGGCGATCGCGCTGGCCGTGACCCTGCTGGCGATGGCGATCGCCTATCTCGTGATGCGCCGCCTGGGCCGCATCATTACCGCGCCGATCGTGGCAATCACCGAGATCGCGCGCGACGTGGTCGCCACGCGCGACTATTCGCGCCGCGCGCCGCGCATCAGCAACGACGAGGCGGCCGAGCTGGTCGACTCGTTCAACGCCATGCTGACCGAGATCGAGCAGCGCACCCGCGAGCTCGAGGATTCGAACCGGGAAATCGTGCGCGAGGCGCAGGAGCGCTCGCGGGCCCAGCAGGAAGTGATGCGCCTGAACGAGCAGCTCGAACACCGCGTCGACGAACGCACCCTGCAGCTGGCGCTGGCCAACGCCGAACTGGCGAACGCGATCGACGAGGCGCGCAACGCCAACCAGGCGAAATCCGCCTTCCTGTCCTCGATGAGCCACGAGCTGCGCACGCCGCTCAACGCCATCCTCGGTTTCGCCCAGATCCTCACCTCGGAAGCGCTGCCGACGTCCGATACGCAGAAGAAGGAATTCGCCAGCCACATCCTGAAGTCGGGGCGCCACCTGCTCACCCTGATCAACGAGATCCTCGACCTGGCCAAGGTGGAGTCGGGCACGATCCCGCTGTCGATGGAGCCGGTGGCCCTGGGCGAAGTGCTCGAGGAGTGCCGCACGATGGTCGAGCCGCTGGCGGCAGGACGCGGCATCCGCGTGCTGTTCCCGGAAGCGGTCGACGCGGTGCTGCTGGCCGACCGCACCCGCCTGAAGCAGGTCCTGCTCAACCTGCTGTCGAACGCGATCAAGTACAACCGCGACGCCGGCGCCGTGGTGCTCGACTGCGTCCAGCTCACGCCCGCGCGCATGCGCATCTCGATCCAGGACACCGGCATGGGCCTGCGCGCCGACCAGCTCGACAGCCTGTTCCAGCCCTTCAACCGTCTCGGCCAGGAAGCCGGCGCCCAGGAAGGCACCGGCATCGGCCTGGTGGTGACGCGCCGCCTCGTCGAGCTGATGGGGGGTGCGATCACCGTCAGCAGCAGCCCCGGCGTGGGCAGCGTGTTCTCGATCGAGCTGGGGACCACCGCCCCGCTGGCGTCGATGGAGGATTTCGCGGCACGCCCCCCGGAGGATCCGGCCGAACGTACGGATAACGAACCGCACCTGGTCCTCTACGTCGAGGACAACCCGGCCAACCTCAAGCTGGTCGAGGAAATCGTGCGTTTCCGCCCCGACCTGCGCCTGGTCGCCGCCGCCGACGGGCCTGCCGGCCTGGCGCTGGCGCGCGAGCGGCGCCCTGACATCATCCTGCTGGACATCAACCTGCCCGGCATGAGCGGCTACGAGGTGCTCGCCGACCTGCGGCGCGATGCGCGCACGGCCGGCATCCCGGTGATTGCGCTCACGGCCAACGCGATGGCGAGCGACATCGAGCGCGGCCTGGCGGCAGGGTTTTTCCGCTACCTGACGAAACCGGTCGATATCGACAAGTTCAACGAAGCGATCGACGGCACGCTGGCCGAGCTGCGTGCCGGGAAAGGAACCGAAACATGATCACGCCCGCCGAGGTGCGGCGTGCACGCGTGCTGGTCGTGGACGACCAGCCGGTCAACGTGCAGCTGCTCGAATACCTGCTCAAGACGACCGGGTACGAGAACGTGCACAGCACCACAGACCCGCGCCAGGTGGTGGCGCTGCACCTGAAGTACCGCTTCGACCTGATCATCCTCGACCTGCACATGCCGGGCATGGATGGCTTCCAGGTGATGGAGGCCTTGAAGCCCCTGGAAAGCGAGTCCTGGCTGCCGGTGCTGGTGGTGACGGCCGAGCCGGACAAGAAGCTGGCCGCGCTGGAGGCGGGCGCGCGCGACTTCATCGGCAAGCCGCTCGACACGGTCGAGGTGATGACCCGCATCCGCAACCTGCTCGAAGTGCGCCTGATGCACCGCGAGTCGCGCGAGCACGGGGCGAATCTGGAGCGCACCGTGCGCGAGCGCACCGCGGCGCTGGAACGCTTCCGGCGCGCGATGGACGCCACCACCGACGGCATCTTCCTGATCGACGCGGCCAGCCTGGCCCTGGTCGACGTCAGCGACGGCGCCTGCCGCATGCTCGGCTTTTCGCGCGAAGCGCTGCTGCGCATCGACCCGGT
Organism: Massilia sp. UBA2709; assembly: GCA_002354135.1. Classification (GTDB taxonomy): domain Bacteria; phylum Pseudomonadota; class Gammaproteobacteria; order Burkholderiales; family Burkholderiaceae_D; genus Telluria. The sequence continues at coordinate 2,528 of DEKZ01000102.1, read as the reverse complement.
GGCCCTCGGCTTGACCACCGCCGACCAGCTGCAGCGCCACCTCGCCACCAACGGCGCCGCGCACGAATCCGACATCGCCGAGACCGAGCTGCTGCGCGCCGGCGGCGAAGGCGCGGTGCCGGTCGAGATCAGCTGGCAGTGGCAGGAAGCCGGCAGCAGCAAGCTCCTGATCGCGGTGGCGCGCGACATCAGCGAGCGGCTCCACGCGCAGCAGCGCCTGAAGCACCTGGCCAGCTACGACGCGCTCACCGGCCTGCCGAACCGCACGCTGTTCTTCCAGAACCTGCGCGAAGCGATCGAGCTGGCCCAGGACAAGGCCTGGCGCGTGGCGGTGCTGTTCATCACCCTCGACCGCTTCAAGATCGTCAACGATTCGCTCGGGCCGGCGCTGGGCGACGAGCTGCTGCGCCAGTTCAGCAACCGCCTGGTGCGCGTGATCGGCCTGCGCGATGCGGTCGGGCGCCTGGGCGGCGACGAGTTCGCGCTGATCCTGAACATGACGCGCGAGCAGGAGCAGGAGCCGGTGCGGGTGGCCAACGAGATCCGCGAGTCGCTGCGCACGCCCTTTGACCTGAACGGCCAGCAGGCGGTGCTCACGGCCAGCATCGGCATCGCCATGTACCCGGACGACGCGCTCGAGCCCAGCACCCTGGTCAAGTACGCCGACACCGCGATGGTGCGCGCGAAAGAGGCCGGGCGCGACGGCTACCGCTTCTTCACGGCCGGTATGAACGTGCAGGTGCTGGCGCGCCTGGACCTGGAGCTGGCCCTGCGCGGCGCGCTCGAGGGCGGCCAGTTCGTGCTGCACTACCAGCCCAAGCTCGAGCTGAACACCGGGCGCGTGTCCGGCGTCGAGGCGCTGCTGCGCTGGAACCGTCCGGGCCACGGCCTGGTCTATCCGGCCGAATTCGTGCCGGTGCTGGAGGAGACCGGCATGGTGGTGCGGGTCGGCGACTGGATCGTCGACGAGGCTTGCCGCCAGATCGCCGAGTGGAACGCAGAGGGCGTGCGCGAGCTGCGCGTGGCGGTGAACGTGTCGAGCCGCCAGTTCGTCGAGGGCGACCTGGAGGGCGTGGTGCGCGCCGCCATCGCGCGCCACGGCATCGACCCGGGCATGCTCGAGCTGGAGCTGACCGAAAGCGCCCTGATGAGCAACGCCGAGCGCACCATCGAGGTGCTGCAGCGCCTGAAGGCGCTCGGCATCCGGATCGCGATCGACGACTTCGGCACCGGCTATTCGAGCCTGGCCTACCTGAAGCGCTTCCCGATCGACAAGCTGAAGATCGACATCGCATTCGTGCGCGACATCGTCAACAATCCGGACGACGCGGCCATCGCGCTGGCCATCATCAGCATGGCGCACAGCCTGCACATGCAGGTGATCGCCGAGGGTGTGGAGACGCGCGCCCAGATGGCGTATTTGCGGCGCAACCGCTGCGACGAGATCCAGGGCTTCCACTTCGCGCGCGCGCTCCCGGCCGCGCAACTGGCCCAGCTCGTGCGCAAGAACCGCGATGCGCCGGACCGGCCGGCGGCCGACGACAGCAGCGTGCAAACCATCCTGGTGGTCGACGACGACGTCGACACCCTGAGCGCGCTGCACCGCCTGTTCAGGCGCGACAACTACCGGGTGCTGACGGCCTCCTCGCCGGCCGAGGCCTTCGAACTGCTGGCGCTGTACCGGGTGCAGGTAGTGATGTGCGACCAGCGCATGCCGGTGATGAGCGGCACCGAGTTCCTGAGCAAGGTGAAGGAGATGTATCCGGACACCATGCGCATCATCCTGTCCGGCTATACCGGCGTGCAGACCGTGCTCGACTCGATCAACCGCGGCGCGATCTACAAGTTTTATACGAAACCCTGGGTCGACGCCGAGCTGCGCGACAACGTGCGCCTGGCGTTCCGGCAGTACTGGATGGAGCATGGACCGTATGACGACCGCAAGGAGCCGCGGACGGGGTGAGCCTGCGGTTTGCGTAGGTCACGCGTGGGTTCGAGAACCCACCCTACGGTTTGCCTGGTTGCGTGGCGAGGACCTGGCGGTAGGGTGTGCACGGGTACGACCGCGTGGGCACAGGTGCC
>DEKZ01000102.1:0-414 GCA_002354135.1 Massilia sp. UBA2709 | reverse complement strand
TGGGTTCTTGAACCCACCGTTACGGCGCCCGCACATCAAGCGCCGCCGAAATGATCCCACCCGCTGACCTGCAGGTCGAGCGCCGCCCCCGACGCATCCACGAAACGCAAACCCGCCTGCGCATCGATCGTCCCGACCCGCGTCACCGCCGTGCCGCTGGCCTCAGCAGCGGCCATCACCGTCTCGCGGTCGGCGCGCCGCGCCGCGAAGCACAGCTCGTAATCGTCCCCGCCGGCCGCGGTGAAGCGCCGCCGCAAGGCTTGCGGCTGGCGCGCCAGCATCGGCCCGGCCGGCAGCGCGTCCACGTCCAGCGTCGCGCCCACCGTTGACTCCGCCAGGGTGTGCCCGAGGTCGCCGACCAGTCCATCCGAGATGTCGAGCGCGGCCGGTGGCGAGGCCAGCCGCGCCAGCGCC
>DEKZ01000168.1 GCA_002354135.1 Massilia sp. UBA2709 | reverse complement strand
GCCGTCGACCAGGTCGCGCGCCATGGCCGCGCCGCCTTGCGAACGCAGCAGCGCCAGATGCCAGGCGTGGAAATTGTTCAGGATCGTCGTGTTCTCGGTGGCGGTGCGCAGCAGCTCGGCCATGCGCAGCTCGAGCGCCTTGTATTTCGCGCGCATCACTTCCATTTGCCGCTCCTGGAGCGAGACCGCCTTGCCGGTCAGGGGGCTGGACAGCTTGACTTCGCCCAGCAGGCCAGCGTGTTCTTCGAAAAAGCGCGGGTGGTCGGCCAGGTATTGGGCGACGGCGGCGGAGTCCAGGGTGACGGTCATGGTTGGAGCTTGCAGAAATGTGGTGAGCGCAATTCTACCCGAGCAGGGGAAGAGGGCGGACAGAAAAAAGGGCGCCCGCAGGCGCCCTCGTGGGGAAGGTCCGGCCAGACGGACGCTTGTATCCGTCCGGTTCCTTTTTTTAGAAGCGGTGACGCACGCCGATCTGGAAGGCGCGGCCGTCTTCGCCCGGCGCGCGGGTGAAGCCGCCCGGCGAACCAGCGGTGCCCGGGGCGTACTGGCCGTCGTTCTGGTTCTTGATGAAACCGGCGACGGTGTACAGGTCGGTGCGCTTGGACAGGAAGTAGTTATAGCCGATCGCGAACAGGTCGGCATCGCTGTCCGAGCTGGCAATGCGGTCATCCTGGTGCGCGTAGGAAGCCATGATGCGGCCGCTGCCGATCTTGTAGTGCAGGCCGACCTGGTAGCTGCGTGCGTCCTGCTGGGTGTTGGCGGTGATCGCGTTGACGAACACGGTGCGCAGCGCCGCCTGCTGCCCGGCAGGCACGCCCAGGCCGGTCAGGGCAGCCGGCACGGCGCCGTCCCAGCCGCCGATGTAGTCGCGCAGCAGGGCCGAGTTCTTGTTGCGTTGTGCGTGGTAGCCGGCGAAGAACTTGAAGTCGTCGATCGCGTAGGAACCGCCGAGGGTGATGGTGCGCAGGCTCGGACGGCCTTCCTGGTTGTAGCCGTGGTTGTAGCCGATGCCGACGTCGAAGCCGTTCGCCTTGTAGGTCACGGCGCCGGCGCGGAACTTGTTGTAGCGGCCGAGGTAGCCCGAACCGCGCGAGCCGTACATCAGCGAGCCGCCCCAGCCCGAAGGCAGGGCGATGCGGTACTGGATCGATTTCTGCGAGCGGATGTCCGCGCCCAGCGCGGTAAAGCCGGCGGTGCCGCCGGTGATGCCGCCCCAGGTGCCGGCGGTGCCCGATTCGAACACGTCGGCGGCGTTGAACACTTCGTAGCCCGGGGTGTACATGCGGCCCAGCAGGATGGCGCCGACCGGGGTCACCAGGCCGACCATCGAAGTGCGGTCGAACAGGGCGCGTTCCTGGTTGACCGCCGGTGCGCCCGGCGGCTGGATCAGGGTGCGCAGGCGCGCGACGATCGGCGCCGGAATCGCTTCCATGCCGCGCGTCAGGTAGAGGCCGGGATTGTCGTTGATCAGGGTCGGCTGCTGGGTGCCGGTGTCGAGCTCGACGCGCGCTTCCAGGTTGAAGATCGCCTTGTAGCCGTTGCCGATGTCTTCGGTGCCCTTGAAGCCGATGCGCGAACCGTCAGCGCCACCGCTGATGATGCGGGTCGGGCCACCCTTTTGCCACATGATGCCGGCATCGGCGATGCCGTAGATCTGGACACTGGATTCGGCCATGGCCGGGGCCGCGAAGCAGGCGCCGAGCAGGCCCGCGATCAAACATTTGTTCATTGTATCTCCACTATTGTTTAGGTGCGAAAACGCATGCGTTTCGCTCTGCAATATGCCATCCCTGCCGGGCGCTGTATATACAGAGAGTTAATTGAATGCGAAACAATGTTGAAAAAATACAACGATAGAATGTGAGAAGAATGTAAAAAAGGCGGACACCGTTGCCGGTATCCGCCTTCTTGTCAGGCTCGACGGGCCGAGGCCCGCGTCAGCTTAGAACGAGTGGTTGATGCCCAGGTCGTAGTAGTTGACCGAACGCTCGTTGCGCAGGGTGTTCACGTTCTGCGGACCCTTCTTGCGCGATGCGTCGACGTACAGGTAGGTGCGCTTCGACAGGCTGTACTCGTAGCCCAGCGACAGCTGCTTGGTCTTGACCCAGTTGTCCGGATCCTTCTGGCCGTAGCCGACCAGGAACTTGCCCGGGCCCATGGTGTAGTTAGCACCCAGCACCCATGCGTTGGTCTTCGCGCCCGGCAGCAGCAGAGCGGCGGCGGTGTTGTCCTGGTCTTGACGGGTGTACAGGGCCGTCAGTTTCAGTTCCGGGGTTGCCATGAACGAACCGGCGAGCGACCAGACCTTGGTTTCGACGGCGTTACGCTCGTAACCAGCCATCAGGGCCGCAGGGCCGTTGTTGTAGGTTGCCGAGATCGAGAACGGGTTGGCCGAAGCTTCGGCGCCGACCGGGTACTGGCCGACAGCCTGGCCGTTGGTGCCAGCGCCTTCCTTGGTGGCGATCGCGGCGTTCACCTGGAAGCCGCCGGTGACCGGCGAGTTGTACCAGAAGGCGTTCGACCAGCGGTTGTTCGACGAACGTGCCGGCTCCAGCGGTGCCGAGTTGTAGCCAGCGACTGCCAGGTCGGTGTAGAAGCCGCCGGCGAACGGCAGTGCGTGGAACGGCTCGAAGGCGCCGATGGTTTCCTGGTACGGGGTCAGGCCGCGACCGATGCGGACCATACCGAAGTCACCTTGCAGGCCGACGCGGCTCTGGCCCTGGAACAGCGGACGCGAACCGTTTTCGACGGTGCCGGTGTCCGGCTCGTAGCGGATTTCCAGCTGGAACAGGGCTTTCAGGCCGTTGCCCAGGTCTTCGGTACCTTTGAAGCCCAGGGTGTTGGCGGCGCGCTTGCCGATGCTCAGGGTGTTACCGCTTTGCTTGACCAGACCGGCGTCGAGGTTGCCGTAGATCTGAACGGAGGTTTGAGCGTGGGCAACGCCGGCGAAAGCGCCAACAAGAGCGACTGCCATCAGTGACTTTTTCATTTATTCGTATCCTTCTTATGAGGTGAATCGGGATCCAGAGAGCATTGAGACTTTGTAGTTATGCTGAACACTCGGACGAGTGAACCTTAATTGCTTAATGCGTCAAGGTTGCCGGATTGGTTAATTATGCGTGCTGGACTTGGTGGAAAGCCAATTTAACCAATCGTGCTGTTGTATTTTCGAAACGTCGAGCCTGCCTTTTTGCCCCATCGGGGTGCTTGTTGCACTGCAATGTAGCTGAGTTCCGCTTCGTTTCGGTGCCCTTGTTCGATGTCAATCATCAGGCTGTTCGGGAGCTGAAGCGTGCAGGGCTGGCTTAGACTTCCCTCGAACCGCAGCGGTGTGGGCGTGATTTCCGTAGTTCTTGTATATTGGCAACTTTGGCCGCGGCAACGTGCTGCCACCCGCCTGCCGATTCCATCGCGCCACGCTGCCCACCCCCCACTAGTAAAAGATTCGACCGATGGCTAATCGTGAAGAACTGGCGATCATCCGCGGCGCCCGTGCCGGCCGCGCCGACGCCCAGCTCGCGCTGGGCAAGCGCTACCTGTTCGGCAGCGCCGGCCTGCCGCAAAGCCTGCCAACCGCACTGCATTGGCTCGACCGCGCCGCGCACCAGGGCTGCCTGGAGTCCTGCCAGCTGATCGGCAACCACG
>DEKZ01000099.1 GCA_002354135.1 Massilia sp. UBA2709 | reverse complement strand
TCACCGCGCCCTGCCCGGCGCTGGCCGGCGCCTCGCGCATGCTGGCCGCCCACCTGGGCAGCCAACCCGACGCGGGCAGCGGCGCCGCATCGCTCACGGAGCCAGCCCATGCGCACGCCTGACCAGCCCCGTTCGCCGCTGCTGTGGGTGCCCACGGGCTACTTCACCATGGCCCTCGGCTATGTGATGCTCACCAGCGTGACGGCGATCATGTTCAAGAACCTGGGCATGGACAACGGCACGGCCGCCCAGTATTCCAGCCTGCTGATCCTGGCCTACACGATCAAGCCGCTGTTCGCCCCTTTCGTGGAGATGTACCGCACCAAGAAGTTCTTCGTGCTGTGGGCCCAGGTGCTGATCGGGTTCGGCTTCGCCGGCGTGGCGCTGGCGATGTCGCTGCCCGGCTACATGACGGTGCTGATGGCGATCTTCTTCGGGCTCTCCTTCATCGGCGCCACCCAGGACATCGCGAGCGACGGCGTCTACGTCACCTCGCTCGACAGCCGCACCCAATCGCTCTACTGCGGCCTGCAAAGCCTGTCGTGGAACATCGGGCCCATCGTCGCGGCAGGCGGCATGGTGTACCTCAGCGGCTACCTGCACAGCCACGTTTTCGGCCACGACCCGGCCGTGTTCGGGCCGGACTGGGTCGAGGCCTGGCGCATGATCTTTGCACTGGTTGCCGGCATCGTGTTCCTGATGGCGCTCTGGCATGCCCGCGTGATGCCGGACGGCGCGCGCGCCGCCGATACGCCGGCCAGCATGCGCGACGCCGGCCGCATCCTGCTCGACGCCTTCGTCACCCTGTTCCAGAAGCGCGGGATCTGGCGGATGCTGGCCTTTGCCTTCCTGTTCCGGCTGAGCATAGGCCTGCTGGAGAAGATCGGCCCCTTCTTCATGGTCGACCCGGGCAGCAAGGGTGGCCTGGGCATGTCGAACGAGATGCTGGGCCTGGTCTACGGGACCTACGGGCTGGCTGCGGTGCTGCTCGGCTCGCTGCTTGGCGGCTGGTACGTGGCGCGGCGCGGGCTGAAGGCGACCCTGTTCGTGCTGTGCTGCGCCGTAAACATCCCGAATGTCACCTTCCTGTTGATGAGCATTTACCTGCCGTCCAGCCTGGTCCTCATCACGGCCGGCGTCGTGGTCGAGAAGTTCTTCTTCGGCTTCGGCGCCGTCGGTTTCATGATCTACCTGATGCAGCAACTCGCGCCGGGCAAGTACACGACCACCCACTATGCCTTCGGCACGGGGGTGATGGGCCTGTGCGGCATGGTGACCGGCGTGGTCAGCGGCCATCTGCAGGAGATGCTGGGTTACGTGAACTACTTCGTATTCGTGATGATCGCAACCATCCCCTCTTTCCTCGCCACCTGGTTCGCCCCCTTCTACCAGGATGCAGCGAACGCGCCCGCCAGCTGCGCGGCCGACGGCAAGGCGGTGCCGGCATGAAACCACTGATCCTCCTCCTCATGCTGGCAGGCGGCCTTGGCCAGGCTGCGCCCGCGCCGGGCATCAAGCTGAACCAGATCGGCTACCTGCCGGAGTCAAGCAAGCTGGCGGTCGTGCCCGCCGGTGCGGCATCGACCTTCGAGGTGCAGTCCCTCGACGGCAGGACGGTGCTGCGGGGCCAGCTCGGTGCGCCGTCGCACTGGGAGCCGACCGGTGAAAGCGTGCGGGTAGCCGATTTCGGCCTCCTGACTCGGCCCGGCGCCTACCGCATCAAGGTGGCGGGCCAGCCGCTGTCGGATCCGTTCGAGGTCCGGCCCGGCGCCTACCATGCCCTCGGCGTGGCGGCCTTGAAGGCCTTCTACATGAACCGCAGCGGCACGGCCCTGCGCGCGCGCCATGCCGGCCAATATGCCCGTCCGGCCGGCCACCCGGACGACCGGGTGCTGGTGCATGCCTCGGCGGCCTCGCCCACGCGTCCCGCCGGCGCCGTCATCGCCGCCGGCAAGGGCTGGTACGACGCCGGCGACTATAACAAGTACATCGCCAGCTCGGCGATCTCGACCTTTACCTTGCTTGCGGCATACGAACACTTCCCCGACTGGTTCGGCCGGCTCGACGTGAACATTCCCGAGTCCGGCGACGCCGTGCCCGATATCCTCGACGAGGCCATGTGGAACCTCGAATGGATGCTGGCGATGCAGGATCCGGAAGACGGCGGCGTCTACCACAAGCTGACCAACCTGCGTTTCGACGGCATGGTCATGCCGCACCAGGCCATGCGCGAGCCGCGCTATGTGGTGGGCAAGAGCACCTCGGCCGCGCTGGGGTTTGCCGCGACCATGGCCACCGCCAGCCGGGTGCTCGCCGGCTACGACAAACGCTGGCCGGGGCTCTCGAACAGGATGCTGGCCGCCGCCGAACGCGCCTGGGCCTGGGCCAAAGCCCATCCGGAGGTCCGGTTCAGGAATCCGCCCGATGTGCTCACCGGCGAATATGGCGACGCCCGCCTGGACGACGAATTCGCCTGGGCCGCGGCCGAGCTGTATATCGCCACGGGCAAGGGCGACTATTACCTGGCGCTGCAGCCGGAAACGGTATCGAACACCGTGCCGGCCTGGGACGACGTGCGCGGCCTGGCCTGGATGTCGCTGGCCCACCATCGCGCGCGGCTCACGCCCCTGGCCGACCAGGCGCTGATCGCCAGCCGCATCGATGCGCTTGCGGCGCGGTTCGCGCAAGCGGCGCGCGGCGGCTACCGGGTCAGCATGCGAGGACCGGATTTCGTCTGGGGCAGCAATGCCGTGATGCTGAACCAGGCGATGATGCTGGTCCAGGCCTATCGCCTGAACGGCAAGCGCGTCTACCTGGCGGCCGCCCAGTCCAATCTCGACTATGTACTTGGCCGCAACCCGACCGGCCGTTCCTTCGTGACCGGGTTCGGTGCGCGACCGCCCATGCATCCGCACCACCGTCCTTCCGAGGGCGACAGCGTGGAAGCGCCGGTGCCGGGCTTCGTCGTCGGCGGCCCCCAGCCCTTCCAGCAGGACAAGGCCGAGTGCCCGCCCTATCCGTCGTCGTTGCCTGCGCTGTCCTGGCTCGACCACGTCTGCAGCTATGCCGGCAACGAGGTGGCGATCAACTGGAACGCACCGCTGGTCTACGTCGCTGCCGCCATTTCCGTCCTGACTCCCGATTCCGAAAGCACGAACATGCCCAAAGAACCCGCCACCCTGGAACAAATCCTGCGCCAGGAAAGCCTGCTGCAGTTCGACAGCTTCAGCAACGAAGCCGCGCTCGAGATCGGCCTGAAGCTGGTCGACCTGGCGCGCGCCGAGGGCAAGGGGGTGACCGTGGATATCCGGCGCAACGGCACGCTGCTGTTCGCACACGGGATGAGCGGCGCGACGGCGGATCATGCGGAGTGGATCCGGCGCAAGAACAACCTGGTGAACCGCACCGGCCACAGCTCGCACTACACCCATACCGAAGTGCGGGCCAAGGGCGGCGACATCGACGCCATCACCACGCTCGACGCGCGCGACTACGCGGCCCACGGCGGCGCCTTTCCGGTGGTCGTGCGCGGCACCGGCCAGGTCGGCACGATCACGGTCTCGGGCCTGCCCGGACCTGAAGATCACGCGCTGGTGGTGCGCGCATTGAAGGACTACCTGAAGGTCGACGGCGACCTCTGAGAGCGCGAAAGGAACCATGATGGCACACCTCGTACGATGGGGAATCCTTGGCACCGGCGGCATTGCGCGGGCATTTGCCCAGACCCTGAGGCAGACCCCGGATGCGCGCCTGGTGGCGGTCGGCTCGCGCACGGCGGCGGGCGCCGAAGCCTTCGCGCGGGACTTCGGTGCCAGGACCTGCGCCTCGTACGCGGCGCTGGTGGCGTGCCCGGACGTCGACATCGTCTACGTGGCGACACCCCACGCCATGCACGCCGAGAACGCCATGCTTGCGCTCGCAGCGGGAAAGGCGGTGCTGTGCGAAAAGCCGTTCACGATGAATGCGCGCGAGGCCGAGCGGGTCGTGGCCCTGGCGCGCAGCCGCGGGCTCTTTCTGATGGAGGCGATGTGGACGCGCTTCATGCCGGCGCTCGCGGCGCTGCGGCGTATCGTCGCCAACGGCGAGATCGGCGACGTGGCCCTGGTGCAGGCCGACTTCGGGTTCGCCGCCAGCGTCGACCCCGAGCACCGGCTCAACAAGCGCGAACTGGGCGGCGGGGCGCTCCTCGACCTGGGGATCTACCCCCTGTCGATCGCCTGCGCGCTGCTCGGCCCGGTGCAGAAGCTGCGTGCCCAGGCCGTGATCGGCCCGACCGGCATCGACCTCTCGACCGGTTTCACCATGCTGCACCGGGGCGGCGCGATGTCGGTCTCGAACTGCTCGCTGCGCGCCCGCACACCCTGCGAGCTGACGGTCTCTGGCTCGTTGGGAAACGTGCGGATGGAGCGCATGTTCCACATGGCGCAATCGCTGACGGTCACGGCTGCCGACGGTTCCACACGCAGCGTCGCGACGCCCTTTCTGGGCAATGGCTATGTGCATGAGGCCATTGCCGCGGGAGAAGCGCTGTGTGCCGGCCTTCTCGAGCATCCATTGATGACGCATGAAGAGACGCTGGCGGGAATGCGCACCCTCGACGAGATCCGCGCCCAGATCGGGCTGCGCTACGCGGCCGACGATGCCGCAACGGCCTGGCCTGCCTGACAATACCGCCGTGGCTGCCTCGTACCGCCTCGCCGTATGCACGTACCGGCGTCGATGCGGCCGCCGCTGGCCGCAACCCTCGCCCTGACAGTGTCGTTGGCCGCGCTCAGGCCTCGTCCTTCCCCTTGACGGACCCGATGATCTCGTCGTGGCGTTCGTTGTCGGTCTTGTGCAGGTAGGCGGCCGTGGTCGCGATGTTGGCGTGGCCGGCGGTGTCCTGCAGGGTCTTCAGCTGCACCCCGTTGTTGGCGTGGTTGGTCAGCATGCTGTGGCGCAGCCAGTGCACCGAGGCATGGCGCAGGGCTGCCGCCGAATCGCCGTCGCCCTGGCGTTCCGCCAGCAGCGCGGCCTCGGCGAACACGGCCTTCAGCGCCTCGCCCGCCGCTTCGTCGGACAGGCGGCTGATTGCCCGGCTGCGGCTGGACAGCACCAGCGGCATGCGGTCGGCGCGGCTGGTGTCGCGCGCCAGGCCGAAGGCTTCGCGGTAGCGCCGGGTGCGCGCCAGCACTTCCTTCAGGGTCGCCTGCGAAAAGATTTCCTGGAAGCCGATCACGTCGGCGTCGAGCAGGTCGATCTGGTGCGCCGTCCAGTTCAGCTTGGCCTCGTATTCCTCGGGTGTCGTAGGCAGCAGGTTGTCGTAGAGCTTCACGCCCGGCGGCGCCAGGTTGCAGACGTTGAAGGTCGCAAAACGTATTTCTTGCTGCATAATAGAAACCCCTTTATCCAGTGTTTAGCGTATCACGCAATGGCCAAGAAAGAGCACGTTTCAGAGACACCCGCGACCGGGTTCCTGCGCAAGCACGCAGTGGCTTTTTCCGAACATCCCTACGCCTACGAGGAGCATGGCGGCACCGCCGTATCCTCGCGCGAGCTGGGCGTGCCCGAACACGACGTCATCAAGACCCTGGTGATGCAGGACGAGGCGGCGCGCCCCTTGATCGTGCTCATGCACGGCGACTGCAAGGTCTCGACCAAGAACCTGGCGCGCGCGATCGGCTGCAAGTCGGTCGAGCCGTGCAAGCCCGAGGTGGCGCAGCGCCATTCGGGCTACCTGGTGGGCGGCACATCTCCCTTCGGCACGCGCAAGGCGATGCCGGTGTATGTCGAGGAAAGCATCCTCGAACTCGGCAAGATCTACATCAACGGCGGACGGCGCGGCTACCTGGTCGGCGTCGATCCGCGCGTGCTGGTCGACGTGCTGGGCGCCAAGCTCGTCCAGTGTGCGCTGGCCGACTGACTATCGCGGCGTTGCGGGCTAGTGTATATTCACGAGCCCGTTCCACACGGGAAATAATAGAGAGATAACATGAATACCTTGATCGCCGTCGTTGCCGCCTATTTGCTCGGTTCGGTTTCCTTTGCCGTCGTGATGAGCCGCCTGTTCGGCCTGTCCGACCCCCGCACCTACGGGTCGAAGAACCCGGGCGCCACCAACGTGCTGCGCAGCGGCAGCAAGAAGGCGGCCATCGCCACCCTGATCGGCGACGCCGCCAAGGGCTGGCTGGCCGTGTGGCTGGCGGTGCAGTTCGGCGAGGCCTACGGCATCGAACGCGGCGGCGTGGCGCTGGTGGCAATCGCGGTCTTCCTGGGCCACCTGTGGCCGGTTTTCTTCCGCTTCGTGGGCGGCAAGGGCGTCGCCACGGCGCTCGGCGTGCTGCTCGGCCTGAACGTCTGGCTGGGCCTGGCGACCCTGGTCACCTGGATGGTGGTGGCCTATGCCTTCCGCTACTCCTCGCTGGCGGCGCTGATCGCATCGGTCTTCGCCCCCTTCTACTATGGCCTGCTGTTCGGCGTGAACGAGATCCTGTTCGCCGTGGCCGCGATGAGCGCGCTGCTGATCTTCCGTCACGCCAAGAACATCGGCAACCTGATCGCCGGCAAGGAATCGCGCATCGGCAGCAAGGCGGCAGGGGCCAAGAAAAAGTAGCTTGATACTGTCGCAAGCAGGCCCATATAGAGTAAAAGCCGGCGCGTTCTGCGCCGGTATTCATTTCAGGAAGGCGGTGTAGCGTGAGCAAGCAATTGAGGATTGATTTCGTGTCGGACGTGTCGTGCCCGTGGTGCGCGATCGGCCTCAAGTCGCTGGAGCAGGCGATCGAGCGCGTCGCGCCCGAGGTCACTGTCGACCTGCATTTCCAGCCTTTCGAGCTGAACCAGGACATGGGACCGGAAGGGCAGGACATCGTCGAGCACATCACCGAGAAATACGGCGCCACGCTCGAGCAGCAGGTGCAGTCGCGCGAAACCATCCGCCAGCGCGGCGAAGCGGTCGGCTTCACCTTCGACATGGCGCGCCGCGGCCGCATCTACAACACCTTCGACGCTCACCGCCTGCTGCACTGGGCCGAGTCGCAGGGCCGCCAGCACGCGCTCAAGCTGGCGCTGTTCGAAGCCTATTTCACCCACTGCGAAGACCCGAGCTCGCGCGAGCTGCTGGTGCGCGTGGCGGGGCAGGTCGGTCTCGACACCACCGAAGCGCAGCGCGTGCTGGAGTCGGGCGAATTCGCCGACGAAGTGCGCGAAGCCGAATTCTTCTTCCAGCGCGCGGGCATCCGCTCGGTGCCGGCCATCGTCATCAACCAGCGCCACCTGATCTCGGGCGGCCAGCCGCCGGAAGTGTTCGAGCGCGCGCTGCGCGAGATCGCGGCGCAGGCGGAAACGCCGCTGGCGTGATGCGTTTGGGCTGATCTTTCGGAGAGGCTGCGTGCGTGCGCCTCTTGCGGTTCGAAGAGCGCCAACACAGCGTTGCGTTCCGCGTGGGCACAGAGTGCCCACCCTACGGTTTCCGCTAACGCAAAGAACAGTTCTACTCGTTTTCACCCGTATCGGCGACTGTAGGGTGGGCACCCCGTGCCCACGCGAACGCCAGCATCGCGTTGACGCGGCTTAGGTCCGACTGTCAGCGCACCGCTAGCGGCTCAATAGATCAGCCGCGAACTTCACACCAGATCCAGCACGATCGGCTGGTGATCCGACGCCGAGGTCTCCGACTGCACCTCGACCTCCGCAATGCGCGGCACCAGGTCTTCGGTCACGAAGAAATAATCGTAGCAATCGGGCTTCTCGGGCCAGGCAAAGCCATGCAGCCCGGCCGTCGGCGCGCGTGCATGGTCGGGATGGCGCGCGCGCCAGGCGTCGACCAGCGCCAGCTCGGCCTCGACCGGGGGCGCGAGCAGTGCGGCGTATTCGGGCGACTCGGGCTGCAGGTTGAAGTCGCCGCAATAGATCGCCGACTCAGGCAGGAGGCCGAGCTGGTAGGGCGCGTCCATCTCGGGATTGGGCTGGAAAGTGCGGGCCCGTGCACAGGCCTGGGCATGCAGCTCGCGCAGGCGGCGCACCTGGGCGCTCCTTTGCAGCTGCGAATGGTATTCGAGGTGGGTGGTCACCAGGCGCAGCTTGGAGCGCGGCGTGTCGAGCACGACCTCGATCGCGCCGCGCGGCATGCCCTGCGAATGCGCCGGGTCGGCCGGCCAGGGCAGCAGGTGGCGGTGGGCCTGGGTGATGCGGAATTTCGAGAGGATCAGGTTGCCGAACAGGCGGGGAACGTTGCTGCGGTAGATTTCGCTGGGGGCGTACTCGATCGGATGGTAGCCGCCGAAGGCGCCCGCCAGCTGCTTGAATTGGTTGGCGCTGGCGCTTCCCTCGAGCTCGGGGTGATTCGCTGCCACTTCCTGCAGGCAGATCACGTCGGGATTGAGCCTGCGCAGCACATCGATGATTGCGTGGATACGGATGCGCCCGTCCCTTCCACAGCCCCAGTGAATGTTCCAACTCACAACGCGCATGTAGGACCTCCGAAAACTGAACCGCCAGATAGTGCCACTCTTTGGCGTGGCGCGGTCACACGGTAGGATCGATGTCAGCGTTGCAAGTTCACTGCCGCCGGGGCCTTAACGCGTGGCGCTCAGGCTGCTCCCAGCTCGTCGAGAGGCCAGCGCGGCCGCACGTTGAAGGCGTAGTCGCGCGTCGCCAACGCCGGGTTCCGTTCCAGGCGCATGGCCCCGGCAAAGGCGATCATCGCGCCGTTGTCGGTGCAGAATTCCAGCTCCGGATAGTAGACGCGGAACTTGCGCTTGGCCGCCGCTGCGTCCAGCGATGCGCGCAGCTGCTTGTTGGCGCCGACGCCGCCGGCGATCACCAGGCGCTTCAGGCCGGTGTGGCGCAACGCGTTGACGCATTTCGCGGTCAGCACGTCGACGATCGCGTCGACGAAGCCGCGCGCGATGTTCGCCTTGTCCTGTTCGCAGATGTTGGCGATGACTTTTTCGTCATGGTTCTTCACGACCGTCAGCACCGCCGTCTTCAGGCCCGAGAAGCTGAAGTTGAAGTCCTTCGAATGCAGCATCGGGCGCGGCAGGGTGTAGGCGTTCGGATCGCCGAATTCAGCCAGGCGCGAGATCGCCGGTCCGCCGGGATAGCCCAGGCCGAGCAGCTTGGCCGACTTGTCGAAGGCTTCGCCGGCGGCGTCGTCCAGGGTCTCGCCGAGCAGGGTGTAGCGGCCGACGCCGTCGACCCGCATCAACTGGGTGTGGCCACCCGAGACCAGCAGGGCGATGAAGGGAAAGTCGGGGCGCTCGCTCGCCAGCAGCGGCGAGAGCAGGTGCCCCTCGAGGTGGTGCACGCCGAGCACCGGCTTGTCGAGCGCCAGGCCCAGGCTGCAGGCAACCGAGGAGCCGACCAGCAGCGCGCCGGCCAGGCCCGGCCCCTGGGTGTAGGCGATGGCGTCGATGTCGCCCTTGGCGATGCCGGCCTTGGCGATCGTCTGTTCCAGCAGGGGCAGGGCGCGGCGGATATGGTCGCGCGAGGCCAGCTCCGGCACCACGCCGCCGTACTCCTCGTGCATGGCGACCTGCGAATGCAGGGCATGGGACAGCAGGCCGCGCTCGGTATCGTACAGAGCCAGGCCGGTTTCATCGCAGGAGGATTCGACGCCGAGAACAATCATGGGAACAAGCGGAAGGGGAAAGCGGAATTCGACATTGTAAAGCACCCGGGCGGGCGGCGCTGTGGCCGGTGGGGGAATACCGGCGGCGGTGTTGTATGCGATAACGCTGGCGAGGGCGTAGCGTGGGCTCTTGAGCCCACGCTGTCCGACCGGTCGCGCACCTGCAACGGATTTTGTATGTAGACGGCTGCATGGGCCGTAGGGTGGACGGGTCTCCCGTTCACGCGTCGATCGTTATGATTCGATCATCCACACACGGTCCGGCACCCGCGATGATAACCGGCGCCGCGTGCTCGCAGACGGTGAGACCGCGTGGGCACAAGTGCCTACGCCGGCCGCGCCCACCCTACGAAAACCTTACGGACGCTGCAGCAGCTCCTTGTGCGCACTCTGCAGCATCGCCACCGTATCCTCCCAGCCGATGCAGCCGTCGGTCACCGAGCAGCCGTACTTCAGCTGGGTCAGGTCCGCCGGGATCGGCTGGTTGCCGGCGACGATGTTCGATTCGATCATCACGCCGACCAGCGAGCGGTTGCCGTGGCGGATCTGCTGGATCACGTCCGACATCACCAGCGGCTGCAGTTCCGGCTTCTTGTAGCTGTTCGCGTGCGAGCAGTCCACCACCAGGTTGGCCGGCAGTCCGGCCTTCTTCAATGCCTGCTCGGCGATGGTGACCGACACCGAATCGTAGTTCGGACGGTCGCCGCCGCCGCGCAACACCACGTGGCCGTAGGCGTTGCCGCGGGTGCGCACGATCGACACCGTGCCCTTGTCGTTGATGCCCAGGAAGGCGTGCGGATTGGCCGAGGACAGCACGGCGTTGATCGCGATGCCGACGTCGCCGTCGGTGCCGTTCTTGAAGCCGACCGGGGTCGACAGGCCCGAGGACATCTCGCGGTGGGTCTGCGATTCAGTAGTGCGCGCGCCGATGGCGGTCCAGGCGATCAGGTCGCCCAGGTATTGCGGCGAAATCGGGTCGAGCGCCTCGGTCGCGGTGGGCAGGCCCAGCTCGCACACGTCGAGCAGGAAGCGGCGGGCGCGCTCCATGCCGACGTCGACCTGGAAGGAATCGTCCATGAACGGATCGTTGATGTAGCCCTTCCAGCCGGTGGTGGTGCGCGGCTTCTCGAAATACACCCGCATCACCAGCAGCATCGTGTCCGCCACTTCTTCCTGCAGCTTCTTCAGGCGGCGCGCATAGTCCAGGCCCGCTTCCGGATCGTGGATCGAGCAGGGTCCGACGACCACGAACAGGCGCTTGTCCTTGCGGTCGAGGATGTCGCGCAGCGCGGCGCGACCCTGCATGACGGTGGTGAAGGCGCGCTCGGTCAGCGGCAGCTTGGCGTGCAGCTCGGTCGGGGTCGGCATGCGCCCGAACGAGGTAACGTTGGTGTTTTCGATATCTGGTGTAATCAGCATGGTGCGTCCGTGAGGCAAGTCGGATGGGCCAGTGTAGCGCCAAAAATGCATATTTGCAGCAGACAGGGCAAAAGCGCCAGGCTGAAGTGAGACGGCGCGTGGTACGGCGGTGCAACGGTGTAAGGGTGTAAGCTAGCGCCCATGCACACCGATCACGAAACATTCCCTGCGGCCCGCTTCATCAAGGAGATCGGCCGCGGCGTCAAAGGCGCGCGCAGCATGTCGCGCGAAGACGCGGCCCTGCTGTACGCCGCCATGATCGAGGGCCGGGTGTCCGACCTCGAGCTGGGCGGCATCCTGCTGGCCATGCGCATCAAGGGCGAGTCGGTCGAGGAGCTGGCCGGTTTCATGGACGCCGCGCAAGCCTCGTTCGCGCCGCTGCCCACGCCGCCGGGCGAGTTCGCGCCCGTGCTGATCCCGAGCTACAACGGCGCGCGCAAGCTCGCCAACCTGACGCCCCTGCTGGCCCTGCTGCTGGCGCGCGAGGGCGTGCCGACCCTGGTGCATGGCGTGCGCAGCGATCCGGGGCGCGTCACCACGGCCGAGATCCTGCTCGAAATGGGA
>DEKZ01000032.1:469-9570 GCA_002354135.1 Massilia sp. UBA2709 | reverse complement strand
AAGATACAAGGGTGGGCGGCTGTGCCGCCCACGCGTTCAACCGGCGGCAGAGTTCTTCTGTCGTCCACAGCCCTTCGCACCACATGCTCGCAAAAATCGTTTTCGCCTTCGCAGCCGCTTTCTCCACCTCCGCCTTTGCCCAGTTCACCAGCACCGACGTCACGCGCTTCTACCAGGTCTACGACGCCGCCAAAGGCCGCCCGGGCGCGGCCGAACTCCAGCGAGGCTACCTCGACGGCGGCTCCCCTGGCGTGCAGGGCTTCATCCCCCACCGCATCGTTTCGGCCGGCAACCTGGCCCGCCAGATTGCGCGTCAGCCCGCGATCTACGAGAAGGCACGCGGCTGCCTGCCCGCGCTTGCGCCCCTGCAGTTGCGGGTGCCCGCGCTGATCGACGAACTGAAGGCGCTGTATCCGAAGACCCGCCAGCCGCATGTCAGCATCGTGATCGGGGCCGGCAACTCAGGCGGCACCGTGTCTCCGGACGGCGTGATCATCGGGCTGGAAGTGGCCTGCCAGGACCGCGCCGGCAGTCCCTTGTCCCTGGACGAACGCCTGGTGGCGCTGGTCGCCCACGAACTGGTCCATACCCAGCAGCGCGGCTTCGCCGACGGCAGCCTGCTGGCCGCCTCGCTGAACGAAGGCATCGGCGAATTCGTCGGCGAACTGCTTTCGGGACATCTTCACAACGAGCACCTGCGCACCTGGACCGAGGGCAGGCAGGCCGGGCTCGACGCGGGTTTTCGCGCCGCCATGCACGAGAAGGACCTGTCGGGCTGGATCTACAACGGCACGGGCACGCCGGACGCCCCGGGCGACCTGGGTTATTGGCAGGGGTATCGCATCGCGAAGGCCTATTACGAGCACAGCGCCGACAAGGCGGCGGCGATCGCCCGCCTGCTGGAAGAGACCGATGCGCAGGCACTGCTGCGCGACAGCGGCTGGTAACGCATCGTCTTGCGCCCGAGGTCGGGAGGGCGGCTTACCCCACCCGCTTGTACCACGCCAGGTGCCCGAAAATCGGCAGGTAGGCCGCCGCATTCGCATCGCTGGCGGCGAGCTCGCGGTCGATGCCGAGCACGCCGAAGCGCGACAGGCTGTCGTGGAACAGGCGCAGCACGCGCTGGCGCAGCATGGGGCCGAAGTCGGCCATGGCGCGGCAGCAGATGATGGCCTGGAACTCGTTGAACGAGGCGTCCGTCACCAGGTTGTACTGCGCCCAGGTGATGCGTGCGCGCAGGCGCGGCAGCAGGCGGGCGCGCCCGTCCTGCACCTCGAAATAATCGAGCAGCATGCCGCTGCCGCCGCTGCGCACGTAGTTCTCCTGCAGCCCCGGCAGCTCGGCGGCGTCGATGCTCCCCTCGCGCACCTCGGCCAGCAGTTCGTCGTTGGCCAGGGTCGCGAAGATCTCGGTGCGCGCGAGCAGGCCTTCTTCGGCCAGCAGGATCGCCAGCGACCAGGCTTCGCCCACGCCCGCGCACTCGGCCAGCCAGACTTTCGGCACGGCCACCGGACGCAGGCTGGTGCCCAGCGCGATGCGCGCCTGGCTGGCGCAGGTCGGGTTGTCGAACAGGGTAGCCGGGGCCACCGCCAGCGCGCGCAGCAGGCTGGAGGCCGCGCCCGGCTCGTGCAGCACCCGTTCCTGCAGCGCCGACACCGTCTTCAGTTCGCGCTGCTGCATCACGCCCAGCAGCTTGCGCCGCACCGCCGGGCGGTCGTAGTCGCGGAAATCGTAGCCGTGGCGCTGAACTAGAGCTTCCAGCAACAGGTCGATCTCCAGCTCCTCGACCGCCTGGGCTGCGGCAAAGGCGGCGAAGGCGGTCAATGCAGCCACACCCGCATCAGCGACAGCAGCTGGGCCACATCGACCGGCTTGGTGATGTAGTCGGAAGCGCCGGCGGCGATGCACTTGTCGCGGTCACCCTTCATCGCCTTCGCGGTGAGGGTGATGATCGGCAGCGACTTGAACTTCGGAATGCGGCGGATCGCCCGCATGGTGTCGTAGCCGTCCATCTCCGGCATCATGATGTCCATCAGGACGATCTCGATGCTCGGATCCTTCTCCAGCACCTCGATGCCGTCGCGGCCATTCTCGGCGAAGAGCACCTGCATCTGCTGGCGCTCCAGCAGTGAGGACAAGGCAAAAATATTGCGCAAATCGTCGTCGACGATCAGGACCTTGCGACCCGCCAGTCCGCTATCGGTGGCGTGGATCTCTTCCAGCATCTTGCGCTGCAGCTCGGGGAGCGATGCGTGCGAACGGTGCAGGAACAGCGCGGTCTCGTCGAGCAGGCGTTCCGGCGAGCGGGCGTCCTTGATGACGATGGTCTTCGCATACTTCTTGAGCTTGGTGACCTCCTTGCGCGACAGTTCCTGGGCCGTGTAGATCACGATCGGCAGGTCGCGCAGCTCGGGCTTCTTGCCGATCTGGTCGAGCAGGTCGAAGCCCGAGACGTCCGGCAGGGTCAGGTCGAGCACCATGCAGTCGAAGTGGGCGCCGTCCAGGGCCTCGATCGCCGACTTGCCGTCGCTGGCGGTCACGATGTGCAGGTCGGCGTCGCCGATCAGCGAGACGATCGCGTCGCGCTGCGCCGGGTCGTCCTCGACCACCAGCAGCGAACGCTTGCCGCCCATCAGGAACTTCTGGATGCGCGTGAATTCCTCCTGCAGGGCCTCGCGTCCCACCGGCTTGTGCAGGTAGGAAATGGCGCCCTGGCGCAGCGCGCGTTCGCGTTCGCGCAGGGCCGACACCACGTGCACCGGGATGTGGCGGGTGCTCGGGTCGCGCTTGAGGCGGTCGAGCACCGTGAAGCCGTCGATGTCCGGCAGGTCGATGTCGAGCAGGATCGCCGACGGCAGGTAGTCGCGCGCCAGCGACAGCGCCGAGTCGCCGCGGTGGGTGACGATGCCCTTGAAGTTCTTCTCGCGGGCGAACTCCAGCACCGCCTTCGCGAAGCGGTCGTCGTCCTCGACGATCAGCACCGACGGGTCGCCCGGGGCGATCAGGCCGCGGTCGTCCAGCATCGACGCGTACTCGACCAGGCCGCCGGAGGAGGGCGCCGGCACCTCGATGGTGGCGACGGCGCCGTCCTCGGCTTCGGCTGCGCTGAGCACCACCGGCGGCGGTGGCGCGGACTTGGGTGCGGCCAGGCGCGCCGGCTGCGGCTGGCGGGGCTGTTCGTAGTTGATGAAGCCGGCGCGGTTGTACGGCAGGTAGAGCGTGAAGGTCGAGCCGACGTTGACGATCGATTCGACGCGGATTTCGCCGCCCAGCAGGCGCGCCAGTTCGCGCGAGATCGACAGGCCCAGGCCCGTGCCGCCGTACTTGCGGGCGGTCGAGCCGTCGGCCTGCTGGAAGGCCTCGA
Source organism: Massilia sp. UBA2709 (assembly GCA_002354135.1). Lineage (GTDB taxonomy): Bacteria > Pseudomonadota > Gammaproteobacteria > Burkholderiales > Burkholderiaceae_D > Telluria. The sequence continues at coordinate 6,206 of DEKZ01000032.1, read as the reverse complement.
AGATCAGCTGCAGCTTGTCCTGCGGGATGCCCACGCCGGTGTCGCTGACCGAGAAGGCCAGCACGGCGTCGGCATGCAGCAGGTGCGGGTGGTCGGCGGTCCAGCCGCTCGTCACCAGGCTGATGTTCAGCGATACCTGGCCATGGCTGGTGAACTTGAAGGCGTTCGACAACAGGTTCTTCAACACCTGCTGGAGGCGCGTCGTATCCGTCATCAGCGCGGTCGGCAGGTTCTCGGCCAGCTCCACCGTGAAGCCCAGGTGCTTGGCCTCGGCCATGTGGCGGAAGGTGCGGTCGACGTAGTTGCGCAGGTTCGAGAAGCGGTATTCCGACACGTCCAGCGTCACCGTGCCCGACTCGATCTTCGACAGGTCGAGAATGTCGTTAATCAGGGTCAGCAGGTCGGAACCCGAGCCGTGGATGGTCTTCGCGAATTCCACCTGCTTGCCCGACAGGTTGCCCTCAGGGTTATCCGAGAGCTGCTGCGCCAGGATCAGGAGCGAGTTCAGTGGGGTACGCAGTTCGTGCGACATGTTGGCCAGGAACTCGGACTTGTACTTCGAGGACAAGGCCAGCTGGGTCGCCTTTTCTTCCAGCGCCAGCTTGGCCTGTTCCACCTCGCGGTTCTTGCGTTCCACCTCGATGTTCTGCTCGGACAGCAGGCGTGCCTTTTCCGCCAGTTCCTGGTTGGTCTGCTGCAGTTCCTGGGCCAGCGACTGCGACTGGGTCAGCAGCGACTCGGTACGGCTGTTCGCCTCGATCGTGTTCAGGACCACGCCGATCGACTCCATCAGCTGGTCGAGGAAGGACAGGTGGGTTTCGGTGAAGCGGTCCAGCGAGGCGATCTCGATGACCGCCTTGACCTGCTGTTCGAACAGGATGGGCAGGACGACGATGTTGTTCGGCGGCGCCGAGCCCAGGCCCGAGGACACCACGATGTAGTCGCGCGGCACGTCGGTCAGCCAGATGCGGGTTTTCTCGACCGCGCACTGGCCCACCAGGCCTTCGCCCGGCAGGAAGGAGGTCGGCAGCTTGCGGCTGGAACGGTAGCCGTAGGAGGCGATCATGCGCAGGCGCGCATCGGCTTCCTGCGAGTCCATCATGTAGAACACGCCGTGGTGGGCCGAGACCAGCGGGGCCAGTTCCGACAGGATCAGCTTGGTCACCGCCTGCAGGTCGCGCTGGCCCTGCAGCAGTCGCGTGAAGCGCGCCAGGTTGGTCTTCAGCCAGTCCTGCTGCGCGTTCTTCTGCGTGGTTTCCTTCAGGTTGCGGATCATCTCGTTGATGTTGTCCTTCAGGTAGGACACCTCGCCGCGCGCTTCGACCTGGATCGAACGCGAGAGGTCGCCGCGGGTCACCGCCGTCGCCACTTCACCGATCGCGCGCATCTGGTTGGTCAGGTTCGCCGCCAGCTGGTTCACGTTCTCGGTCAAGTCCTTCCAGGTGCCTGCCACACCAGACACGTTTGCCTGGCCGCCGAGCTTGCCTTCGGTACCCACCTCGCGCGCCACACGGGTCACTTCCGACGCGAAGGAGGACAGCTGGTCCACCATGACGTTGATGGTGTCCTTCAGTTCGAGAATCTCGCCCTTCACGTCCACGGTAATCTTTTTAGAGAGGTCACCGCGCGCCACCGCGGTCGTCACCGCCGCGATGTTACGCACCTGGCCCGTCAGGTTCGACGCCATGAAGTTCACGTTGTCGGTCAAGTCCTTCCAGGTGCCGCCCACGCCCGGCACGTAGGCCTGGCCGCCGAGTTTACCTTCGGTACCCACCTCGCGCGCGACGCGGGTCACTTCGGATGCGAAGGAGGACAGCTGGTCCACCATGACGTTAATCGTGTTCTTCAGTTCGAGAATCTCGCCCTTCACGTCCACGGTAATCTTTTTCGAGAGGTCGCCGTTCGCCACCGCGGTCGTCACCTCCGCGATGTTACGCACCTGGCCCGTGAGGTTACCCGCCATCGAGTTCACGCCGTCGGTCAAGTCCTTCCAGGTGCCAGCGACGCCGGGCACGTTCGCCTGGCCGCCCAGGCGGCCCTCGGTACCCACTTCCCGCGCCACGCGGGTCACCTCGGATGCGAAGGAGTTCAGCTGGTCCACCATGACGTTGATGGTGTTCTTCAGCTCGAGAATCTCGCCCTTCACGTCCACGGTAATCTTCTTGGACAAGTCGCCGTTCGCCACCGCGGTCGTCACGTCCGCGATGTTACGCACCTGGCCCGTGAGGTTACCCGCCATCGAGTTTACCGAGTCGGTCAAGTCCTTCCAGGTGCCCGCGACGCCCTTCACCTGCGCCTGGCCGCCCAGCTTGCCCTCGGTACCGACCTCGCGCGCCACGCGCGTCACCTCGGATGCGAAGGAGGACAGCTGGTCCACCATGACGTTGATCGTGTTCTTCAGTTCGAGAATCTCGCCCTTCACGTCCACGGTAATTTTCTTGGACAGGTCGCCGTTCGCCACCGCGGTCGTCACCGCCGCGATGTTACGCACCTGGCCCGTCAGGTTCGAGGCCATGAAGTTGACGTTGTCGGTCAAGTCCTTCCAGGTGCCGCCCACGCCCGGCACGTAGGCCTGGCCGCCCAGCTTGCCCTCGGTACCCACCTCGCGCGCCACGCGCGTCACTTCGGATGCGAAGGAACGCAGCTGGTCCACCATGACGTTGATGGTGGCCTTCAGCTGCAGGATCTCGCCGCGCACGTCCACGGTAATTTTCTTGGACAAGTCGCCGTTCGCCACCGCGGTCGTCACTTCGGCGATGTTACGCACCTGCGAGGTCAGGTTGCCCGCCATCGAGTTCACCGAGTCGGTCAAGTCCTTCCAGGTGCCCGCCACGCCCTTCACCTGCGCCTGGCCGCCGAGCTTGCCTTCGGTACCGACCTCGCGCGCCACGCGCGTCACTTCGGAAGAGAAGGAGGAGAGCTGTTCCACCATGGTGTTCGCGGTCATCGCCGCGCGCAGGTATTGGCCCTTGAGCGGGTGGCCGTCGACTTCCAGCGCCATGGTCTGGGACAGGTCGCCTTTCGCCACCGCGCCGATGACGCGCGCCATCTCGGTGGTCGGGCGCACCAGGTCGTCGATCAGGGTGTTGACCGAGCTGATGATGGTGCTCCAGCCGCCGACCACGCCTGGCACGTCGGCGCGCTGGGTCAGGTGGCCTTCGCGGCCGACCACGCGCGACACTTCGGTCACGGTCTCGACCATCTTCTGCTTGGTCTCGATGATGTCGTTGAGCGTGTCGGCGATCTTGCCCGATACGCCGGTCCAGTCGGAAGGCATGCGTACCGAGAAGTCACCCTTTTTCAGGGCCATCAGCGTGGCCAGCAGGAGTTTGACGTCCAGCTGTTCAGCCATGTCGGTCAGTGTGTTCATCGACGGTTGTTCCTCGTTTTGGAAAGTAGGTGGTGCGGCGTTTTTGTTCGTTCCCGCCATGGTGAAGGCACAGGGCGAGCGTGTAGGAAACTGTAAAACAGCAAGTAATAAACGATACTCTTGTGCGAGATCAAGTCAAGCCCGGCGGCGCCAAGGTCTTGCACAATTGAAATAAATATTGGGCAAGCGCGCGGAGGTTAGCGTAAAAAGAATTCCGTGGTCGCACGGTTGATGTCGGTGAAAAATTTACGTTGCGCAGTTGCGACATCGAATCTCCTGTCACAATCGCCGGGACATTGTTAAAATTGCCACAACGCATGCTTTTGCGGCCGCTTTGCACTAGCATATACAGGTCATAACCCAGGAAAGAAGCGAGCACGTATGGTCGAGACTGCACAACTGGTGCAGCTGATGGAAACCCAGGACGCTGGCGGCTGGAGCCAGATCCTGTTCGGGCTGGCGCGCCAGCTCGGTTTCGATCAGGTGCTGTATGGCATGGTCGGCTCGCGCCATGCCCAATTCGAGCGCGCTTTCTTGCGCAGCAATTATTCGTCCGCCTGGCGCGAACGCTACGACGCCGAGCGCCTGGCCTATGTCGACCCGACGGTCGGCCATTGCCTGAGCAGCACACTGCCGATCGTCTGGGAACCGGCCATCTTCGACGGGCCGGAGGGGAGTGCCCTCTACGAGGAAGCCTGCGCCTACGGCATCCGTACCGGTGTGACGCTGCCGGTGCACGGACCGAACGGCGAATTCGGGGTGCTCAGTTTTGCTTCGGATACGCCGGCCGGCAGGGAATTCTCGCGCACCATTGCGCACGTGATGCCGGCCCTGACCCTGGTGCGCGACTATGCGTTCGCGTCGGCCGCGCGCTTCCTGGGCGGCGCCGACCACGCGGCCAGCGGGGAAGTAGCGCCGCGCCTGACCCGGCGCGAGCTGGAAGTGCTCAACTGGGTCATGGCGGGCAAATCGTCTTGGGAAATTTCAAAGATCACCAATTGCTCTGAGGCGACTGTCAACTTCCACCTGGCCAATGTGCGCCAGAAATTCAATGTCAACACCCGCCAGCAGGCGGTGGTGAAGGCGATTGCGCTCGGGCTGATCAGCCCTGAAGATCGCCATCGTTGAGCTTGCCGTTGACGTAGAGCTTGAGCAGGATCGCCACCGGCGCGGGAATCGCCAACCCGGTCTCGAAACGGCTGCCGCTCGACTGGGTCACGCCGAAACGGCCCCAGAATTTTTCCTGGCTCTCGCGCTTGCTGATGCGGAACTGTCGCAGGTCCACGTGCGGCGCGCGCGGCGGTTGCGGCATGGCGGCGGGTGGCATGGTCGGGCGGCCAAGCATGGATTCGCAGACGAAATCGTTCGGCATGGTGCGGTCTCCTCGTTGTTCAGTAGCAAAGCTTTAGTATTCCACCGTCGTTCCCCCCAGCCCACCTAGCAGTCCTGCTAGTTCCGTTTCTGCCCGGATTGCATGACGCTCTATGCGCTTCGCATATTTTTTCATCAAAACACAGGGAGAACGAAATGGCACTGCAAATCAACATCGCAGCACGACGCGAATTCAAGTCCCGCGATCTGTGGGAGATGCATACTCTTCGCGCGAAGGTTTTCCAGGGCCGTTTGGGCTGGGAAGTGCCAGTCCTGTCGGGGATGGAAATCGATGGCTACGACGCGCTCGAACCGCACTACATGATGATGCGCGAGCCAGGCGGCGGCGTGCTGCGCGGCTGCTGGCGCCTGCTGCCGACCGAAGGGCCCTATATGCTCAAGGATTCGTTCGCCCAGCTGTTGCACGGCCAGCCCGCGCCGTGTGACGAGCACATCTGGGAGCTGTCGCGTTTCGCCATCGAAACCGAAGGCTGCAGCCACTTCGGTTTCTCGGAAATCACGATGGAGTCGATCGCGGCGATCATCCGCTACGGCCACGAGCAGGGCATCGAACGCTACGTGACGGTGACCACCACCGCGATCGAGCGCCTGCTGCGCCGCGCCGGCGTCGTCACCGAGCGCCTCGGCCCGCCGCTGGTGATCGGCATCGAGACCGCGGTCGCGCTGTATGTCGACATCGAGCCGACCTGCCGGGTGTTGTTCGACAGGCGGCTGGCGAGCTGAGGCAAATGGCGCCAGCGGCGCCGGCTGGGAACCGCGGCGCGGACCGTAGGGTGGGCACTTTGTGGTGCTGGCATTTAGCCAGCCCCACTGCCCGCGCGTTACGCACGGCGCCGCAGTCCGTAACGGGAAGGTTTCGCCCGCAAAGCTTGCGACGGAAAGGACGTCGGCTACGCTCGGCGTTTCGGGCGAGTGATCACCGTCAGCATGGGAAGGACGCGCCCGTAACGCGTGGGCACGGCGTGCCCACCCTAC
>DEKZ01000032.1:0-281 GCA_002354135.1 Massilia sp. UBA2709 | reverse complement strand
TGCACGCGGTCGTCGCGGGTCGAGGTGGTGAACAGCACGCGCGGGTAGTGCTTGTCCTTGAACACGTTGTGGTAGGGCGAATACTTGCCGATGTAGTCCCACTGCTTCGGATCGTCCGGATCGCCGTATTCGCCCATCCAGGACGCGCCCGCCAGCAGCTGGTGGTAGCGGCGCATGTCGAGCAGCGGCACCTGGCAGACAACCGCGTTGAACAGGTCCGGGCGCTGGGTCAGCACGGCGCCGACCAGCAGGCCGCCATTGCTGCCGCCCATGATGCCGAG
>DEKZ01000033.1 GCA_002354135.1 Massilia sp. UBA2709 | reverse complement strand
CAAAACCCGGGGCGATTCAGTCGGACGTCGGTTCGTACAACGTCGGCGCCGTGAAAGCCTCCGGCGGCGGTAAATTCACCATCAATGGTTCCGAAACCTCGAAGGATCCGGCCCTGACCGGCCTGAACTGGACCGAAGTGCTGGCCGCCGAGATGCGCCTGCCGGCGCCGTGCGCCGCGCAGACCGGCCTGGAAGGCACTGCCGAGGGCTTCAATGTCCCGGTCACCAACAACCTGAACTGCTTCAACTACGCCCAGGGCGGCGCACGTGTGAGCGAGGCGGAAGGCCCGGGCAACAAGGCCAACAAGCCTGAGCTGGGCGAAATGACGGTGCCGGTCAAGACCCAGGTCGCCAATCACCTGGCCCGTCCTGGCGTTGGCGGCAAGTTCAGCGGCAACGAACTGGTCACGATCATGGCCGGCGGCAACGACGTCCTGATGCAGCTGGCTGCGGTCAGCGCTGTCGGCACCAAGGCCGGCGCGCAGGCTTTCCCGAGCCTGCTCATCAGCGGCCTGGCCGCGACCGCCCCGAACCCGGCAACCGCCGCTCCGGTCATCACCGCTGCCGTGCAGGCCAATGTCGCTGGCGGCCAGACCGCGATCACCAACGCCGGCGTGATGGCCGCCATCTCGCAAAGCGCTACCCGGGACGCCGCCGTCGCAGCCGCGACCAAGGCCGGCGCCGATGCGAAAGCCGCCGGCGCCAAGGCAGCCGCCGAGTATGCCGCTGCCAATGCCGAAACCCTGGTTGCCGCGCTCGGCAAGGCCGGCGCCGAAAAGGCCGCCCTGGTCAACCAGATCGTCGAAAAAGGCGCCAAGTACGTCATCGTGAACAACCTGCCGGACGTCGCGAATACGCCGTCGGGCCGTGCGCAGCCGGCACTGCAGCCGCTGATCGACAAGATGGTCACCACCTTCAACGCGCAGCTGAAGGGCAACCTGAATGCGAAGTACAGCGCGAACGTCATGTACGTCGACCTGTACAGCGTCAGCAAGGACCAGATGACCAACCCGCGCACCACCGAGATCTATGGCCTGACCAACGTCACGACGCCGGCCTGCAAGACCGAGACCTCGCTGCTGTGCACCACCCGCACCACGGTCGATGGCGACGTCAGCCACTACATGTACGCCGACAGCATCCACCCGACGCCGTTCGAGTACTGGCTGGTGGCGCGCTATATCTTGAAGGATATGGCCGTCAAGGGCTGGCTGTAATCCAGGAATAAAGACGAGAAAGCGCGCCTGCGCCCGCCGCGAGACAGGCGGGCCCTGCGGCTCCAATAAGAATCAGGAGAAATAATGAAAGTACGTTTCAATAGCGTCGTGAAAATGGCGGTGGCTGCCGCCGCGCTGGCGTGCGCAAGCGGCGCCTCGGCCCAGTCGGCCGGCCAGTGGACCGCGAAGTTCGGCTTCAACCAGCTGACCCCGAAAGTCGAAAGCGGCGACCTGACCGGTCCGGCCCTGCCGTTCACCAAGGCAGCCGTCGACCGCGACATCCAGCCGGTGCTGATCTTCGCCTACGGCCTGACCGACCACATCTCGACCGAGGTAGCGCTGGGCACCCCGTACAAGCACAAGATCAAGGGCGCAGGCTCGATCCAGGGTACGGGCGAGCTGGGCACCGTCGAGGCGCTGCCGCCGACCCTGTTCCTGCAGTACCGCTTCTTCGAGCCGACCGCGACCTTCCGTCCCTACGTCGGCCTGGGCGCGACCTATGCCTACTTCATGAAGGAACGCGGTTCGGGCAAGCTCACCGCGCTGACCAACCCGGGCGGCCCGGCAACGACCTTCGACATCGACAACAAGTTCACCTACACCGCCCAGGTCGGCGTGGCGATGAGCCTGGGCGAGCGCTGGTTCGTCGACGCGACCGTGAACAAGAGCCGCCTGCGCACCGACGTGCACTTCTCGACCGGCCAGAACCAGCACATGAAGCTGGACCCGGTGGCCGTGGTGCTGGCTGTCGGCTACAAGTTCTAAGCAATCGCGGCGTTCGCTGCGTAAAGCCGGCACGGCCTTGGCCCTGCCGGCTTTTTTGCGTCCGTGCATTCAAGATGGCTGTGGCCGGGCACGCTGTCGTAGGGTAGGCACTTTGTGCCCACGCGTTACGCACGGTGCCGCAGTCAATGGCGGGGGAGTATCGCCCGCAAAGCCTGCCCCGGACGATTCGTGGTTTTCGCTTGGCGTTTCGAGCGATACGTCAGGGCCAACGCAGAAAGGACACGTCCGTAACGCGTGGGCACAGGGTGCCCACCCTACGGTTCTACGGCACGATATGCGTAGGGTGGGCGCCCCGTGCCCACCGCTTTTCAATGCACGCCGGCCACGTACCGCGCGAAGCGTTCGCCGCTCAGCGCGCGCTCGTAGAGGTAGCCCTGGAAGCCGTGGCAGCCGGCTTCGGACAGGAATTCGTGCTGGCCCGGGGTCTCGACGCCCTCGGCGATCACCTGCAGGCCGAGGCTGCCGCCCAGGGCGATGATCGAGCGCACGATGGAGGCGTCGTTGCCGTTGGTGAGGACGTCGCGCATGAAGGAGTAATCGATCTTCAGCTGGTCCAGCGGGAGTTTGCGCAGGTAGGCCAGCGAGGAATAGCCGGTGCCGAAGTCGTCCAGCGAGAAGGTGATGCCGAGCTGGCGCAGGGTTTCCATGGTTTGCACCGTGTGCGCGAAATCGGTGACGACCAGGGTTTCGGTGAGTTCGAATTTGAGGCCGTGCGGATCGACGCCGGTCGCCGCCAGGATCTCCTGGGTCATTGGAACGAAGTCGGGTTCGACGAACTGGCGCGCGCTGACGTTGACCGACAGCGACAGGTGTTTCGTGGCCGGGTTGCGCTGCCAGCTGGCCAGCTCGGCGCAGGCGGTGGCCAGCACCCAGCGTCCGATATCGACGATCAGGCTGGTTTCCTCGGCGGCCTTGATGAATTCGGTCGGGTAGAGCATCTCGCCGTTGGGCAGGCGCCAGCGCAGCAGGGCTTCGGCGCCGATCACGCGGCTGCTGCCGTCGAGCTGGGGCTGGTAGTACAGCATGAATTCGTGATTGCGCAGGGCGCGCCGCAGGCCGCTCTCGAGTTCCGAGCGAGCGCTCCAGGCCGCCTGCATGTCCGGGTCGAAGAAACGGAAGGTGTTGCGTCCTGCCGCCTTGGCCTGGTACATCGCGGTGTCGGCCTGTTTCAGCGCCGATTCGACGGTATCGGTCATGCCGCTGATCATGGTCACGCCCACGCTGGTCGAGACCGCGTACATGAAGTCGGCCAGCTGGAAGGGCGTGCCCATGGCCGCGACGATCTTCGCCGCCACTGTCTCGGCCTGGTGCACGGCGGCTTCGACCGAGTCTTCCTCGGGCGGCACCAGGATCACGAATTCGTCCCCGCCCAGGCGCGCGACCATGTCGGCCTCGCGCACGCTGTGCTCGAGCCGGCGCGCCACTGCCTGCAGCAGCACGTCGCCGGCGGCGTGGCCGTGGGTATCGTTCAGGGTCTTGAAGTTGTCGAGGTCGCAGAACATCAGGGCCCCGTACTTGCGCGTGCGCGCGCTGCCGATCAGGGCGCGGCGCAGGTGGTCGAGCAGGCTGGCGCGGTTCGGCAGTTCGGTCAGCGCGTCGTAATAGGCCAGCCGGTGGATGCGCGCTTCGTTGCTCTTGCGTTCGCTGATGTCGGTGCTGATGACCAGGATCTTCTGCGGCACGCCGGCCGCCGCGTTGGCCGGCACCACGGTCCAGCGCGTATCGGCCTGCATGGTGCAGCCGTCGCGCCGGTGCTGGGACAGTTCGCCCGCCCATTCGCCTTCGTCGAGCGCATGGCGCCAGGCCTCGCTGTAGGCGGCGTGGTCGTCGCACAGCAGGTCGGGCATGCGCTGGCCGCGCGCTTCCTCGGCGCTCCAGCCGTACAGCCGCTCGGCGCCCTTGTTCCAGTAGGTGATGCGGGCGCTCATGTCCATCACGAAGATGGCGTCGTGCGCCTTGTCCAGCAGCGAAGCCTGTTCCAGCGCCAGCATGTCGGCACGGCGCAGCACGGTGATGTCGGCGATAAAACCTTCCAGCGCCACCACGGCGCCGCGCTCGTCGTAGACGGCGGCGCCTTGCTCCCAGGCCCAGCGCATCTTGCCGGCGGCGTTGGTGATGCGGTAGCTCAGCTGGTAGGAACGGCGGTCGCGGATCGCGGCGTTGGTGTCGTCCGCGACATGGGCGCGGTCGTCAGGATGGATCAGGCTGGCGAACGATACCGGATGCTCGCCGATGAAGGCTGCCGCCGGGTAGCCGGTCAGCTTCTCGACCCCGGCGCTGATGAACTCCATGGTCCACTCGGGATCGTTCAGGCAACGGTAGACCGCGCCGGGCAGGTTGCTGAGCAAGAGATCCAGCGACAACGCTGCCGCACCGTGTGACCGAGAGTTTGTCGACGCCGACGTGTCAGTGGGATGCATGTTCCGCGCGCTTGAGGTAGGTGGAACACTAGAAGAGAATTAATTGATTGTGCACATGGTAGCGCACAAATTATGTGCTGTCTTATTGTGCGTGGATTTAATTGGCCGCGTTGTCAATACGATACGGAAAAAGCTGATTGGCAATAAAATTTGTATCATGAACGAAAGCGCCGGGAATTGGGCGTGTATTCCACGCTATTCCGGGTGCTGCCCAGCACTGCCAAAGGCGAATAATCCCCCTGCGGCCGCAGGCAGGGCCGAGGCGGCGTTCCGATGCGGCCCGATCGCGCTGCAGGCCCCATTGCAGCTGGCTTTCGGGCGGATTCCCCCACAGCCGGCAGCCGCGAATCGGCGAATGCCGCGACGCCTTTCTTATCGTTCCGTATTCGTTTCTTTCGAAATCGTGAAATAAACATTTCACGATAACGGTATTGGAAAGAATGAGGAAATGCGCTTATGTGGAGTTGGAGATTCTTTCGCTTATTATTTCAGGGCGCCGGTATATTAAGGGAGTAATCCCGCTATTCGGCGGGCGCCGGCGCTTATCGGGCGAATGGTATTTCCCGGCGAATAAAGCGCGCCACGGGAAAGCATCGGTAAGCGAAAAGAGCGCATTCAGGGCGCAAAACGCCCACGCGGCACACCATGATTGGAAAACCTGGTTGCCGCGCGAGGAATGCCGGTGGCGGTCAGAACGCGGCGATGCCGGTCTGCGCACGGCCCAGGATCAGGGCGTGGATGTCGTGCGTGCCTTCATAGGTGTTGACCACCTCCAGATTCACCATGTGGCGGATGATGCCGAATTCGTCCGAGATGCCGTTACCGCCCAGCATGTCGCGCGCGACGCGGGCCACGTCCAGCGCCTTGCCGCAGGAATTGCGCTTCATGATCGAGGTGATCTCCACCGCCGCCGTGCCCTCGTCCTTCATGCGCCCCAGGCGCAGGCAGCCCTGCAGGCCCAGCGTGATCTCGGTCTGCATGTCGGCCAGCTTCTTCTGCACCAGCTGGTTCGCGGCCAGCGGCTTGCCGAACTGGTGGCGGTCCATGGTGTACTGGCGCGCGGTGTGCCAGCAGGCCTCCGCTGCACCCAGCGCGCCCCAGGCGATGCCGTAGCGGGCCGAGTTCAGGCAGGTGAATGGGCCTTTTAAACCGCGCACTTCGGGGAAGGCGTTTTCTTCCGGGCAGAACACCTCGTCCATCACGATTTCGCCCGTAACCGACGCGCGCAGGCCGAACTTGCCGTGGATCGCAGGGGCCGACAGGCCTTTCCAGCCCTTTTCCAGGACAAAACCGCGGATCGCGCCTTCGTCGTCCTTGGCCCAGACGACGAAGACGTCGGCGACCGGGGAATTCGTGATCCACATCTTCGAGCCGGTCAGCGAATAGCCGCCGTCGACCTTGCGCGCGCGCGTCACCATCGAGCCGGGGTCGGAGCCGTGGTTCGGCTCGGTCAAACCAAAACAGCCGATCCATTCGCCGGTGGCGAGCTTCGGCAGGTATTTCTGTTTCGTCGCTTCGTTGCCGAACTCGTAGATCGGGACCATGACGAGGGACGACTGCACGCTCATCATCGAGCGGTAGCCCGAGTCGACGCGCTCGACTTCGCGCGCGATCAGGCCGTAGGCGACGTAGTTCAGGCCCGGGCCGCCGTACTGTTCGGGGATGGTCGGGCCCAGCAGGCCCAGTTCGCCCATCTCGCGGAAGATCGAGGTGTCCATGGTCTCGTGGCGGAAGGCCTCAAGGATGCGCGGCTGCAGCTTGTCCTGGCAGTAGGCGCTTGCTGCGTCGCGCACCATGCGTTCTTCGTCGGTCAGCTGGCTGTTCAGCAGCAGCGGATCATCCCAGTGGAAAGCGGTCTTGCGCGGCGAATCGGATGGCTTCATGGATCGGTCCTGGTCTCTTTGGGTCTTGTAGGCGAAAGGCGCGCATCGGCGCCTTCGGGGTCAAGGCATTATAGGAAGGACGTCCTGATGCATCTTTTCTAACTGCGACAGGCATTTTCATTTTTCCTGCCTGCGTTCATGCAGGAAGGATGGGCCTACTGCGAGAACGAGACGGCTTCCGCCAGGCCGGCCTCGCGCAGGCGCATCATGTCGCGCGTGGGAGCGCTGCCGAAGTGGCGCGCGTATTCGCGGCTGAACTGCGAGGCGCTGACGTAGCCGACGCGCTGGCAGGCCAGGCTGGCATCCATGCCGGTGGACAGCATGAGCCGCCGTGCTTCCTGCAGGCGCAGGGTCTTCTGGAACTGTAGCGGGCTCATCGAGGTGAGCGACTTGAAATGCCCGTGCAGCGAGGAAGGACTCATGTGCGCCAGGTCCGCCATCTCGTCGATGCGCATCGGCTGGTCGTAATGGGCGCGGATCCACGCCAGGACACGGCCGACCCGGGTCGACTCGACGCGTCCCAGCTGGGCCAGGCGTGCGCCGAAGGGACCGCGCAGCAGGCGCAGCACGATTTCGTCCTGCACCAGCGGGGCCAGCAGCGCAGCGTCCTCGGGCTGGGCGGCCAGCGCCAGCAGGCGCGCGGCGGCGTCGACGATGGCTTCGCTGGCCTGCGCTACATAGACGGCGCGCCCTTCGCGCAGGAGCGGCACGCCTTCCGGGTAAGCCTTCAGAACCAGCTCGGCCAGCCGTTCCTGGTCGAAGTCGAGCCGGAACGACAGGTAGGGCGCGGCGGCGCTGGCCTGCCGGATCATGGCCGCGATCGGCAGGTCGAGCGAGAAGATCAGCATGCGCGACGGGTCGTAGTCATAGGCCTCGTCGCCCAGCATCACGGTCTTGGCGCCCTGCGCGACGATGCACAGGGCCGGCCGGTGCAGGCCGTGCACCAGCTCTTCGCTGGGACGCGAGGCGCGTACCGCATGCAGCCCGGGAATGCAGGTGGCGAACGAGCCATCGCAGGGCGCGTTGGCGGCGAGCAGGGCGGCCAGGCGCGCCAGGCCCGGCGCGCCCGCGGAAGAGGGCATCGGTGCGGTCATGGTGAGCGCAGGATACACCATGCTTCAGTCGGCGTGGTCGGTCGACAGCGACAGCGCTTTCATGGCCGCCATCTCGCCGCGGCGCGCTTCCAGTTCGGCCTCGGCCATCGTGACGGCATCGCTGCCGGCCAGGAAGCGGCGCGGCGGCGAGGCCATGCCCGCCAGCTCGAGCACCGCGGTGGCCAGCTTCGCCGGGTCGCCCAGCTGCCTGCCCTTGTAGGCGCCATAGGCCTGCTCGATGCTGCCGTGGGCGGCGTAATCCTCGATCACATGCGCGCCATAGCGTACCGAGTTCGGGTCCAGGAATTCGGTACGGAAGAAGCCCGGTTCGACGCTCGTGACCTTGATCCCGAAGGGCGCCACTTCCAGCGCGAGCGAGGCCGACAGGCCTTCCACCGCGAACTTGGTTGCGCAGTAGACCGAGGAACCATTGAAGCCGGTGACGCCGGCGATCGAACTGACGTTGATGATGTGGCCGCCGCGCTGGCGCCGCAGTACCGGCAGCGCAGCACGCAGCATGTGCATGACGCCATGGACGTTCACCGCGAATTGCTGTTCGATATCGGCCGCCGTGACCTCTTCCAGCCGTCCCAGCAGGCCATAGGCGGCGTTATTGACCAGCACGTCGATGCGGCCGAAGCGCTCGACCGCGGCGGCGATCGCCGGGGCGGCCTGTGCTTCGCTGGCGACGTCGAGCTGGACCATCGCCAGTCGCTGCGGATCGGCCGCGCGGAAGGTCTCCTGCAGTTGCGCCAGCGTCCGACCCGTGGCGACGACCTTGTCGCCGGCAGCGAGGGCTGCGCGGGCGATGTCGGCGCCGATGCCGCGGCCGGCGCCCGTGATGAACCAGACTTTACTCATGATTTCTCTCCATGTTGGTGCCACGTGTGGCGTTGAGGTGGAGAGAATGGTAGGGCGCAGGGACGACGTCGACTTGCCTGAAACTCCAGGAAGCTGGCGCATTCCTGGCCAGGTAGCGGCAGCGGACGCCCGGGCTCAGGGGGTGATGCCGAAGCGCCCGCCGTGGAACAGCAGCGCGGGCTGCGGGTGGACCTCGCATTCCTCGACTTCGCCCACGAAGATCACGTGGTCGCCTTCGGGATAGCGGCTGCGGTTATGGCATTCGAACCAGGCGGCGGCGCCCTTGAGGATGGGCTGGCCGGTGCGCGAGAGCGCGTAGTCGACGCCATCGAAGGGGTTGTCGGTGCGGCGCGAGAAGCGCAGGGCCAGTTCTTCCTGGCCGGCCGCCAGCACGTTGATGACGTAGTGCGAGTTGCCGCTGAAAATCGGCAGGCTGTTGGCGCGCGCGCCCAGGCTCCACAGCACCAGCGGCGGATCGAGCGAGACGGAATTGAACGAACTGGCGGTCAGGCCGCGGAAGCTGCCGTCGGCCAGGCGCGTCGTGATGACGGTGACCCCGGTCGCGAACTGCGACAGCGCCTGGCGGAAATGCGCCGAGTCGAAACCGCGCTCGGTGGCGCGGGGAGAGCGTGTGTTCATCGGTACCTTGGAAAGTTGCATGCTCATTATGCCATCGCGACGCCGCCGATGCCGCCAAGCTCGGTGTTGCGGCTGCACGAAGCGTCGCTTTACGTTAGAGTTAGGTCATAACAAACAGTATTGGGGAATGCAATGAGCGAGCAAAAAGCGACCGAAGTGGCGATCCTCGGTGGCGGGTGCTTCTGGTGCGTCGAGGCCGTCTACCTGGAGGTGCGCGGCGTCACGCGGGTGGAATCGGGCTACATGGGTGGGCAGGTCGTCAACCCGAGCTATGAACAGGTGTGCGGCGGCGCCACCGGCCACGCCGAAGTGGTGCGGCTGGAGTTCGATCCGTCGGTCATCAGCTACCGCGACATCCTGCAGATCTTCTTCACGATCCACGACCCGACCACGCCTGACCGCCAGGGCAACGACGTCGGGCCGCAATACCGGTCGGTGATCCTCACCCAGGACGCCCAGCAGGAAGCCACCGCGCGCCAGGTGATGGCGGAAATGGCGGCGGTCTGGGACGCGCCGATCGTGACCCAGGTGCTGCCGGCGGAAACCTGGTACAAGGCCGAGGAATACCACCAGAACTATTACGCCCAGCATCCGATGCAGGGTTACTGCGCCTTCGTGGTGGCGCCGAAGGTGGCGAAGTTCAGGAAGACGTTCCAGCAGTTCATGAAGTAGCGGGGCCTGCGAAGCCGTAGGGTGGGCGCCCCGTGCCCACCTGGACGCGTGCATCGTGTCGGCCCCATCCATATAACGCCGGTACGGTGCGATGATGCGTGCGCGGCCAGGGACCTGCATATTTTCTGGTGGGCACAGGGCGCCCACCCTACGACATCGGCATCACGTGTACATGTACTTCCTCGACCACGGAATCTGCGCCGGGTCTTCCCCCGCCTTGCCGCAGACGATCTGGTACAGGCTGATCCAGTCGTGGGCGAACCCATAGGCGCAGCCGGCCAGGTACACGTGCCAGATACGGAAGCGCTTCTGGTCGGTGAGCTTCGCGATCTCGTCGGCCCGGTTCTCGAAATTCTCGGTCCAGCTTGCGCAGGTCCTGGCGTAGTGGCGGCGCAGGTTTTCGACGTCGCGCACTTCCAGGCCGCCCTGCTGCATGGTCTTGATGACTTCCGACAGGTGCGCCAGCTCGCCGTGCGGAAACACGTACTGGTCGATGAATTCGCCGCCGCCATACGGGGAGGAGCGGCCTTCGACGTCGGTGCTGGTGATGCCGTGGTTCATCACCACGCCCCCCGGGGCCAGCAGCGCGTTGATGCGCGCGAAGTACTCGGGCAGGTGCTGCACGCCGACGTGCTCGAACATGCCGACGCTGGTAATGCGGTCGAACTGGCCGGTGACGTCGCGGTAGTCCTGCAGGCGGATCTCGACGCGTCCGTCGAGCCCGGCCGCCGCCACGCGTTCGCGTGCGAGCCGGGCCTGGTTTTCCGACAGCGTGACCCCGATCACGCGCGCGCCGAACTGCTGCGCTGCGCGGATCGCCAGCGCGCCCCAGCCGCAGCCGATGTCGAGCAGGGTATGCCCGGGGCGCACGCCGATCTTGGTGAGGATGTGGTCGATCTTGCGCACCTGGGCCGTGGCGAGGTCTTCGTTGCCGGTCTCGAAATAGGCGCAGGAATACACCATGTTCGGGTCCAGCCAGGCCTGGTAGAAGTCGTTGGACACGTCGTAGTGGTAGCGGATGGCTTCGGCGTCTTTCTTGCGCGTGTGCGGCGAAAACAGGCGCATCCGGTGCATGAGGTGGCGCTCATGCTTGCCGGTCGAGGCAGCCAGTTCGCTGCCGATCCGGATCATGTCGGCGGCGCGGCCCTTGACGTCGATCGCGCCTTCGACGTAGGCGCGTCCGAGGGTGTACAGCGAGGGCGAGAGCAGGTAGCGCAGCGACGACGCTTGCGGGACGCGGATCGTCACGCGCGGCGTTTCGGACGACAGGTCGATATGCTCGCCATTCCACAGTTCCACCCGCAAGGGCAGCGACAGCTTGCTGCGCATGCCTGTGGTCCAGGCGCTGAGCTTCATCTCGTTGAACACGTATTCCTCCGGCGATGAGAGGGCCGGCCAGTAACGCGCCGGCCTATGGTATTCCTCGAAACTGCTGCCGCTGGCGGCTTGTCGAGGCCTGTTTACGGTTGCAAACGCTGCCGAGTCCAGCTTCCGTCTTCCTGCCGCTCGTAGACGATGCGGTCATGGAAACGCGAGCGGCGACCCTGCCAGAACTCGATGCGTTCGGGCACCAGCCGGAAACCGCCCCAGTTGGCGGGGCGCGGCGGCGCGTCGCCGGCTTGCGCGGCGACCGCTTCGTAGTTCTGCTCCAGGGCCGCGCGGTTTGCGATCGGCGCGCTCTGCTGGGAGGCGATCGCCGACAGGCGGCTCTTTAACGGCCTGCTGTGGAAATACTTGTCGCTTTCTTCGGGCGAGGTCATCTCGACCTTACCTTCGATGCGAACCTGGCGTTCAAGTTCGCTCCAGAAGAATAGCAGTGCGCCATACGGGTTGGCGCGCAGCTCCTGCGCCTTGCGGCTGTCGTAGTTGGTGTACCAGGTAAAGCCGCGTTCGTCGAACTGCTTGACCAGCACGATGCGCGAGCTCGGCCGGCCCCTGGCGTCGACCGTCGCCACGTTCATGGCGTTCGGCTCGTTGACCTCGGCCTTCAGGGCCTGCTCGAACCAGCGCGTGAACTGCTGGATCGGGTCTTCCAGTACATCGTCCTCGTTCAGGCTGGCCTGGCCGTAATCCTTGCGCAGGCCGGCCACGGCTTCGCCGATCGACGGCGCCGGCGCCTCGATGCCGCGGCGCTGCTGCATCGCCTTGCCCAGGCGCGCCATCTGTTCGCCCGAGAACAGGCGCAGCGCCATCGGCGCCAGCGTGCTTTCCTCGCGCTCCATGTGCGCGGTATAGCGCTGGCAGAAACGCTGCACGTTGGTCGTCGACAGCGTGCTGGCGCTGCCGTCGGCAATCGCGGTGAGCTGCTCGTGCAGGTCTTGCCAGAGCGCATCCATGTCCTTGTGGTCCTGCAGGATGACCGGCGCCAGCGCCTGCAGGGTGGCGGCGTCTTCGCCTTGCGCCACCGCGCGCAGCATCGGGATCAGGTCTTGCTCCTCGTCGTCGTGGTGCAGGTGGGCCGCCTTCTCGAAATACTTCAGCACCGCGCCGGCCGCCTGGCGCGCCTGCTCGTCGGCCCCGTGTTCGGGCAGGTGCGAGAGCAAGCGTTCGAGGGTGCCGAGCTGCTTGCGGATGCGTCCGTGACAATGCTTGAGGACGGCGATCGGCTGGTCGAAACCGGGTGCGGTATCGGGAAGGAAATCATTCATTTGCGTTTTTGCGACAAGGAAAATTTTTTTGATTGACTGACTTGCATTTTAGAGCAAGTCGTGACAGCCCGGTCCGGTAAAATGCTGGGCTATGAATACGATCAACCACACCATCCCGGCAGGAACTTTGGACGATGAAGTCGATTTCGCGCGCCGTTTCGGCGGCATTGCCCGCCTGTACGGCGAGCGTGCACTAGAACGCTTCCGTGCGGCGCACGTTTGCGTGATCGGCGTCGGCGGTGTCGGCTCCTGGGTGGTCGAGGCGCTGGCGCGCAGCGCGGTCGGCCAGCTCACCCTGATCGACCTCGACAACGTGGCCGAGTCGAACATCAACCGCCAGATCCAGGCTTTGACGGCGACCATCGGCATGCCGAAGATCGAGGCGCTGCGCGAGCGTATCGCGCAGATCAATCCCTTCTGCAAGGTCACCCTGGTCGAGGATTTCATCGAGCCGGGCAACATCGAGCAGATGATCGCCGGCAAGGGTTTCGATTACGTGGTCGACGCCATCGACAGCGTCAAGGCCAAGGCCGCCCTGATCGCGTACTGCCGCGACCAGCAACTGCCTCTGGTCACCATCGGCGGCGCCGGCGGCCAGCTCGATCCGACGAAGATCGAGGTGCGCGACCTGGCCCGCACCGAGCAGGAGCCGCTGCTCAAGAAAGTGCGCAAGCTGCTGCGCGCGCAGTATGGTTTCTCGCGCGGCGAAAAGCAGAAGTACCACATCGACGCCGTGTTCTCGATGGAGCCGCTGCGCTATCCGGAAGAAGGCGATGCCTGCGAGGTTGGTTCCAGCGTCACCGGCCTGAACTGCGCGGGCTTCGGCTCGAGCATGGTGGTGACGGCCAGCTTCGGCATGATCGCCGCCGGCCACATCCTGCGCCGCATGGCGGAAGCGGCGAACGCCGTGCCTGCCGCGGAGCCGGCTGAGCTGCCTCAGGCCGCCTGAGGACTGCATAAGCACGGCTGTCCATCGCCGGGAGGCCTTTGCTATCATAGGATTATCGATTGAAATCCTGTCATTGAAAGAGCCTCCATGATGCGTCGTACTTCCTTCCTCGCCCTGTTGCTCGCGGCCGCCGCCGCCCATGCCCAGCAGGGTACGCCCACCACCACCCCGGCCACCCCGGCCAACGTGCCGCAGAACGCGCCGGCCGCCGACCAGGCAGCAAGCACCGTGCGCCAGCAGGGCGTGCAGAGCGCCGCCGAGCAGGCCGCCGTGGG
>DEKZ01000221.1 GCA_002354135.1 Massilia sp. UBA2709 | reverse complement strand
CCGATCCACGCCGACTTCGCGCTCATCAAGGCGCATCGCGGCGACCGCTGGGGCAACCTCGTGTATCGCAAGACCGCGCGCAACTTCGGCCCGATCATGGCGATGGCGGCCAAGGTCACCATCGCGCAAGTGGCCGAGATCGTGCCTCTCGGCGAACTCGACCCCGAAGTGATCGTCACCCCTGGCATTTTTGTGCAGCGCGTCGTGAAGGAGGGCGCCGTATGACTATTCAACACCACTACACGCGCGACCAGATCGCGGCGCGCGTGGCCCAGGACATCCACGAGGGCGCTTATGTGAACCTCGGCATCGGCCTGCCGACCAAGGTCGCGAATTACCTGCCCGCCGACCGCGAGGTCTTCGTGCACAGCGAGAACGGCCTGCTCGGCATGGGTCCGGCGCCAAGCCCCGGCGAGGAAGACGAGGACCTGATCAACGCCGGCAAGCAGCCGGTGACCCTGCTCACCGGGGGCAGCTACTTCCACCATGGCGACTCGTTTGCCATGATGCGCGGCGGCCACCTCGACATCTGCGTGCTGGGCGCCTTCCAGGTGTCGGAAAAGGGCGATCTCGCCAACTGGCACACGGGCGCGCCGGACGCCATTCCCGCAGTCGGCGGCGCGATGGATCTCGCCATCGGCGCGAAACAGGTGTTCGTGATGATGGACCACCAGACCAAGACGGGCGAGAGCACGATCGTACGCGAATGCAGCTACCCGCTTACCGGCGTGGCTTGCGTGAACCGCATCTATACCGACCTGGCCGTGATCGATGTCACGTCCGAAGGCCTGCGCGTGCGCGAGATGGCGCCGGGCCTCACCTTTGAAGAGCTGCAGGCTGTGACGGACGCGCCCTTGCTGGACTGAAGTCCGGCCTGGACTGCGTGGAAGCGGAATGTTTGGCACAATGGACAGCCTGTCGTCGGGCTGCCGTGCCGGCGGCCCGGCGGCAGCCGTATCCGGCGTCCGCGCCTTTACCACGCTTTTACCAGACTTCCCACGTGAACGACGATTATCATTTCTACGAACCGGCCAGCGGCCACGGGCTTCCGCACGACCCCTTCAATGCCATCATCGGACCGCGCCCCATCGGCTGGATTTCCAGCCGCAGCGCGGACGGAATCCTGAACCTGGCGCCCTACAGCTTTTTCAACGCCTTTAATTACGTTCCCCCGATCATCGGCTTCTCCAGCCAGGGCCGCAAGGACACGCTCAACAACATCGAGGCGACCGGCGAGTTCGTATGGAACCTGGCTACCCGCCCGCTGGCCGAGGCCATGAACCTGAGCTGCGCACCGGCGCCGGCCGAGGTCGACGAATTCGTGCTCGCCGGCCTGACCCCGGCGCCCGCGCGCGTCGTCAAGACGCCGCGCGTCGCGGAGTCGCCGGTGGCGTTCGAATGCCGCGCCACCCAGATCATCGCGTTGCAGACGGTCGGCGGCGCCGCGACCGGCAACTGGCTGGTGTTGGGGGAGGTGGTGGGCGTGCATATCGCGCGCCACCTGCTGAAGGAAGGCATCTACGACACTGCCGGCGCGCGTCCCATCCTGCGCGGCGGCGGGCCGGCCGACTATTTCGAGATCACGCCCGAGCAGCTGTTCCGCATGCGCCGGCCCGGCTACCCGCTCGAGCGCTGATGCCGGAGTAACATACATCCCTGTTTTTACAGGGATTTTTTATTCCCGTCTTACGCCCGCGGCCGAAACAACGGATAATGCGCGCATCTTTTTGCGTCCCAATCTGGAATTCCCATGGAAATCAAAGTCAACTTCCTCGACAAGCTGCGCCTCGAAGCCAAGTTCGACGACTTCACCGTCATCGCCGACCAGCCGATCCGCTACAAGGGCGACGGCTCGGCCCCCGGTCCCTTCGACTACTTCCTGGCCTCGTCGGCCCTGTGCGCGGCCTACTTCGTGAAGCTGTACTGCGACACCCGCAACATCCCGACCGAGAACATCCGCCTCTCGCAGAACAACATCGTCGACCCCGAAAACCGCTACGCCCAGATCTTCAAGATCCAGGTCGAGCTCCCGAGCGACATCTCCGACAAGGATCGCCAGGGCATCCTGCGCTCGATCGACCGCTGCACCGTGAAGAAGGTGGTGCAGCAGGGACCGGAATTCGTCATCGAAGAGGTCGAAAACCTGGACGCCGACGCCCAGGCCCTGCTGACCCTGCAGCCCGACGCCGCAGCGCGCACCTTCATCCCGGGCAAGGACCTGCCGCTTGAAGAAACCATCGCCAACATGGCGGGCAAGCTGGCGTCCTGGGGCATCAAGATCGAGATCGCTTCCTGGCGCAACATCGTCCCCAACGTGTGGTCGCTGCACATCCGCGACGCGCACTCGCCAATGTGCTTCACCAACGGCAAGGGCGCGACCAAGGAAAGCGCGCTGGCCTCGGCCCTGGGCGAGTACATCGAGCGCCTGAGCAACAACCACTTCTACGCCGGTTCCTACTGGGGCGAAGAGATCGCCAACGCGGATTTCGTGCATTACCCGGAGGAGCGCTGGTTCAAGCCCGGTCCCGACGATGCGCTGCCGCCGCAGATCCTCGACGAATACTGCCTCGAGGTGTACGACCCCGACGGCGAGCTGCGCGGTTCGCACCTGATCGACACCAATTCCGGCAACGTCGAACGCGGCATCGTGTCGCTGCCTTACGTGCGTCACTCGGACGGCGAAACGGTGTATTTCCCGTCGAACCTGATCGAAAACCTCTACGCCAGCAATGGCATGAGCGCCGGTAACACGCTGGCCGAGGCGCAAGTGCAGTGCCTGTCCGAGATCTTCGAACGTGCGGTGAAACGCGAAATCCTCGAGGGCGAACTGGCCCTGCCCGACGTGCCGCAGGAGGTGCTGGCGAAATACCCAGGCATCGTCGCCGGCATCAAGGGCCTGGAAGAGCAGGGCTTCCCGGTGCTGGTCAAGGATGCCTCGCTGGGCGGGCAGTATCCGGTGATGTGCGTGACCCTGATGAACCCGAAGACCGGCGGCGTCTTCGCTTCCTTCGGCGCCCATCCGAGCTTCGAGGTGGCACTCGAGCGCAGCCTGACGGAACTGCTGCAGGGCCGCAGCTTCGAGGGCCTGAACGACCTGCCCCAGCCGACCTTCGCCAGCGAAGCCGTCACCGAGCCATATAACTTCGTCGAGCACTTCATCGATTCCAGCGGCGTGGTGTCCTGGCGCTTCTTCAGCGCAAGGGCCGACTACGATTTCGTCGAGTGGGATTTCTCCGGCCACGGCGAGAACTCGAACGCGGACGAAGCGGCGACCCTGCTGGGGATCCTGGAAGAGATGGGCAAGGAAGTGTACATGGCGGTCTACGACCAGCTGGGCGCGACCGCCTGCCGCATCCTGGTGCCGGGTTACTCGGAAATCTACCCGGTCGAGGACCTGGTCTGGGACAACACGAACAAGGCGCTGCTGTTCCGCGAAGACATCCTCAACCTGCACCGTCTCGATGACGACAGCCTGGCAGACCTGCTCGATCGCCTGGAAAACAACGAGCTGGACGAATACTCCGACATCGCCAGCCTGATCGGCATCGAGTTCGACGAGAACACCGACTGGGGACAGCTCACCGTGCTCGAGCTGCGCTTGCTCATCAACCTCGCCCTGAAGCGCTTCGAGGAGGCGCATGAGCTGGTCGGCGCCTTCCTGCAGTACAACGACAACACCGTCGAGCGCCGCCTGTTCTACCAGGCGCTGAACGTGGTGCTGGAAGTGGTGCTCGACGAGGAGCTGGAACTCGACGATTACGTCGTCAATTTCCGCCGCATGTACGGCAACGCGCGCATGGACGCGGCGCTAGGCTCGGTGGACGGCAGTGTGCGCTTCTTCGGCCTGACGCCAACCAGCATGAAGCTGGAGGGGCTGGACCGGCACCATCGCCTGATGGACAGCTACAAGAAGCTGCACGCCGCACGGGCGAAGGCGGCCGCGGCCAGGTAGGATGCGTGTCGCCTTTGGGGCTGCCTGTCGCCTCCGCGGCGGGCAGGTCCAGTCGACGCTGCTGCGCAAAGCCCCTGATTCCAGGGGCTTTTTTATTGCGCCGGCGCCGGCGCCGGTGCCGGGCTACGCGCTGTGCGGCAGGCCCAGGTTCTGGTTCGCCGGCACGGCCACGTCGATCAGCTTCGGCTTCGGCAGGTTGAGTTCGTTCATCAGCTTGACGAAATCGTCGCGGCTGCGGCCGGCAAGGCGCGCATTGTGGCGCTTCTCCCAGCCGATGGTCGACACCGCCTGCCCCTTATAGTCGTGGCCAGGCCACATGCGGGTCGCGTCCGGCAGGGTGAACAGCTTGTTCGTGACGCTGTCGTAGAGGGCGGCGGCGCTGCCGCTCTGGAAATCGGTGCGGCCGCAGCCGTCGATCAGCAGGGTGTCGCCGGTGAACACGTTGCCGCGCCAGACGTAGCTCATGCTGCCGGCCGTGTGCCCGGGCGTGTGCAGCACCACGATCTCCTCGCCCTCGCCGAAGCGCACGACGTCGCCGTCCTGGAGCTGGACCGGCGCCGGCCCGATGCCGCAGCCGCTCGGCACCGCCGCGGTTGCGCCGGTCACCTGGCACAGCTTCCCGGCCGAGGTGACGTGGTCGGCATGCGCATGGGTCTCGAGCACGAAGCGCAGCTTCAGGTTCAGGCGCTCGAGATGCCTGAGGTCGCGTTCCCAGTGGCGCTCCACCGGGTCGATGATGACCGCTTCGGTTCCGCCGGGCGCGGCCAGGATATAGGTGAAAGTCGACGATTCAGTGTCGAACAGCTGGACAGGGTTCAGGTTCATCGTGTTCTCCAATACGGTGTGCGTTCAGTGTGGGGAAATCAGTGTAGGCAAGTCAGAGCAGGGCCCTGGCGATCATGCCGATGGCGACCAGGGCCGAAACCACGGCAAAGGCCTTCTGCAACAGCGGCCCAGCCACCCGTGCGGC
>DEKZ01000370.1 GCA_002354135.1 Massilia sp. UBA2709 | reverse complement strand
GGTCAGGCTGCGGGTGGTCGAAGGGCTGGCCAGCCCGGTCACGGCCGGCTGGCTCAAGCCGGTGGTGCTGGTGCCGGCAGCGCTGCTGAGCGGCATGCCGGCCCCGTTGCTCGAAGCCCTGCTCGCCCACGAGCTGGCGCACGTCAGGCGCTGCGACTACCTAGTCAACCTGGCCCAGGGCGTGATCGAGTCGCTGCTCTTCTATCACCCGGCGGTGTGGTGGATCTCGCATCGCATCCGGGTCGAACGCGAACACATCGCGGACGACCTGGCAGCCGGCAGCCTGGGCGAACCGCGGCGCCTAGCCCTCGCGCTTTCCGAACTGGAGAAACGCCAGTTTTCAAACCACGACCTGGCCCAGGCGGCCAATGGAGGAGATCTCATGCAACGCATCAAACGACTGCTACGTCCCGACACCCAGGCATTGAACTGGAAAGCCGCGATTCCCGTGCTCGGCCTTGCCGCGGCCTGCATCGCCGGCTGTGCGCAAACGCCGGTCGCAGTCCAGGAAACGGCGCAGCCGCAGGCGGCCGCGCACGATACGATCGCCACCAACCCGAACGCGACCCGCGCGCTGGCGCGGTTCGATACCTGCGCCAAGCCGGAATATACGCCGGAAGCACTGGCCAGACGCGCGGAAGGAACGGTCTCGCTGCGCTTCAGGGTCGAAGCCGACGGCACGGTTTCGCAGGCGAATGTGTTGACATCGAGCGGCGACGCCTCGCTCGACGAAGCGGCCCGGGTGGCGATCGCCAAATGCAAGTTCACCCCGGCAACCGTGAACGGCAAGGCGCAGGCAGCCTGGGTTCCGGTCCAGTACGTCTGGAAGCTCTGATGCCTCGTCGAACCCCGCAGTGACACCGGGCGCTGGCATTCCAGCGCCTTTTTTCATCATGCGAGCGCGGCATTCTGCGACAACTCATTGCCTCTTTAGCTACATTAAGGAATACAATTCGTATTCCTTAATGTGCCTGCCGAGGCCCCGATGAAGCGACTGGCCGTATTGCTCTGTTTTCCGCTGGCCGTCATGGCAGCGCCGAACGACCCACCTTCGCTCGGACAGTCGCTCGACGCCATGATCGCGAGCCGCTTCCGGCCCGAGCTGCCCGGCGTCGCCGCCCTGGTCGTCAAGGATGGGAAGCCGGTGCTGCGCAAGGGCTACGGGATGGCGAATGTGGAGCTGGGCGTGTCGGTCCGCCCCGAACACGTGTTTCGCATCGGTTCGACCACCAAGCTGTTCACGGCCACCGCCGTCATGCTGCTGGTGGACGAAGGCAAAATCGCGCTCGATGCCCCGGTGTCGCGCTACCTGCCGGATGCGCCCAAGCACTGGGACAAGGTCACGATCGAACACCTGTTGACGCACACCAGCGGCATCCCGAACCTGACCATGGACTCGGGCTACTGGCGCACGACCGCCAGGCTGGAGCACACGCTCGAGGAACTGGTTGCGCCCGCGCGCACGCGTCCCCTCGACTTCGCGCCAGGCTCCAGGTTTGTCTACAACAACACGGGCTACCACCTGCTCGCGCAGGTAGTCGAGAAGGTGTCCGGCAGCGAATTCTTCGATTTTCTCGACCGCCGCATCGTCCAGCCCTTGGGATTGGGGCATACCGGCCCGGGTGACGACAAACGCTTCCACCCCGGGCTCGTCACCGGCTACCAGGCCGGTCCCAGGCCTGCGATGCCGATCGCCAACAGCAACCTGCACGCCGGCGGCGGCATGGTCAGCACGGTCGACGAGCTTGCCGCCTTCATGCTGGCGCTACAGGCGGGAAAAATCGTCTCGCCGGCCAGCCTCAGGCGCATGAATACCAGCCACGTGCTGCCCAGCGGCGAGGCAACCGGGTATGGCCTGGGCGAGTGGGTGCGCACGGTGAACGGCCATCGCCTGGTCGGCCACGGCGGCTACATCATGAATTTCTATAGCCAGCTCGAGATGGACATCGATGCGGGGATCGTGGCAGTCACCCTCCACAATGGCGACAGGTTCGGCGGCGACAATGAAGAGTTGAGCAAGCGCCTGATCGCGGCGGCCCAGGGCCAGCCCATCGGGGACGCCGGGCAGTAAGGTCGCTTCCCGGGGCCGCCGCGGGATCGGCGCCGGCAATAAAAAAGGGGACTGGCATCCAGTCCCCCTCTTCGTGGCGCGACGGTATCAGACCGCCGACACGTCCAGCTCCGCGCCGGTGGCCGCCAGCACCTGCTCCTTGCTCACGCCCGGCGCCAGTTCCACCAGCTTGAGGCCGGTCTCGGTGACGTCGATCACGCCCAGGTCGGTGATGATGCGGTCGACCACGCCCACGCCGGTCAGCGGCAGGTCGCACTTCTTGAGGATCTTGTGGGAGGTGGTGCCGTCCTTGGCGGTGGCGACGTGTTCCATCACCACGACCACGCGCTTGACGCCGGCCACCAGGTCCATCGCGCCGCCCATGCCCTTCACCATCTTGCCCGGGATCATCCAGTTGGCCAGGTCGCCGCGCTCGGAGACCTGCATCGCGCCCAGGATGGCGAGGTTGATCTTGCCGCCACGGATCATGCCGAAGGAATCGGCCGAGCTGAAGTAGGATGCGCCCGGCAGCGCGGTGACGGTCTGCTTGCCGGCGTTGATCAGGTCGGCGTCGACTTCTTCCTCGGTCGGGAAGGGGCCGATGCCGAGCAGGCCGTTTTCCGACTGCAGGAAGACTTCGATGTCGTTCGGGACGTAGTTGGCGACCAGGGTCGGCAGGCCGATGCCCAGGTTCACATAAAAGCCGTCCTGCAGCTCCTTCGCTGCGCGCGCGGCCATTTCATCACGAGTCCAAGCCATGTTCTGTCTCCAATCAGTTCGCGCGCACGGTGCGCTGTTCGATGCGCTTTTCAGGCGTCGGGTTGTGGACGATGCGGTGCACGAAGATGCTCGGGGTATGCACCTGGTCGGGGTCGATCTCGCCGATCTCGACCAGTTCCTCGACTTCCACGATGCAGACCTTGCCTGCCGTGGCCACGTTCGGATTGAAGTTGCGCGCGGTCTTGCGGAACACCAGGTTGCCGGCCTTGTCGGCCTTCCATGCCTTGACCAGCGAGACGTCGGGCACCAGCGAACGCTCCATGACGTAGTGCTCGCCGTCGAACTCGCGGGTTTCCTTGCCTTCGGCGACGATGGTGCCGTAGCCGGTTTTCGTGAAGAACGCCGGGATGCCGGCGCCGCCGGCGCGCAGCTTCTCGGCCAGGGTGCCCTGCGGGGTGAATTCGAGTTCGAGTTCGCCGGCCAGGAACTGGCGCGCGAACTCCTTGTTTTCGCCGACGTAGGAAGCGATCATCTTCCTGATCTGGCGGGTTTCCAGCAGCTGGCCGAGGCCGAAGCCGTCGACGCCCGCGTTGTTCGAAATCGCGGTGAGGTTCTTCACGCCCGAATCGCGCAGCGCTTCGATCAGCGCCTCGGGAATGCCGCACAGGCCGAAGCCGCCAACGGCGATCATCTGGCCGTCTTGGACGATACCGGCCAGCGCCGATCTCGCGTCAGGATACACTTTGTTCATACCCGTCCCTTTTATAGATTAAGCAAATGCTCTTTATGCTTCCTTGAGTACTGCAGAGTAGAGAATCCAGCATAAAATACGCTTCTCAAAAGCACAATACCGTAGAAATACCGGCCCGCTCCAACCTTGTCCCGAGTCGACCCGCATCAGATGAATTCATCATACGCCATTGATTACGAAATGATTTTCCAGCATGCGCCGGTGGGCATGTGCATTTCGGTAAACCGTGTGATCCAGTCCTGCAACGCGGCCCTGGCCGCCATGTTCGGCTACGAGCGCGGCCAGCTCGACGGCCAGTCCTTCGCGGTGCTGTATCCGACGATGGACGAATTCCTGCGCACCGGCGACCGCATCGTGCCGATCATGAATGCGCGCGGCCGCTATTCCGACGAGCGCATCATGCGCCGCGGCGACGGCGAGCTGTTCTGGTGCCACGTGACCGGGCGCGCGCTGAACGCCGCCGAGCCGCTGGGCGCCGGCGTCTGGACCTTCGAGGACGTGAGCGAGAAGCGGCCCGTGACGGCGGAACTGACGCCGCGCGAGCGCGAGATCGCGGCGCTGCTGGTGGAAGGCAAGACCAGCAAGGTAATCGCACGCGAGACCGACCTCAGCCCGCGCACGGTGGAGATGCACCGGGCGAAACTGATGCGCAAGTTCGCGGCCTCGACCTCGTCGGAACTGGTGCACAAGCTGGTGGGCGTGGCGCGCTAGCGTTCGTTGGCCGCGCGCGGCCGTGGGGCGCGGCTAGCGCGCCGCGGACAGGAGCGGCTGCGGTGCAGGCTTGCACCCTGGCGCCATGCGCATCAGCAGGCGATGGCCGACGTGGTTGGTCCAGTTGAAATTATTCTGCAGCACGACAACCGAGGTCTTGCACGCGACATCGATCCCGATGTAGGCGGTGTAGCCTGCCACGAGGCCGATCTGGTAGGTGATCTTGTGGCCATTGATATCGTCGACGATCCAGGCCATGGCGGCGGCCTCGCTGGGCCGGTCGAAATGCACCTTCAGCGTGTCGCGCAGGGCCGTGTCGCGTACGCCGTCGCCGCTCTCGTGCAGGTGGGCGCCGGCATAGCCGAGCAGGTCGCTCGCGTTCGAGTACAGGGCGGCGGATCCGCTCATCACGTCGGTAAATTTCCAGTCCGGCACCGGCTGGCCGCGGCGTATCATTTTCGGCTGGTCGCCCGCATGCCCCAGCGCCCGCGTCGCGTAGCCGGGGAGCTGCTCGGGCACATACCCGGTGTGATCCAGCTTTAATGGTTCCAGCAATTTCTTGTGCACCAGGGCGTCAACTTTTTCCGAGGTGCGCAGTTCCATCGCATAACCCAGCAAGGCATAGCCGATGTTCGAGTATTGCGGCCGCGTGCCTGCACCTTTCTCTTTCTCAAAGGTCGCCAGATAATTAATCAGATAATCCCTGTCGAAATGCCGATAAAAGCTTTTCCCAGTGAATAAATATTCGATGAAATATCGCAGCGTTTCAATGGTGAAGGGTTGACGTGGCAGGCCCGAGGTATGGGTGACCAGTTCCAGCAGCGTGATTTTCCTGGCGTCCGTGCTGAGCGCGGTGCCGGGCGGCAGCAGCGTTTCGAGGGTGTCGTTCCAGTCCAGCTTACCTTCGCGCACGAGAATCGAGGCGGTGGCGCCGAGGAAACCCTTGCTCAGCGAACCTACCGCAAACAAAGTATTACCGTCGGGACGGCCCCCATCGCGGGCCGTCACGCCGTAGCCATAGAAATGTTCGCTGCCGTCGGCGCGCAGGACACCCACGACCATGCCGGTGGTCTCTTTCCGGTCGATCAGGGGTTGCGCGAGCGAATCGACCTCAGCCTTCAGGTCGCCGCTCAGGGCAAGACGGCGGGCCGGCGTTTCATCGGCGTCGAGCTCCATGCGCGACAGCGTACCGCAGCCGCTTAGGGCCATCAGCAGAAAACCAGCCGCCGCTGCGTAGAGCCCCATTTTTCCAACGCACTTCTTTGCCATAAGGTACAGCAGCCTGCAACGAAATAAACATGAAATTATAAAACAGCAAATTTCTTTCAGGAATTAATATTGCTTTCTGTGTTGTAAATATGGCGCGTGTAGAATGATGCAATATCTTGCAAAAAAGCAATTCGGGCTGATACACTTAACAACACTTTTCACACAAAGAAAGACTTGGACCCCTTACCATGAAACGAATCCACCACCTTCTCGCAGCCGTGCTCGCAAGCACCGTATTGGCACAAGGGGCACTTGCGGCTCAGATCACGAACGCGGACGTGATCAAACTGCTCGAAGCCGGCATGCCGGAAGAAGTCGTGCTCGAGGCGATCGAGAACGGCCGTGGACGCTTCGACACCTCGGCCAACGCCCTGATCGCACTGAAGGCGAAGGGCGCCACGCCGAACGTGCTCAAGGCGATGCTGCAAGCCGGCGGGACCGGCGACAAGACCTCAGCTGCGCCGCGCGCCAAGGCCGCGGGCGGCTACAACCCGGAAGAGATCACGATGATCCTCGACGGCAAGAGTAGCACCATGCAATACATCATTCCGCAGCACCGCACCGCGGCGCGCGCGCTGGGCTTCGGCGGCATGGCCACCTATGCTTCGCTCAGCGGCGAGCACGCGCAGCGCCGCATTACCGGCACGCCCGAGTTCATCGTCTCCGTGCCACGCAATGCCCAAGCCACAAACTACCTGACCCTGGCCAACTTTGCAGTGCGCCGTAACGGCACCCGCGAAGTCATGACCGGTGGTGGCTACATGAGCTATTCGAGCGGCATCCACAAAAGCCGCGTGGTGCCGGTGAAGTCGGAAGCGCTGCCGGACCAATCGGCGGCACGCGAGGGCTTCATGCTGTACAAGATCACCCCGGAAAAGCCGCTGGAACGCGGCGAGTACGCGCTGGTCCTGTACACCGGAGAAATGCGCACCGCGGGCTTCTTCGCCCAGGCAGCCAACAGCTACTTCGACTTCGGCGTCGATTGATCAGCTGTCGGCGAGCGAGCGCAGCTCCAGCCGCGGGGGGGCGGCGAAAGGCCGGTCCTGGCACACGGCGACTGCCAGGTCGCCGTGCAGCATGTGCACGCATTCCCCGCTTTCGGCCTGGAGCTTGAAGCGGGCTTCCTTCTCGGTCCACAAGCGGTAGAACGCCGGCACGCGCTGTGCCGGCGGCTCCCGCATCCAGCATGCGTACTCGGCGGCGTCGAAGGCCTGTTCTGCCAGCGCACCCACGTCACGGCCCGGGTCGATGACCTCGATATCGAGCCCTACCGGCCCCTGCGCGCTTGCCGCGCACCCCACCCACGGACCACTGTGCGATATGCTGAAGCGCGGCGGCAGCGGGTGCTGTCCCGCCAGAACCGGAGCCGCCCCCGCTTGTTCGAGCAGGCACAGGCTGTCGGCCGCCCTTCCCGTCAGCCTGCCCAGCGCCTGACGCGCCAGGATCCGTCCAATCAAGAACTGGCGCCGGCGCAGCGGCCGCGCGAAAGCCTGGTAACGCGCATGCTCGCCCGGCCCGAGCCAGGCGACGAAGCCGGCAAGGATCTCGTCATCCAGTGCGCGCGCGTCGGCCAGCCACAGCAGCGGCGGCGCCGTCATGGCTGGTCCGCGGCCGCGCACATCAGTCGCACTTCCTGAAGATCAGCGAGGTATTGATGCCGCCGAACGCGAAGTTATTCGACATCACGTACTCGCAATCGATACGCCGGCCCTCGCCCCGGATGTGATCGAGTCCTGCGCATTTCGGATCGGCATGGTCGAGGTTGAGCGTGGGCGCGAACCAGCTTTCGCGCATCATCTGTATCGTGATCCAGGCTTCGAGCGCGCCGCAGGCCCCGAGCGTATGGCCCATATAGCTCTTGAGCGAACTGATCGGCACGTGCGGGCCGAACACC
Source organism: Massilia sp. UBA2709 (assembly GCA_002354135.1). Classification (GTDB taxonomy): domain Bacteria; phylum Pseudomonadota; class Gammaproteobacteria; order Burkholderiales; family Burkholderiaceae_D; genus Telluria. Next base: position 2,588 of record DEKZ01000370.1, on the reverse strand, counting down.
TGCGCCGTCGCCTCGGCTTCGGCGCAATCGCCATGCTGGGTGCTGGTGCCGTGCGCATTGATGTAGCCGATCTGCGAAGGCGCCAACCCGGCGTCCTCGAGCGCGAGTTGCATCGCGACCTTCATCGTGTCCGCGTTCGGCTGCGTCACATGGCAACCGTCGCTATTCGTCCCGAAACCGACCAGTTCGGCGTAGATCGTCGCGCCGCGCGCCAGTGCGTGCTCGCGCTCCTCGAGGATCAGGGTGCCGGCCCCCTCCCCGATGACCAGTCCGTCACGGCCGGCGTCGAACGGCCGCGGCGTCGAGGCCGGGTCGTCGTTGCGGGTGCTGGTGGCGAACAGCGTGTCGAACACCGCGGCATAGACCGCGCTCAGCTCTTCCGAGCCGCCCGTGATCATCGCGGTCTGGCTGCCGCCGCGGATCGCTTCATATCCGTAGCCGATGCCCTGGCTGCCGGAGGTGCAGGCCGAAGACGTGGTGATCACGCGTCCGGTGACGCCGAAGAACACGCCGATGTTGACCGGCGCGGTGTGCGCCATCATCTTGATGTAGGTGGTCGCGTTGATGCCGCGCGTGGTGCGCTCGTCGAGCATGCGGCCGAAGTCGAGGATCGCGCTCACCGTGCCGGCCGAGGAGCCATAGGAAATACCGACCTTGCCGCTGTTGAGCAAGGGATGGTCCAGCAGGCCGGCGTTGGCCAATGCCAGTTCCGTGGCATGGGCTCCCATCAGCGCGACCCGACCCATGCTACGGGTGGCCTTGCGGTTGTAACGCGTCGACAATTCGAACGGCGCCGCCGGTGCGCCGAGCTGGGTGTTCAGGCCCTCGTAGTCGGACCAGTCCTCCATGCGTGCCACGGCGTTGCGATAGCCGCCCAGCCGCTCGCGGATCGTGGTCCAGTCGTTGCCGAGCGGGCTGATGCCGCCCATGCCTGTCACTACGACGCGCCGCCTCATGCCAGGCCTCCGTTCACCGATAACACCTGGCGGGTGACGTAACCCGCATCGTCGGACATGAGGTAGCTGACCGCCGCGGCCACCTCTTCCGGACGTCCCGTGCGGCGCGCTGGAATCATCTTCAGCGCCTCTTCCATCGGCAGGTCCTCGGTCATGTCGGTCTCGATTAAGCCTGGGGCGACGCAGTTCACGGTGATGTTACGCTTGGCCAGTTCGAGCGCCAGCGCCTTGGTAGCGCCGATGATACCGGCCTTGGCCGCGCTGTAGTTGACCTGGCCACGGTTGCCCACCAGGCCGGACACCGAGGCCATGGTGACGATGCGCCCAGGCTTGCGGCGCTGGACCATCGGCATCACCAGCGGGTTGAGCACGTTGAAGAAGCCGTCGAGATTGGTGCCCAGCACCTGGTCCCACTCCTCCCCGGTCATGGCCGGGAAGGCGGTGTCGCGCGCGACGCCGGCATTGGCAACCACGCCGTAATAGCAGCCGTGCGCCTCGATGTCGGCCGCCAGCGCGGCTGCCGTAGCGTCGCGCTCGGCGATATCGAATTGCAGCACACGCGCCGCGCCGCCTGCCGCTGTGATTTCGGCGGCCACCGCATCGGCCTCGGTACGGCGACTGCGGCAATGCACGACCACCTGGTAGCCGTCGCGCGCCAGGCGCAGCGCGATTGCCTTGCCGATGCCGCGCGAGGATCCGGTCACCAACACACTCTTGTCGATACTACTCATTCGGAACTCCGTTGCAAAAACTCTTCAACATGATCGGGCTGAAAGGCCGTGATGGTTGCGGTGGCCAGTTCGGCGCCTCCGCGGCCATCTTCGATACGGCAGTCGAACGCGCTCAGGCCATTGTCGCCCTGCAGCGCGCGCTGCACGTGGATATGTAATACGCTGCCAACCGCAAAAGCCGGCACCGCGCAGGCATAGCGCCGAGTGCCGAGCAGGAAACCGACGCGCACGGGCTCGCCGCGCTGGCGCGCCACGTAACCGGCGTGGGCGGCGATTGCCTGCGCCATGTACTCGATCCCGATCCAGGCGCCCACGGCGCCGTCGGCGCAGAACATCGAATCGGGCCGGATCGTCACCGCGGCGCTGAGCGTTTCGGCGTCGGCCGCCAGCAGGGTGTCAAGCAGCGACATGGCGCCGCTGTGCGGCACCAGGGAATGGATGTCGGGGATCTCGGGCAGGCTCATGCCGTCCTCCCGAACACCAGGCTCGCGTTCGAGCCGCCGAAGGCGAAGGAATTACTCAACGCATAGCGGATCGGCCGTCCCAGGCGGGCCCCGGGGGCCGCCACGTTCAGTGCGGGCAGCGCCGGGTCCTGCTCGCCGTCCCACAGGTGGGGCGGCAGTTTGCCGTCAAGGTTATCGTCCTGCATGGCCAGCCAGCAGAAGGCCGCCTCCACCGCGCCGGCCGCGCCCAGGGTATGGCCGGTGAAGGGCTTGGTCGAGCTGACCGCGACCCGGTCGCCGAACAGCTCGGCGACGGCGCGCGACTCCATCGCGTCGTTCTGGATCGTCGCGGTGCCGTGCAGGTTGATGTAGTCGATGTCGGACGCTTCGATGCCGGCGCGGCGCAGGGCCTCGCTCATCGCGATGCGCGCGCCCCCGCCGGCCGGATCGGGCGCCGA
>DEKZ01000375.1 GCA_002354135.1 Massilia sp. UBA2709 | reverse complement strand
GGCGGGGGGGCCGGGGCCCCCCCCCCTACGGCTCCGTCACCTGCTCATTATTCTGGCGCGCGATGGGGTCGCGCGTGCCGGTCCAATCGCTCATCAATGAGTAACCCACGGCCAGCAGCACCGGGCCGATGAACATGCCGACGAAGCCGAAGGCGATCACGCCGCCCAGCACGCCCAGCAGGGTGAGCAGGAAAGGCAGGCTGGTGCCGCGGCTGATCAGCATGGGCCGCACCACGTTGTCGACGCCACTGATCAATACCGTGCCCCAGATCACCATGAAGATGCCCCAGCCGGTTTCGCCCTGGGAGAACAGCCAGACCGCCGCGCTGCCCCAGACTAGGGGCGGGCCGACCGGAATCAGCGACAGCAGGAACACCAATACCGACAGCAGCGGCACCGCCGGCACGCCGGCGATGAAGAAGCCGATCGCCGCCACCAGGGCCTGGGCCAGCGCGGTGCCGAGCAGGCCGTACATGACGCTGCGCACGGTCTGGCTGACGGTGTCGGACACCGATTCGGCGCCCTCGCCCATCACCTTGACCATCGCGACGGCGACCACGGCGGTGAGGGTCTTGCCGTCGCGGTAGAGGAAGAAGCTGACGAAGGCGGCCAGGCTCATCTGCACGACGCCGGTGCCGAGCATGATGCCGCCGGCCATCAGCCAGTGCCGCGCCGGTTCGACCATGCGCTGGGCCAGGGCTAGCATCTGCTCGCGGCTGGCGACCAGCTGGCGCAGGTAGGTGTCGATTGTTTCGCCGAGGAAGGGCAAGTCTCTGACCCAGCTCGGGGGCAGCAATTCGCCATGCTCGAGCGCATAGCGTATCTGGCCGAAGGTGGTGGCGACGTCGTCGGCCAGGTTGTAGGCGACGATGGCCAGCGGGATGATGACGAGCAGGGTGAGCGACAGCGTCATCGTCAGCGCCGCCAGCGTGCGCCGGCCCTGCATGGCGCCGAGCAGGCGCAGGTACAGGGGCCAGGAAGAGATGACGACGGCGGCCGCGAACAGGATCGCCGGCAGGAAGGGCTTCAGGACGAACAGGCAGCCCAGCGTGAGCAGGACGACGGTGGCGATGCGGGTGTAGTTCCTGCCTGGGCGTGAGTCCATGCCGTCCCTGAAGTTGTTTAAGGGGCCGCGAAAACCGTAGCGAGCGGAAGGAGATTTGCGGGAGAAGCGCAGCTGTACTTAAGTACAGCGAGCATCGCAGCGCAAATATCCGACGCGCAGTAGGTTTGCGCGGTTCCTTATTACATCATAGCAGCTGGCGCAGGTCGTGGACGATGGGCGCGGGTCCGCCGCCATGGCGGATGAACAGGCGCAGCTTGCCTTCCTTGTCGAAAACATAGCTGCCGGCCGTGTGGTCGACCGTGTAGGTGTCGGGGCTGCTGCCCGGCACTTTCGAGACGAAGACCTTGAACTCCTTGGCGGTCTGCGCCGTCTGTTCCGGCGTGCCGCGCAGGCCGATGAAGCTTGGGTCGAAGGCCGGCACGTAGTGCGCCAGCACGTCCTGGGTATCGCGCTCGGGGTCCAGCGTGACGAACAGCACCTGCACGTCCTTGGCGGACGGGCCGAGTTCCTTCATCACGGCGGCCATCTCGGCCATCGTGGTCGGGCAAACGTCGGGGCACTGGGTGTAGCCGAAGAACAGCACCACCAGCTTGCCGCGGAAGTCGGCCAGGGTGCGCGGCTTGCCGGTGTGATCCGTCAGCGAGAAACCCTTGGCGTAGTCGAGCCCGGTCAGGTCGGTATTCTGGAAAACGGCCGGGCGCGACGACAGTTTGTCGCAGCCGGCGGCCAGCAGCGCGGTGGCAAGCATCGCTGCAGTCAGGAGTTTTTTCATCGTCAGAACCTGAAGTAATGGTCGACCAGCAGCGCCGCGAACAGCAGCGACAGGTAGAGGACCGAGTAGGCAAAGGCCTTGCGCGCCACCTGGTCGCTGTAGTGCTTGTGCACGCGCCAGGCGTGGCGCAGGAAGATCGCGTTCAGGACGATGGCGGCCGCCAGGTAGATCAGGCCGCTCATGCGCACGGCGTAGGGCAGCAGGGTCGTGGCGGCCAGGGCCAGCGAATACAGCCAGACCTGCTGGCCGGTATAGGCCATGCCGTGGGTGATCGGCAGCATCGGCAGGCCCGAGCGCGCGTAGTCTTCGCGCCGGTACATGGCCAGCGCCCAGAAGTGCGGCGGGGTCCAGACGAAGATGATCAGCACCAGCAGCCAGGCCTGCATCGGCACCTCACCCGCGACCGCGGCCCAGCCCAGCGCCGGCGGCATCGCGCCCGACAGGCCGCCGATGACGATGTTCTGCGGCGTGGCCGGCTTCAGGTAGATGGTGTAGATGACCGCATAACCGACGAAGGTGAAGAAGGTCAGCCACATGGTCAGCGGATTGACGAGGGCGTACAGGATCCACATGCCGAGGCCGCCGATGACGGCGGAAAAGACAAGGGTCTGGTTGCGCGTCAGTTCGCCGCGCGCGGTGGCGCGGCGCGCGGTGCGGGCCATGCGCGCGTCGATCTCGGCCTCGATCAGGCAGTTCACGGCAAAGGCGGCGCCGGCCAGCAGCCAGATGCCGGCCGTGCCGGCAATCAGGGCGCGCCAGCCGGGAAAGCCTTCGGTGGCCAGGAACATGCCGATGACGGCGCAAAAGACGGCAAGCTGGGTTACCCGGGGCTTGGTCAGCGTCCAGTATTGGGCGATCCGGCTGGTCGGTTGGAGTACGGTCTGGGTGGTCATCGATACGAGTTCACAGGGGCGTCCGCATTCGCGGGCGTGCGCTGCGACACTTCGAGAAGATACTTGACCTTGTAGTTTAACATGGTCACCGTCAGTACGAGGAGAGCGGCCCCGGCGTTATGCAACACGGCAATGGCAAGTGGGAAATCAAAGAACACCGTCGCCACACCCGTGAACAGTTGGACAAGCAGCACGGCGCCGAGCATCTTCCCCGTCTTGCGCAGTTGAGGCTGGCGCATCGCGCGCCAGGCGGCCAGGCCCAGCACGACCGTCACGACGAGCGCGAAGTTGCGGTGCACCCAGTGGATCGCCACCAGGGCCGAGAACTGCAGGTAGTGGCCGGCGGCGGTCTTGCCCAGTTCGCGCCACAGCGTGAAGCCATGCTCGAAGTCCATTTCCGGCACCAGCTTGCCGTCGCAGAGCGGGAATTCGTCGCAGGCCAGGGTTGCATAGTTAGTGCTCACCCACCCGCCGAGCGCGATCTGCACGACCAGGACTACGGCGGCCACCAGCGCCAGCGTGCGCAGGGAACGCAAGCCGGCAAGATCGCGCACCGGCGCGGGCGGCTTCATCAGGTAGTCTTCGCGCCCGCCCAGCCAGACCAGCATCGCCAGCAGGGTCATGCCCAGCAGCAGGTGGATGGTGACGATGACCGGCTGCAGCTTCATGGTCACGGTCCAGGCGCCGAAGGCGCCCTGCACGCAGACGAAGAGGAACAGGGCCACCGGCATCGCCGGCTTGAAGGCGTCGAGCCGGGTCTTTTTCCATTGGCGGAAGGCCTGGAACATCAGCGCCATGATCAGCACGCCGATGCCCATCGCCAGGTAGCGGTGGATCATTTCGATCCAGGCTTTCACTTTCGTCACCGGGCCGGTCGGCATCAGCGCCTCGGCCGCCGCGATGTGTTCGTGGGCGATGAAGGGATTGGCGGCGCCGTAGCAGCCCGGCCAGTCGGGGCAGCCCAGGCCGGAGTCGGTCAGGCGGGTAAAACCGCCGAACACGATCAGGTCGAAGGTGAGGAAGGCCATCACCCACACGAGCTTGCGGTATTTGTTGGCGTCGGACGACAGCCAGACCATGGTCAGCGGAATGCTGGCCACGAGCAGGCCCATCAGGGCCAGCTGGAACAGGGTGGACGGGTGCATGGCTTATCCGATCGCCGAGGCCCTGAGCAGCTTGGCGATGTCTTTGTGCACACGCTGGGGCTCGGGGTTCTTCGGGAAGCGCATCATCAGGTTGCTGCGCGGGTCGACCAGGAAGATGTGGTCTTCCAGCTTGCCGCCCTGCTCCACCGGCAGCCACTTCGCCAGTTCCTCGGGCTTCACGCGCAGGATGTGCATGTCGTCGTACATGCGGATCAGCATGGTGTCGATCGGCTGCGCGTCGGTGACGAGCCAGACGCGCTCGACGCGGTCCATGTTCTTGCCCTGCATGGTGCGTAGCTGGCGCATCGCGTAGAGCTGGTCCTGGCAGGCCTTGTCGCAATCGCCACCGCCGACTTTCACCATGATCCACTTGCCGGCATAGTTCTCCAGCGTTTCCGGACGGCCGTCGAGTGTGGTGCTGGAGAGCTTCGGCATCGGATGGCTGGGCTGGTCGATGAGGGTGCCGTAGTTGGTGCGCCCTTCCGGCTTGATGACGTAGTAGCTCAGGTAGGAGGCGATGATGGGCGCGGCGCACACCAGCAGCACCGCCAGCAGCTTCCAGCGTCCCCGACGTTTGGCGTCGCGCTGACGCTCGTTCGTGGCGGGAGCGCGTTCACTCAACTTGTTTTCTTCCACTTCGAAATCCCGTAATCACAAAAAATAAGGCCGCCATCGCCGCCAGCGCATACCACTGGACGGCATAGCCGCGGTGCTTGTCGATGCCGGTAGACGGTACCGGCCAGTCGCGCACGAGCGTCTCGCCCGCTACCTGCGGTCCGGTCTGCTGGACGAAGAAGGGCTCCAGGCGCAGGCCGGTCGCGCGCGCCGCCTCCTCCACTTCCAGGTTTTGCACGATGGCGCCGGGTTGCAGGGCGCCGGGCGTGCCGAGCTGCATCACGTGGCCGGCCGAGGCGACGGCGACGCCCTCGATGGTCACCCTGCCCTGCGGCGTGGCAAACCGGGGAAGGCGCGTGTACTCGCGCGGATCGCGCGGCAGCCAGCCGCGCAGCACCATCACATGTCGGTCCGCACCCGCTATTTTAAACGGCATTGCCAGATAGAATCCGGCCCTGCCCTCGTGCGGCCGGTTGTCGAGGAAGATCGGCCACCCCGCGACGAACTCGCCAGTGAGTCGCACGCGCCGATACTCCAGGTCCTGGCTTTTCGTAGGGTGGGCACCTGTGCCCACGCGGTCGTGCTCCTGCACACCACCACCATCCCCCATCACCACCGGCGGCTGCGCCCCACGCTGTGCCAACTGCTGGGCAATCGCCGCCTTCTCCGCCGCCCGCCGCACCTGCCAATTCCCCAACGCAATCCCCAACGCCACGAGAACGACCGTTGCCAAAAAAGGAATACCCCTAAACCGGAACCGCAAACGCATTACAATGAATCCCTTCCCGATTCCTCGGTGCGACCATGAAAATCTTCGTAGCCATCGCCTTCATCCTGATCATCGCCAGCCTCGGCTCGGCCCTGTTCTTCCTGATGCGGGACAAGGGCCGCAGCAACCGCACGGTCCAGGCGCTGGCGATGCGGGTCGGCCTGTCCATCACCCTCTTCCTGATCGTGCTGATTTCCTACAAGCTGGGCTGGATCACCCCGACCGGCATCCGCTGAGGCCTGCAAGAGAAACGGGGACAGCCACCCCAGGTGACTGCCCCCGCCGCATCATTCAGGCAAACCAGCCGTTACAACCAGTACACAACGACGTACAGGCCCAGCCACACGACGTCGACGAAGTGCCAATACCAGGCCGCGCCTTCGAAACCGAAGTGCTGTTCCGGCGTGAAGTGGCCGCGCAGCACGCGGTACAGGACCACCGACAGCATGATCGCGCCCATGGTCACGTGGAAGCCGTGGAAGCCGGTCAGCATGAAGAAGGTCGAACCGTAGATGCCCGAGGTCAGCTTCAGGTTCAGTTCCTGGTAGGCGTGGATGTATTCATAGGCCTGGAAACCCATGAAGATCGCGCCCAGCAGGATGGTGGCGAACAGGAACACGGCGGTGTTGCGGCGGTGGCCGGCGCGCAGCGCGTGGTGGGCGATGGTGAGCGTCACGCCGGACAGCAGCAGCAGCGCGGTGTTGATGGTCGGGATCGGGAAGGGTCCCATGGTGTTGAAGCTCTCGACCGTGCCGGCCGGGCCGGTGTTGCCCCACTGGGCGGCGAAGTCGGGCCACAGGATCTTGTGGTCGAGGTCGGCCAGCCAGGGCATGGTGATCGCGCGGGCATAGAACAGCGCGCCGAAGAAGGCGGCGAAGAACATCACCTCGGAGAAGATGAACCAGCTCATCGACCAGCGGTAGGAGGTGTCGATGCGTGCGCTGTACTGGCCCGCCTCGGATTCGCCGATGGCGTCGCCGAACCAGAAATACAGCACGGTCAGCATCGCGACGATGCCGGCGAGGCAGACGGCCGGTCCCCACGCTGCGCTGTTGACCCAGCCCGAGGCGCCGGCCATCGTCACCAGCATCGAGATGCCGCCGGCCATCGGCCACATGGAAGGGCCGGGCACGAAATAGTGCGGCGCGGTTTTTGACACACTCATCTTCATCTCCTAGATCAATCTTCTGATGCGTTGAATTGGATTGCTTTGAATCTTGTTGTCTCTGCTGCACTACTCCACTACTGCGCTACCGCCAGCTTCACCACCAGCACCAGCACGCCGATGAAGATCAGCGCCCCGAGCAGCCCGGCGAGGATGACGTGCACCGGGTTCAGGTTGGCCGCGTCGCGGTCGTAGTCGCGGCGCTTGCGCACCCCGAAGAAGGACCAGAACACGGCCTTCATCGAGGCCCCGAAGGACGCCTTGCGTTCCTGCTGCTGCGGCCGCGGCGGCTGGGCTTCCATCACTTCGCCGCGACCGCGCCGGCGATCTCGAAGAAGGTGTACGACAGGGTGATGTTCTTCACTTCCTTCGGCAGCGCCGGGTCGATGAAGAATACCACCGGCATCTGGCGCGCTTCGTTCGGCTTCATGAGCTGCTCGCGGAAGCAGAAGCACTCGACCTTCTTGAAGTGCGGCGTGGCCGACTGCGGCGCATAGCTCGGGATCGCCTGGGCCTTGACTGCCCTGCCCTGGGTGTTGACGACCTCGTAGACCACGGTCGCCAGCTCGCCCGGATGGACCTCGATGCTGCGCTGGGTCGGGCGGAAGCGCCATGGCCCCTGGGAATTGCCGTCCAGTTCGATCGTGATCTTGCGCGTCAGGTCGACCTGGGTATTCGCCGGGCGCTCGACCGTGCCGTCCTGCTGGGTCAGCACGTTGATGCCGAGCACGTCGCAAATCTGGCGGTAGACCGGCACCAGCGCATAGCCGAAGCCGAACATCGCCACCGCCACCACTACCAGCTTGGTGAAGGTGGAGCGGTTCAGCCGCAGGCGGGTGGTTTCGTCGTAGGCCACGTCAGCTCAGCCAGATGCGCTTGACGATCACCGAGGCGAAGAAGAACGCCGCGATCGCCAGCAGGATCAAAGCGATGCGCAGGTTCCCCTTCTGCGGCGGTTTGCGCTGCGCGTTCATCACTTCACCAGCGGCGGGGTTTCGAAGGTGTGGAACGGCGCCGGGCTCGGCACGGTCCACTCCAGGCCTTCCGCGCCTTCCCATGGTTTCGCTTCGGCCTTGGCGCCGCCGCGGATGGTCGGCAGCACCACCGCGAACAGGAAGTAGACCTGCGACAGGCCGAAGCCGAAGGCGCCCACCGACACGATCATGTTGAAGTCGGTGAACTGGGTCGCGTAGTCGGCGTAGCGGCGCGGCATGCCCGCCAGGCCCAGGAAGTGCATCGGGAAGAAGGTGATGTTGAACGTGATCAGCGACAGCCAGAAGTGCCACTTGCCGCGGCCTTCCGGATACATGTGGCCGGTCCACTTCGGCGCCCAGTAGTAGAAGCCGGCGAACAGCGCGAACAGCGAGCCGGCCACCAGCACGTAGTGGAAGTGGGCCACCACGTAATAGGTGTCGTGGACCTGGATGTCGATCGGGGTCACGGCCAGGATCAGGCCGGTGAAGCCGCCCATGGTGAACACGAAGATGAAGCCGACCGCGAACAGCATCGGGGTTTCGAAGGTCATCGAGCCGCGCCACATGGTGGCGACCCAGTTGAACACCTTCACGCCGGTCGGCACCGCGATCAGCATGGTGGCGTACATGAAGAACAGCTGGCTGGTCACCGGCATGCCGGTGGTGAACATGTGGTGGGCCCAGACGATGAACGAGAGCACGGCGATCGACGCGGTCGCGTAGACCATCGAGGCGTAGCCGAACAGGGGCTTGCGGGCAAAGGCCGGGATGATCTGCGAGACGATGCCGAAGGCCGGCAGGATCATGATGTAGACCTCGGGGTGGCCGAAGAACCAGAAGATGTGCTGGTACATGACCGGGTCGCCGCCGCCGGCCGCGTTGAAGAAGGAGGTGCCGAAGTGGCGGTCGGTCAGGGTCATGGTGATGGCGCCAGCCAGCACCGGCATCACGGCGATCAGCAGGAAGGCGGTGATCAGCCAGGTCCAGCAGAACATCGGCATCTTCATCAGGGTCATGCCCGGCGCGCGCATGTTCAGGATGGTGACGATGATGTTGATCGAACCCATGATCGACGAGGCGCCCATGATGTGCATGGCGAAGATCGCCATGTCCATGCCCGGGCCCATCTGGGTCGACAGCGGTGCATACAAGGTCCAACCGGCAGCGGTGGCGCCGCCCGGCGAGAAGAACGAGCCCGCCAGCAGGATCGCGGCCGGCGGCAGCAGCCAGAACGAGAAGTTGTTCATGCGCGCGAACGCCATGTCGGAGGCGCCCACCTGCAGCGGGATCATCCAGTTGGCGAAGCCGACGAAGGCGGGCATGATCGCGCCGAACACCATCACCAGGCCGTGCATGGTGGTCAGCTGGTTGAAGAACTCGGGGCGGAAGAACTGCAGGCCCGGCTGGAACAGCTCGGTGCGGATCATCAGGGCCAGCACGCCGCCCGAGAGCAGCATGATGAACGAGAACCACAGGTAGAGGGTGCCGATGTCCTTGTGGTTGGTGGCGAACAGCCAGCGCCGCAGGCCGTGCGGGTGATCGTGCGCGTGGTCGTGATCGTGCGCGTGGCCGTGCTGATCGTCGTGGGCGTGATCGAGAGTGCGGGTAGTCATGTCAGTATCCTGGGATCTCATTGCTTGCTACGTGCAGCCAGAACCTCGGCCGGTTGAACGATGTTTTCCGCGGCCTTGTTCGACCAGGTATTGCGGGTATAGGTGATGACGGCGGCGATGTCCGTGTCGGACAGCTGCTGCCAGGGCGGCATCGCGCCCGGGTAGGCCGGCGTGTCCTGGCCATGCAGCAGGACGTCGATCTGGTGGCCCTTCTCGCCGTTCACGACTTGCGAACCGTCGAGCGGCGCGAAGGCATTCGGGATGCCCTTGCCGTTGGCCTGGTGGCAGGCGACGCAGTTGGCGGCATACACGGCTTCACCCTTGGTCTTGAGTTCGTCGATGGTCCAGACCTTGTTCGGATCGTCGGCCAGCGCGGCCATTTTCTTCTTCTCGCCGGCGACCCAGGCAGTATAGTCCTCGGCGGAGACGACGCGCACCACGATCGGCATGAAGGCGTGGTCCTTGCCGCACAGCTCGACGCAGTTGCCGCGGTAGACGCCGACCTTGTCGGCCTTGAACCAGCCGTCGCGCACGAAGCCCGGAATCGCGTCCTGCTTGATGGCGAAGGCCGGAATGGTCCAGGCGTGGATGACGTCGTTGGCGGTGAACACCATGCGGATCTTCTTGCCCACCGGGACCACCATCTCGTTGTCGACTTCCAGCAGGTAGTTCTCGCCGCGCGGCTCGGTGTTGGCGATGCCCGGCTCGCCGATCTGGCTGCGGGGGGTGGCCAGGTTCGACAGGAAGCTGATGCCCTCGCCTTCGCCCTTCAGGTAGTCGTAGCCCCACTTCCACTGCATGCCGGTGGCCTTGATGGTGATGTCGGCGTTCGAGGTGTCCTTCAGCGCGATCACGGTCTTGGTCGCCGGCAACGCCATGGCGATGACGATCAGGAAGGGAACGACGGTCCAGGCGATTTCGACGGCGGTCGATTCGTGGAAGGTGGCGGGCTTGTGGCCGAGGGATTTGCGGTGCTTGAGCACCGAGTAGAACATGACGCCGAAGACGGCGATGAAGATGACCAGGCAGACGAGCATCATCAGGTTGTGCAAGCTGTAGATGTCCGCGCCGACGCCAGTCACAGGAGGCTGCATGTTCAACTGGTGTTCCACCGGCCGCCCCGTGATCTCCGGCGCTGCCAGTGCCGGGATGCTGGTCCATACCGCGAGACCGAGCATCATGGCGTGAAGTCGCTTTGCATATGTCATGTTGTCCCCAACCACCCAAAATAAGAATATTTTTAAACGGTCAGCGTTTCCATGAACGAACCGCCGCCGCTCCGAAACCATTACGCAAGTGGCTCCCGGACGGCACGCGGAAATGGCACGCGACGGACGTTAGCCGTACCGCGGCCACCAGCAAAGCAAAACACACTGACGGGGCGCGGAACTTGCTGATGCTGCTTTTCAATTTTCTATTTTTCCGGCCGTTTTGCCTGTTTTTTCAGCGTTTATGGCGCTACGGACGAAAAAATAGTCATTGATTATACTCAAATCGCTAATTTTTATTCAAGGAAAATCCTTGCCATGCCGCATGCATATGATGCGACACAGCACAATAGATTGCCACCAATGCTGACGAAACGCTACTGGTAATCGGCGTCATGAATGCTTTCGATGCAGGCTAGCCGCGCCTGTCCGATGCGTTCGATCAAGGACGTAGGGTGGACGGCTCNNGCCGTCCACGCGTTCAACCAGCCAGGTACTCAGCCTTGGCGACACCCGCATACGCCATCATGGCTTGCGCGGCTGAAACCGCACAATCGCCTCCCCCGCCGCCGTGGTCTTCGGCACCGGCCGGAACGCATGCCCATAGATGACCTCGAAGCTCAGCGGAATCTTCCCGTCCGCCCCGCGCTGGGCTTCCAGCGCATCGACCATCCTTTGCCAGGCCGCGCGCCCGGCCAGGCCGCGCCGGCGCGTCGCCAGCGGGTTGCCGCCGATCGCCCGCACGTCCGCCAGCAGGGCCTCGGCCGTGCCGTAGGTGACGGTGATGCGCTCGACATCCATCACCGGCGTCGAGAACCCGGCCTCCACCAGTTGGTCGCCGAAGTCGTGCATGTCGACGAAAGGCAGGGTATGCGGCGTCTCGTCCATGGCGGCAAACGCAGTGCGCAGCTCCTTGAAGGTATCGG
>DEKZ01000374.1:21551-21882 GCA_002354135.1 Massilia sp. UBA2709 | reverse complement strand
GCGCAGCTCCAGGCCTGGCCCTTGCCGGACAGGACCAGCTCCATGGTCGCGGCGTCGCCATTCACGCCTTTCGCCGCCAGCAGCGGCGCCGCGGCCTTTGCCGCCGGCGCCACCGATTACCTGGCTTACCTGCCGGCGCGCACCGAACTGCTGGCGCGCCTGCGCTACCATGCCGGCGCCAATCTTGCCCGCCAACAGTGTGACGTCGCCCTGCGCCTGCTGCGCGAGAGCGAGGAAGCGCTGGCCCGCGCCCACGCCGAGCTCGACCAGCTGGCAGGCCTGGACGGGTTGACCGGCGTGCCAGGGCGACGCCGCTTCGAACACGTGGCCC
>DEKZ01000374.1:20021-21468 GCA_002354135.1 Massilia sp. UBA2709 | reverse complement strand
AACCAACGCTTCGGCCGCCCTGCCGGCGACCTTTGCCTGAAGAAGCTGGCCGGGGTGCTGACCGGCCAGTTGAAACGCCCGTCCGACCTGGTCGCGCGCTACGGCGCCGAGCGCTTCGCCATCGTGCTGCCGGACACCGGCCTGGACGGCGCGGTGCGCGTGGCCGAGGCCTGCCGCCATTCGCTCGAGCACCTGGGCATGTCGCATCCCTCGCCGGAACGGCGCGTGGTGACGATGTCGATCGGCGTGGCGGCCAACGTGCCGGGCGAGGACGATACGCTCGAGACCCTGCTGGCCCGCGCGGNNTGCGAACGTGCGTTGAACGCGCTCCGGCGCGCGTCGAGGTCATGCGGGCGTGCGTTGAACGCGTGGGCGGCGCACAAGGCGCGTGGACGCATCGTCGAGTGGTGTAGCCGTCCACCCTACGGCAGCGTCGGCCGGGCATGCGGCGTAATCACGGTGGGCACGGGGCGCCCACCATCAGACAAACACCGGCTCCGGCTCCAGCCGCACGCCGAAACGCTCGAACACATCCTGCTGGATCGCCTGCGCCAGCGCGATGACTTCCGCCCCGCTGGCCCCGCCATTGTTCACCAGCACCAGCGCCTGTTTCGGATAGACCCCGGCCGCGCCCATGCTGCGGCCCTTCCAGCCGCACTGGTCGATCAGCCAGCCGGCCGCGAGTTTCTCGGTGCCGTCGGGCTGGGCGTGGTGCACCAGCTTCGGGAACTGCGCCAGCAGTGCGGCGCAATGCGCGCGCGTGACCACCGGATTCTTGAAGAAGCTGCCGGCGTTGCCGATCTCGCCCGGGTCGGGCAGCTTGCGGCGGCGGATCGCGATCACGGTGTCGCTCACCTGGCGCGGGGTCGGCGCCGCGATGCCGGCCTCGGCCAGCGCGTTGGCCAGTTCGGCATAGCGCAGGTTGGGCTGCCAGGCGCGCGGCAGCGCGAAGGTGACGTCGAGCACCACCAGGTTGGCGCCCTCGGGATGCTTGAAGAGGCTGTCGCGGTAGCCGAAGCGGCAGTCAGGCCCGGTGAGCGTGCGCCGCTCGCCGCTGTCCAGGTCGTGGACGGTGAGCGAATGGAACACATCCTTGATTTCGAGACCATATGCCCCGATGTTCTGGATGGGCGCCGCACCCACGGTGCCGGGAATCAGGGACAGGTTTTCCAGCCCGCCCAGGCCCTGCTCCAGGGTGTATTCGACGAAGCCGTGCCAGTTCTCGCCGGCGCCGGCGCGCACCAGCACGGCGTCGTCCGTCTCGCCGACGATGGCGCGCCCGGGGATGGCCATGTGCAGCACCAGGACCTCGACGTCGTGCGCCAGCAGCACGTTGCTGCCGCCGCCGAGGACGAAGCGCGGCACCCCGGCCAGGGGCGCATGGTCGCGCAGCTGGTCGAGCTGGGCGGCGTCGACGACGCGCAGGTAGTGGCGGGGGCGCGCCGGC
>DEKZ01000374.1:0-20004 GCA_002354135.1 Massilia sp. UBA2709 | reverse complement strand
GATGGGCAGGTCTGGATGCATGAAGCGGTCTGATGAGGCGGCCGGAAACCGGTCGATTATAGAGGCAACGTGGGTGCAAAAGCTGTCGTTCCGGCAAAAAGCACGGTCGTCCTGCAAGCTTGTCCGTTAAAATACCGCCACTCGTAAATTCAGCAGCTAATAAGCAAATAAGGAAAACACCATGCCATCGTTTGACGTGGTCTGCGAAGCAGACATGGTCGAAGTGAAGAACGCCGTCGAGCAATCGAACAAGGAAATCACCACCCGCTTCGACTTCAAGGGCAGCTCGGCCAAGGTCGAGCAGAAGGAACGCGAACTGACCCTGTTCGCCGACTCCGATTTCCAGCTCGGCCAGGTGCGCGACGTGCTCGTGGGCAAGATGACCAAGCGTAAGGTCGACGTGCGCTTCCTCGACGAAGGCAAGGTCGAGAAGATCGGCGGCGACAAGGTCAAGCAGGTCATCAAGGTGCGCAACGGTATCGAGACCGAGGACGCGAAGAAGATCACCAAGGTCATCAAGGAAAGCAAGATGAAGGTGCAGGCCAGCATCCAGGGCGAATCGGTGCGCGTCACCGGCGCCAAGCGCGACGACCTGCAGGCCGCCATGGCCCTGCTGCGCAAGGACGTGCAGGACCTGCCGCTCGCGTTCAACAATTTCCGCGACTGAAGTCCCCGGGCCGCGGCCCTGCCGCGGCGCCCCGTACACACCTTCCCCGCCATCTGGCTTGGGGTAGAATGGAGGCCGTTTAAACTCGATTCGATACTGGCGTCGCCACATTGAACGAGAGCAAATCGGTAGTTTAAGGATAGCAATGAAACGTGTTGATGATTTCCGCCTGCGTCTGGGCAACAAGGAATATGTGCCCATCATGATCGGCGGAATGGGCGTGGATATCTCGACGTCCGAGCTCGCGCTGGAAGCGGCGCGCCTGGGCGGTATCGGCCACATCTCGGATGCGATGGTGCCGGACGTGTCGGACCGCAAGTTCGACACCACCTTCGTCAAGGACAAGACCAAGCTCTACAAGTTCAACATCAACAACATGGACAAGTCCGTGGTGCAGTTCGACCTCGAGCGACTGGCCGAGGCGACCCGCCTGCACGTGGGCGCCACCATGGCGGCGAAGAAAGGCGATGGCCTGATCTTCGTGAACTGCATGGAAAAGCTGACCATGAACGCGCCGAAGGAAACCCTGCGCACCCGCCTGTCGGCGGCGCTGGACGCAGGCATCGACGGCATCACCATGTCGGCCGGCCTGCACCTGGGTTCGTTCGAGCTGATCAAGGACCACCCGCGCTTCCGCGACGCCAAGCTGGGCATCATCGTGTCCTCGGTGCGCGCGCTGCAGCTGTTCCTGCGCAAGGTATCGAAGCTGAACCGCCTGCCCGACTACATCATCGTCGAAGGCCCGCTGGCCGGCGGCCACCTCGGCTTCGGTTTCGACTGGAACGAGTACGACCTGCACACGATCATCGACGAGATCCTGGCCTACATGCGCGCCGAGCAGATCGACATCCCGCTGATCGCGGCGGGCGGCGTATTCACCGGTTCGGACGCCGTCGCCTTCCTGGAAAAAGGCGTGGGCGGCGTGCAGGTGGCGACCCGCTTCACCGTCACCCACGAATGCGGCATGCCCGACAGCGTCAAGCAGGAATACTTCCGCGCCAGCGAGGAAGACATCATCGTCAACGGCATCTCGCCGACCGGCTACCCGATGCGCATGCTGAAAAGCACGCCGGCGATCGGCTCGGGCATCCGTCCGGGCTGCGAGTCCTACGGCTACCTGCTCGACGCCACCGGCAACTGCGCCTACATCAACTCGTACAACCGCGAGGTGCAGGCCAACCCGGACCTGAAGACGGTGTCGGTGATGGACAAGACCTGCCTGTGCACGCACATGCGCAACTACAACTGCTGGACTTGCGGCCACTACACCTACCGCCTGAAGGACACCACGCACAAGCTGGCGGACGGCAGCTACCAGATCCTGTCGGCCGAGCACGTGTTCAAGGACTACCAGTTCAGCGTGAACAACGAGATCGCCCTGCCGCCGAAGCAGGAAAGCGCGGCGGCCTGAGCGGTTCTGCAGCAAGAAGGATAGCCGCGGCTGTGCCGTGGCGAAAGCAAAAAGCCACGGCACAGCCGTGGCTTTTTTTATTTTCCGCCACCGTGCGGGAAGTTCGGGAACACGTGCCGGCTTGACGAGTCCAACAGCAACGCTCCCAACGTGAGAGGCGCTCAGCATGTCCACACCCATGCAGTCCGTGCCCGTTCCAACCGCCAACGCGGCCTTCCTGGTCGATGAAGCCGGCACCATCATGACCTGGAACGAGACTTGCGAACGCCTGCTGGGTTTCCCTCCCTCCGGCGCAATTGGACAAGCAATGTGCGTCCTGGTGCTGGGCGCTGCCCCCGAAGACAAGGAAGAGCGCTGGCGCGGCCTGGTCGCCAGCCACAGCCGGGCCAACAAGGTCGCGCTGCGCCACGCAGCCGGCGGCACGGTCAAGGCCCAGCTCGCACTGCTGCCCCAGGCGGCCGCCGGCGGCGCCATCCACGCCTGGGTGGCGGCGATCGATAACGTGCAGGACGAACATACCCCCGAGTCGGTCATCGTCGGGCGCACGCCGCTCTCCACCATCGTCGACGTCCTGCCCGGCACCTTCTATGCGATCAACCGCGCGGGCCGCTTCGTGCTGTGGAACCGCAACCACGAGCGCCTCACCGGCCTGACGACGGAAGAGACCGCCGCTACCAGGGCGGTCGAACTGTTCGACCTCAAGGCCCGTCCCCTGATCGCCGACAACATCCGCCGCGTGTTCGAGAACGGCGAGGAGGTCGAGGTCGAGGCCGACGTCCAGGCCCGCGACGGGCGCGAGACCCCGATGCTGCTGTGCGGCGCGCGCCTGAGCTGCGACGGCGAGGACTACCTGTTCGGCATGGGCCTGGACATCACGCGCCTGCGCAAGCAGGAACGCGAACTGCGTTTGCGCGAACGGGCCCTGCATGCGGCCAGCAACGGCATCGTCATCACCCGCATCGACGGCGGCGACAGCCCGATCGAATACGTCAACCCGGCCTTCGAGCGCATCACCGGCTACCGCGCCGACGAAGTGATCGGACGCGATTCGCGCTTCATGGCGGTGCCCGGCATGGACACGGGCGAGCGCACCCGGGGGCGCCAGGCGCTGGCCGCCCGCCAGCCGGTGCACGTGGTGATGCGCAACCTGCGCAAGAACGGCGAACTGTTCTGGAACGACCTGAGCATCACGCCCGTCAGCGACGAACACGGCGTCGCCACCCACTTCATCGGCATCATCGTCGACGTGACCGCTTCCCAGCAGCGCACGGCCCACCTCGAGCACGAGGTCAACCACGACGCCCTCACCGGCCTGGCCAACCGCAACCTGCTGTGGGACCGGCTCGAGCACGCCCTGCACCTGGCGCAGCGCCAGAAGTCGCTGGTGGCCGTCGTGCTGGTCGACCTGAACAACTTCAAGACCATCAACGACACCCATGGCCACGAGGCCGGCGACGTGGTGCTGAAGGTGGTCGCCAAGCGTCTGCTGGCCTCGGTGCGCGACAGCGACACGGTGGCGCGCATGTCGGGCGACGAGTTCGTGATGGTGCTGGTCAACCAGCCTTCGCTGCGCTTCACCCTGCGCATGATCGAGCGCCTGCGCCAGAGCCTGACCCAGCCGGTCTCCTTCATGCACAAGGAAATCGCGGTCGGCGCCAGCCTGGGTGTGGCCGTGTATCCGCACGACGGCCACACCGCCGCCGACCTGGTGCGCGCCGCCGACGTGGCGATGTACCACGCCAAGGCGACCGGCCGCAACGAGATCTACTTTTTCTCGAGCGACATGAAGGCGACCACCGACGCCCGCCAGAAGCTCGACGCCGGCATGGCGCACGCGATCGAACGCGACGAACTGTTCATGCTGTACCAGCCCTGCATCGACGCGCACACCGGCACCGTCAAGAGTTTCGAGGCGCTGCTGCGCTGGCGCCACCCCGAGCATGGCGTGCTGCTGCCCGCGGCCTTCCTGCCCGAGGCCGAGGAAAACGGACGCATCGTCCAGTTCGGCGCCTGGGTGCTCGACCAGGCCTGCCTGTTCCTGCGCGACCTGAAGGAACTCGGGGTGACCGGGGTGCCGGTCTCGGTCAACGTATCGGTGCGCGAATACATGCAGCAGGACTTCGTCGCCAACATCGCCACCCGCCTGGCCAGGCACGGGCTGGCGCCAGACAGCCTGCAGATCGAGCTGCGCGAGGAAGCGCTGATGCGCAACCCGGGCCAGGTGCGCGACCTGGCCGAGCAACTGCGCCAGCTTGGCCTGACGCTGTCGGTGGACGAGTTCGGCCACGGCATGACCGACCTCGGTTTCCTGCGCGAGCTCTCGGTCGGCCAGTTGAAACTGTCGAAGGAGGCGGTGCACGCGATCGCCGACGACGAGGCGCGCGAAGGCTGCGTCATGGCGCGCACCCTGATCGACATCGGCCACAACCTGCGGATGCCGGTGATCGGCGACGCCATCGAGACCCGTTCCCAGATGGAGTTCCTGAAGGCCCACGGCTGCGAGGGCCTGCAGGGCGCCTGGTTCAGCGAACCGATGCCGCCGGACGCGGCGCGCGAGCTGGTGCGCAATCCGCTGCCGGCGTAGGGTGGGCGGCCGGCGCAGGCAAGTCACCGGCATGGTGGCACAGGGCGCCCACCCTACAGTACCTGGACGTAGAGGGCAGATGCCAGCCGTAGGGGGGCCACCAGAATACGGTGGGAGTTTTCGACTCCGGATTCAGTACCGTAGGGTGGGCGCCCCGTGCCCACCAGACAGTGAGTACGCCTGCGCCGGGATTCACCCCTCGCTGGTAATGCGCTGCACCAGCGCCCCCAGCACGTCTTCCGCGATCTCGTTCGACACCTGGCAAGTGCCCGCATTCTCGTGCCCGCCGCCGCCGTATTCGAGCATCAGGGCGCCGATGTTCGTCTTCGAGGTGCGGTTCAGGATTGATTTGCCGGTGGCGAAGACCGTGTTCTGGTTCTTCAGGCCCCAGAGCACGTGGATGGAGATGTTCGTTTCCGGGAACAGCGCATAGATGATGAAGCGGTTGCCGGCGAAGATCGTTTGTTCCTCGCGCAGGTCGAGCACGACCAAGTTGCGGTGGACCTTGGCGCAACGCCGGATCTGCTCCTTGCAGCGCTCGCTGTGTTCGAAGTACAGCGCGGTGCGCTCCTTCACGTCCGGCAAGGCCATGATCTGGTCGATCGACATGGTGCGGCAGGCCTCGATCAGGGCCATCATCAACTGGTAGTTCGAGATGCGGAAGTCGTGGAAGCGGCCCAGGCCGGTGCGCGCATCCATCAGGAAGTTGAGCAGGTTCCAGCCGGCCGGCTCGAGCACCTCTTCCCGCGTAAAGCGGGCGGCGTCGGCCTTGTCGACGGCGGCCATCATCTCGTTCCACGCGGGGGGGAAAACGCTCGTCCCGCCGTAGTACTCCCAGACCACGCGCGCCGCCGAGGGCGCTTCCGGCTGGATCACGTGATTGGGGCGCACACCGCTGTTGCGCATGGTCTCGGACAAATGGTGATCGAAGACCAGGTGGGCGCCCCCGACATACGGCAGGTTGGTGGTGATGTCGCGGCCGGTGACGGCGATTTTTCCATCCTGCATGTCCTTGGGGTGGACAAACAGGATGTCGTCGATCAGGTTCAGGTGCTTGAGCAGGACTGCGCAGACCAGTCCATCGAAATCGCTGCGAGTGACGAGGCGGTACTGTTTTGGAACGGCAGACATCGGCATACCCTTTCATTGAACGAAGATGGGCTGGCGCGGCCAGGACGTTATCCCATCATACCGCGCAAAATTTCCGATTAACAGGTTTTATATGTACTATTGGCAACTTACAACGCCGCGCCGGCACCTCTTGTGCATCCCGGTTGCCTGTTTCTGCGCTCTGTCGCATAGGACCTGCCTCGCGGCCCGGACGGGAGTAAAGTTGTGACATTCCAACATCCGGCAGCCGGCAGCGATGTATTACCTGGCAACAATATTTTCGGCACCGGGTTGCGGCAACGCGGTACACTCGCACCCGCAATGACATTCGATAAACACCCGACCATGCAAGCCCGCAGCTCCGTCCATTACTATTTTTCCGGCATCCTGTCGTGGCTCTACCGCGCCTTCGATGCGGTGGCTACCTGGGTAACGCAGCTGTCGTGGTGGAAGTTTTTCCTGTTCGCCGCGCTGACCCTGATCGCCGGCGCCATCCTCCAGGAGGAACTGTTTTCCGGGCCGGACGAAGACCTGCCCCGCGCCGAGCGCGGCGGCCGCAAGGAAACGACCAGCATCCTGATCGACGACAGCGGCATCCGTTTCAGCCCGCGCAACAAGCCCAAGCCGGGCACGGCCGAAACGCCGGCGCCACCCGCGCCGCCTGCACCGCCCGCCCCCGCTTCCCCTGCTTCGCCGGCCTCGCCCGCGTCTCCGGCCGCACCCGAGCCGAGCCTGCCCAAGGGCGTGCATCCGAGCGGCGACTCGGTCCACATCGAACTGCCGCCCCAGATCGCCGAGGAATTGTCGGTGGCGATCGAAGGCGCGGTGGACGATGCGGCCGAAGCGAAAGTGTCGCGTTACCACAAGCAGGCCTCGACCTGGTTCACCAGCTTCGTCTGGCTGCTGGTGCTGGCCCTGTTCGGCACCAAGGCCCTGGTCGGCGGCAAGAAGCGCGCGGAACTGCAGACCAGGACGGCGAATGCCGCCGCCGAGCGCGAATCGATGCAGCGCCAGCTCTCGGAAGCAAAGATGCAGATGATGCAGGCCCAGGTCGAGCCGCACTTCCTGTTCAACACCCTGGCCTCGGTCGAGCACCTGATCGAGACCAATCCGCCGCGCGCCTCGGCCATGCAGCGCAGCCTGATCCAGTACCTGCGCGCCGTACTGCCGCAAATGCGCGACAACACCCTGGTGACCAACCTCGGGCGCGAGGTCGACATGGTGACCGCCTACCTGAACCTGCTCAAGATGCGGATGGAGGAACGCCTGACCGTGGACATGCAGATCCCCGACGGCCTGCGCAACGCCGCCTTCCCGCCGATGATGCTGCAGTCGATGGTCGAGAACGCGATCAAGCACGGTCTCGAATGCAAGCCCGAGGGCGGCACCTTGAAGATCGTCGCCGACGTGGCCGACGGCAAGCTGCGCGTCACCGTCACCGACGACGGCGTGGGCTTCGGCGTGGTGCCGAGCAATGGCACGGGCCTCGGCCTGCCGACCATCCGCGAACGGCTGCGCCTGCTGCACGGCGACGCCGGCCAGCTCCACATCGCCGCCAACAGCCCGACCGGCGTGATTGCCATGGTCGAGGTCCCCTACCAGGTATCGCGTTGATCCCTGGCAGGGCCGCCGACACCTTGCCCTGCCGGCCGTTTTCTTGAATAATTGTCACTCCCTTTTCCCGACCGGATAACAACATGCCAACCGCGATTATTGCCGACGACGAAAGACTGATGCGCGACCAGCTGCGCATGCGCCTGGAACAGGTGTGGCCGGAACTGGAGATCGTGGGCGAAGCAAAGAACGGCGAGGAAGCCGTCGAGCTGGTCGGCCAGTGCAGGCCGGACCTGACCTTCCTCGACATCCGCATGCCGGGCAAGACCGGCATGGAAGCGGCGCGCGAGATCGGCGAACGCAGCCAGATCGTGTTCGTCACCGCCTACGACCAGTACGCGGTCGAGGCATTCGAGCGCGGCGCGGTCGACTACGTGCTCAAACCGTCCGAACCGGAGCGCCTGAAGGTGACGGTCGAACGCCTGAAGGCGCGCCTGGAGGCGAACAACGGCAAGCCGGGCGCGACCGTGAACGACAGCGTCACCGCCATGCTCTCGCAACTGGCCGAGAAGATCGCCGCGCCCAAGCCCAAGCACCTGCAATGGATCCAGGCCAGCATCGGCCAGGACCTGCGCATGATCCCGGTCGAGGAGATCCTGTTCTTCCGCTCGGACGAAAAGTACACCTGCGTGCAGACCGAGAAGTTCGAGGCCTTGATCCGCAAGCCGGTGCGCGACCTGGCCGAGGAACTCGACCCTTCGCTGTTCTGGCAGATCCACCGCGCCACCCTGGTGAACGTGAATGCGATCGAAGGCGTCACCCGCGACATCCGCGGCCGCCACCTTGTCCTGATCAAGGGCCGTCCGGAAAAGCTGGAAGTGAGCCGCAGCTTCCTGCACCTGTTCAAGCAGATGTAAGAGAGACTGTTCTTCGTAGGGTGGGCTCTCGAGCCCACGCTGTCTCACGGCTTGTGTACCTGCACAAACAGTTCATGCCATGACGCGTGCGCCTTTGATCTCTTGCGTCGAGCCCGAAGCACTGCCTCATGGTGCAGGCACTGGCGCTTCATCACCTGTGCGGCTGTTCTGCTCGTGAAACCGCGTGGGCTCGAGAGCCCACCCTACGAACACCCTTCCCGCCGCGTTGTGGCGCCCGCGCCTGCTTGTTTCCCCTCAAACCCATTCAGCCATTCGCGCCGTATCGTAACGGCTGGCCCGCGCCGCGGGCTTCACCCTGGAACGACCATGAAACGTCAGCGCTCCACGCGCCGGCGCGGGCGCAGCGCGGCGATGTTCGCGCTCGGTTTCCTCGGCGGCCACCTGGTTTCCCGCCTCGATACCGACAGCCACGGCGACGCCCCGACCCGCCACAGCCGCCGCATCGTCGACAATGCCGGCGAGGCGATCATTTCCGCGGACGAGTTCAGCCGCGTGGTGCTGGCCAACCCGGCCGCGGCGGCCATGTTCGGCGTCAGCGTTGGCCAGATGCTCGGCCAGCCGCTGGCGAACTTCATCCGCGCCCCGTCCGAGGCCGGCCAGAGCCCGCTCGACTATTTCCAGGGCGGCGGACGCGCCGGGCGCCGCGCCACCGACTATGCCGGGATGGGCGTGCGCGCCGGCGGCGACGCCTTCCCGATCGAGGGTTCGATCACCGACGCCTTCCAGGACGGGGTCACGCTCTACACCATCATCCTGCGCGACGTCTCCGAGCGCCAGCGCGTGCAGCAGAAGCTGGCGCGCTCGCACGACCAGCTGCGCCAGTTGTCGGCGGCGCTGCAGACCATCCGCGAAGAGGAACGCACCCATATCTCGCGCGAGCTGCACGACGACCTCGGCCAGCTGCTGGCCTCGCTGCGCATGGACCTGACGCTGCTGCGCGAGACCTGCGCCGGCGCCGGCGACTCCCTGCGCCTGATCGCCGGCATGGACGCCAACCTGCTCACCGCCATCAACTCGCTGCGCCGCATCGCCACCAACCTGCGCCCGCGCGCGCTCGACGAGGGCGGCCTGTTCTTTGCCCTCCAGGGCCTGCGCGACGACTTCGTCGAGCGCCACGGCATCGCCTGCGAGCTGCTGGCCGACGAAGCCGAGCTGCGCCTGGACGACCAGGCCAGCACCGCGATCTTCCGCATCGTGCAGGAGGCGCTGACCAATGTCGCGCGCCATGCCCAGGCTACGCGCGTCACTCTCACCCTCTACCGCAGCAACAGCGAATTGCTGATCACGATCCGCGACGACGGCCGCGGCATCCTCGACGCCGACATGGAAAAGGCCGAGTCCCTCGGCCTGGTCGGCATGCGCGAGCGGGTCTGGGGCCTGAAGGGCGAGATCAGCATCGGCCCCGACGATGGGCCGGGCACGCGCATCGACATCGTGCTGCCGGTCGCCGACCATATCGTTTAGCCGGTTTCGGCTCTACCGCCTGCCCCTGTAAAGGCGTGGTCGCCTTGTCATCAAGCCGACATATTGTTCCGATAAGATTCGCTCGACCTTGAGTTTGCCTCACGCCAACTCAATCCTTCGTTGAACCTTATTGGAGATCTTCATGCAATACAAAGCCCTGGCCGCTGCGCTGATCACGACCCTCCCGCTGTTCGCGCACGCGCAGACCAACGTCACCATCTACGGCGTCATGGACGCGGCGATCGCCGTCGAGGACACCGACGCGCCGGGCGAGAAGCGCCGCACCGTCATCAACTCGGGCAACCAGTCGAGCAGCCGCATCGGCTTCCGCGGCACCGAAGATCTGGGCAATGGCCTGAAAGCCATCTTCAACATCGAAGCCGGCGTCGGGCTCGACACCGGCGCCGCCGACTCCTCGCTGTTCGGCCGCCGCTCGGTGGTCGGCCTGCAAGGCAACTTCGGCCAGCTGACCGTGGGCCGCGAATACAGCCCGATCGCCTCGGTCGCCGCCGCCTCCGACGTGTTCGGCCAGGGCTTCTACGGCAGCAACCTGTCCGCCTTCACCAGCAACCGCCTGACCCGCCGCCTGAGCAACTCGGTCAACTACAAGAGCAACCCGATGTCGGGCTTCTCGGTCCTGGCCGCCTACTCGGCCGGCGAGCGCAGCGTCGATCCTTCGGGCGACCTGATGGGCGTGGCGCTGGAATACAAGAACGGCGGCCTCTACCTGGGCGCCGGCTACCACCAGCTCGAGCGCCTGGCCAGCGGCGACGACAAGGAATACGCCTTCGGCGCCGGCTACACCTTCGGCGCCTTCGACCTGAAGGGCAATTACCTGGTCGCCGACCAGACCGGCAACAACAACAAGTTCGAGCAGATCAACGTCGGCGGCGCCTACACCGCCGGCCCGAGCAAGTTCTTCGTGAACCTGCAACGCAACGAAATCGACAACGGCGCCAAGGGCAACCTGTGGGCCGTGGCCTACAGCTACTCGCTGTCGAAGCGCACCAACGTCTACACGACCTACGGCACCATGCGCAACAACGAGCGCGGCCTGTTCGGCATCAACTCGTCGTCGACCAACGTGACCCCGCCGGCCACTGCCCTGGGCGCGGATCCGAGCGCGTTCACGGTGGGTGTGCGTCACTCGTTCTAAGTTGGAAACGGGCGCGCAGTGCGGGCGCCCTTTTCGGCCACGTACGTGCGCACGGGCGTAGGGGGTTCGTCATTGAAGCCACTGGCTTCAATGACCCCACGCGGCGCGGCGCTCGAAACAACGAGGCCGATGATCTCGCAGCGATGCGATGATCATCGGCCTTTTTCGTTGGCAGCCATTTCGACATGCAAACGGCGTACTGCGTGGGGTCGAGACCCCACCCTACGACGTTCCGCTTATTTCAACCGGCAGGTCAGGATCCAGAAAAACTCGATCCGCTCGATCTTGATTTCCTTGCCGACCGTGCCCACCCGCTTGCGCAGGGCGCTGTCGGCCGGGTAGCTCTTGGGCAGCTCGAAGCGTTCGCCGTCATCCGTGGTCAGGATTTCCCAGGTATTGCCTTCGGCGTCGGTACGCGCCGTGGTTTCGCTGAAGCCTTCGACGAAGGATTCGTCGAGGATCACCAGCAACACGTCCTTGCCCAGGCGTTTCTTCAGGCCCGCCAGCAGTTTGTCCTGCTCGCCTTTGGTCAGGTGCGACCACAGGAAGCTCACCAGCACCGCGGAGAACTTCCCGATGTCTTCCGGCAGGTCGAGGGCGTCGGCCACGCGGAACGTGACTTTACCTTCCGGCATGCCGCGTTCGCGCGCGATGTCGACCAGGTTGGCATTGATGTCCACGGCCAGCACCGAGGCGGCCGACTCGGCCACCACTTCGGTCCAGTAACCGGTGCCGCAGCCCAGTTCCAGCACGGTGTGGCCGGCCAGGACGTTGCCGAGGTGGATGCTCATGTCGTCGATGTCCTCGTCCATGTCCGGTTCGAGGTAGATGTCTTCGACTGCTTCGCCCAGCAGGGCATAGTATTTTGCTACTTGTTGATTGCTCATGATGTTCTCTTACAGCTCATAGTTGTCGCCGCCGCGCATCGCCGCCTCGACCATCTTGCGGTTCAGGCTGGGCGCCAGCAGCTCGATGAAGGTGTAGATGTAGCTGCGCAGGTAGGCGCCCTGCTTCACCGCCACGCGCGACACGTTCATGCCGAACAGGTGGCCGACGGGAATCGCGCGCAGGTTGCGGTCGCGCTCGGGGTCGAAGGCCATGCCGGCGATGATGCCCACGCCCATGCCCAGTTCGACATAGGTCTTGATGACGTCGGCGTCGATGGCTTCCAGCAGCACGTCCGGCTTCAGCTCGCGCAGGGAAAAAGCGTGGTCGATCTTGCTGCGGCCGGCGAAGGCGGCGTCGTAAGTGATCAGGGGATAGGTGGCGATTTCTTCCAGCGACACCGCTTTCGAGCGCAGCAGTTCGTGCTCCGGCGGCACCACCAGCACGTGTTCCCACTGGTAGCAGGGCAAGGTGATCAGCCCGTCGACGGCGGCGATCGACTCGGTGGCGATCGCCAGGTCGGCCTGGCCGTTCTTGACCATGTCGGCGATCTGCTTCGGGTTTCCTTGCAATAAGGACAACCTCACCTTGGGGAACTTGCCCATGAACGCCTGCACTACTTTCGGCAGCATGTAGCGCGCCTGGGTGTGGGTGGTGGCGATGGTGAAGCTGCCGCTGTCGTGGGCCGCGTATTCCTTGCCGATGCGTTTCAGGCTGTCGATTTCCTGCATGATCAGCTCGACCGACGCGAGCACCAGCCGGCCCGGTTCGGTCAGCCCGCGGATGCGCTTGCCGTGACGCGTGAAGATGTCGACCCCGAGCTCTTCTTCCAGCTCGATGATGGCCTTCGACACCCCGGGTTGGGACGTGAATAGGGCCTTCGCCGCGTCGGTCAGGTTGTAGTTCTGGCGCACGGCTTCGCGTACGAAGCGCAATTGATGAAGGTTCATTCCTGTTGTTATGGTGATTTGAGAAAACGCCAGTCACTATTTTATGCGAATGCTTATGCCCCTACCGCATATAAGCAAATAAATTGTCAGTAGTTTGGAATAAGTCCTAGCGCCCTTACCATTCAGTTAGCTTAAAAGGACCTCGAGAAACCGTAGCGAGCGGAAGGAGTGTTGGCCGAGAAGCGCAGCTGTACTGAACGTACAGCGAGCATCGCAGGCCAAGAATCCGACGCGCAGTAGGTTTATCGAGGTCCCACCACAAGGAAACTTATGTACCGCTACGACCAATACGACCATCTCATCGTCCGCGAACGCATTGCGCAGTACCGCGACCAGGTGCAACGTCGCCTGAACGACGAGCTGACCGAAGAAGAGTTCCTGCCGCTGCGCCTGCAGAACGGCCTGTACATGCAGCGCCATGCCTACATGCTGCGCGTCGCCGTGCCCTATGGCCTGCTCTCGACCGCGCAGATGCGCATGTTCGCCCACATCGCGCGCAAGTACGACCGCGGCTATGGCCACTTCACGACGCGCCAGAACATCCAGTACAACTGGATTGAGCTGGAGCAGACGCCGGACATCCTGACCGACCTGGCTTCGGTGGAAATGCACGCGATCCAGACTTCGGGTAATTGCATCCGTAACATTACCACCGACGAGTTCGCCGGCGTTGCGGCCGACGAGATCATGGATCCGCGTCCTTTCGCCGAGATCCTGCGCCAGTGGAGCACCTTCCACCCCGAGTTCATCGCCCTGCCGCGTAAATTCAAGGTGGCGATCAACGGCGCCGTGGAGGACCGCGCCGCCATCGCGATCCACGACATCGGGCTGACCCTGGTCAAGAACGAGAACGGCGAAGTCGGCTTCAAGTTCATGGCCGGCGGCGGCATGGGCCGCACCCCGATCATCGGCAGCGTGATCCGCGACTTCCTGCCGTGGCAGCACCTGCTGACCTATACCGAAGCCGTGATGCGCGTGTACAACTCGTACGGCCGCCGCGACAACAAGTACAAGGCCCGCATCAAGATCCTGCTGAAGTCCCTGGGTGTCGAGGAATTCGCGCGCCTGGTCGAGGAAGAATGGCAAGACCTGAAGGACGGTCCGGAAACCCTGACCCGCGAGGAATACGACCGCGTGGCCGCCTATTTCCAGCCGCCGGCCTACGAGACCCTGCATGACACCGATCCGACCGCCGCGCATGCGGACAACAAGGCCTTCGCCAATTGGCTGAACCGCAACGTCAAGCCGCACAAGGTGCCGGGCTATGCCGCCGTCGTGCTGTCGCTGAAGAAAACCGGCGTGCCGCCGGGCGACGCCACCGCCGAGCAAATGGATTTTATTGCCGACCTGGCCGACAAGTTCAGCTTCGGCGAACTGCGCGTGACCCACGAGCAGAACCTGGTGCTGGCAGACGTGAAGCAGTCGGACCTGTTCGAACTGTGGCAGCTGGCCAAGTCGAAAGGCCTGGCGACGCCGAACATCGGCCTGCTGACCGACATCATCTCCTG
Organism: Massilia sp. UBA2709; assembly: GCA_002354135.1. Classification (GTDB taxonomy): domain Bacteria; phylum Pseudomonadota; class Gammaproteobacteria; order Burkholderiales; family Burkholderiaceae_D; genus Telluria. The sequence continues at coordinate 5,777 of DEKZ01000374.1, read as the reverse complement.
CCCGGGCGGCGACTTCTGCTCGCTGGCGAATGCCAAGTCGATCCCGATTGCCGCTGCGATTGCCGAGCGTTTCGACAACCTCGACTTCCAGCACGACATCGGCGATATCGAGCTGAACATCTCGGGCTGCATCAACGCCTGCGGCCACCACCACGTCGGTTCCATCGGCGTGCTGGGCGTCGACAAGGACGGCAGCGAGTGGTACCAGGTCTCGATCGGCGGCGCGCAGGGCAACAACGCGGCCATCGGCAAGATCATCGGCCCGTCGTTCTCGGCCGGCCAGATGCCGGAAGTGATCGGCCGCCTGCTGAACGTCTACGTGCAGAACCGTTTCGAAGGCGAGCGCTTCGCCGAGACCGCGCAGCGCTTAGGGCTTACGCCATTCAAGGAACACGTGTATGCCACGCCGATCCCGGCGGGCGAACTGGTTGGGGAAGACCATGCTTGAAGTAGTCCACGAACAAATCATCCGCGGCCGCGAAGTGGTGGTCGACGACTGGCGCGTGCTGCGTCTCGAAGAAGGCGAAGCGCCCGAGAGCGTGGTCGTCCCTGAAGGCAAGGTCATCGTCCCGCTGGGCGTCTGGCTGGCGCAAAAGGACACCCTGTCGGCGCGCGCCGACCTCGGCGTATGGATCGCCGCCGACGAGCGCTTCGAAAGCCTGAAGGGTGAATCGGACCGCTTCCAGGTGATCGCCGTCGACTTCCCGAAATTCAGCGACGGCCGCGGCTACTCGATCGCCTACAACGTGCGCAAGCGCCTGGGCTATACCGGCGAACTGCGCGCGATCGGCGACGTACTGCGCGACCAGCTGTTCTCGATGTCGCGCGTGGGCTTCAACGCCTATGCCACCCGCCAGGACCGTTCGATCATTGATGCATTGAAGGGCCTGACCGTGTTCTCGGAAACCTACCAGGCCTCCATCGACCAGCCGCTGCCGCTGTTCCGCCGCGCCGAGCGCGACGTGAAACCCGAGCACAGCGACATCGGCGCCGGCATCTGAGGACAGCAGCATGAGCGAACTCGCGCAACGCGTGCAGGACACCCGCGCCATCCTCGAGCGTATCGTGGCCGACTTTACGCCGGCCGTGTTCGCCTCCAGCCTGGCCGCGGAAGACATGGTGCTGACCGACCTGATCCTGAAGAACAAGCTGCCAATTGGCATCTTCTCTCTGGAGACCGGCCGCCTGCACAAGGAAACCCTGGCCGTGCTGGAGCAGGTGAAGGAACATTACGGCTACGACATCGCGCTGTTCCGCCCGCAGACGGAGGCCGTCGATGCCTACGTCGCCGCCAACGGCCTGAACGCCTTCTACGACAGCATCGAGATGCGCCGCGAATGCTGCCGCGTGCGCAAGGTCGAGCCGCTCGGCCGCGCCCTGCTCGGCAACAAGGCCTGGATCACCGGCCAGCGCCGCGCCCAGTCGGCGACGCGTTCCGACCTGCGCGTCGAGGAAGACGATCCGGCCCACTTCATGACCAAGTTCAATCCGCTGGCCGACTGGTCCGAAGAGGAAGTGTGGGAATACATCCGCGCCAACGACGTGCCCTACAACGCCCTGCACGACCGCGGCTACCCGTCGATCGGCTGCGAACCCTGCACCCGCGCAATCCAGCCGGGCGAGGACGTGCGCGCCGGACGCTGGTGGTGGGAAAACCCGGAATCGAAAGAATGCGGCCTGCACGTGGTCGATGGGAAGTTGATCCGAATTAAATCCGTAGCAGCCTGAACGCGCCGAACAGAACCGCCATGGCGGCGTTGCACCGCCTCGCCCTGACGGTCCTGTTCGACGCGCTAAATAGCAATATTCAAGAGAATACAAGGCACAGTTCATGACGAATCTTTCTGAAACCAACAAGGTGCTGGCCGACGTCAACGCGCGCCACCTCGACGCCCTCGAATCCGAGGCGATCCATATCCTGCGCGAAGTGGCGGCCGAGTGCAGCAACCCTGCCCTGCTGTTCTCGGGCGGCAAGGACTCGGTCGTGCTGCTGCGCCTGGCCGAAAAGGCGTTCCGTCCGGGTAAGTTTCCCTTCCCGCTGGTGCACATCGACACCGGCCACAACTTCGACGAAGTGATCGCCTTCCGCGACGCGCGCGTGGCCGAACTCGGCGAACGCCTGATCGTCGGCTCGGTCGAGGATTCGATCAAGAAGGGCACCGTGCGCCTGCGCAATCCGCAGACCGATTCGCGCAACGCGGCCCAGGCCGTGACCCTGCTGGAAACCATCGCCGAACACGGCTTCGACGCCTGCATCGGCGGCGCCCGCCGCGACGAGGAAAAGGCCCGGGCGAAAGAGCGCATCTTCTCCTTCCGCGACGAATTCGGCCAGTGGGACCCGAAGGCCCAGCGTCCGGAACTGTGGGACCTGTATAACACCCGCGTCCACCCGGGCGAGAACATGCGCGTGTTCCCGATCTCGAACTGGACCGAACTCGACGTCTGGCAGTACATCGCCCGCGAACAGCTGGCCCTGCCGTCGATCTATTTTGCCCACCAGCGCCAGGTGATCCCGCGCAACGGCCTGCTGGTGCCGCTCACCCCGCTGACCCCGGCCAAGGAAGGCGAGACTGTCGAAACCCAGACCGTGCGCTTCCGCACCGTCGGCGACATCTCCTGCACCTGCCCGGTCTCGTCGGATGCAAGCACGGTCGAAGCCATCATCGCCGAAACCGCCGTCACCCAGGTGACCGAGCGCGGCGCGACCCGGATGGACGACCAGACCTCCGAAGCCTCGATGGAAAAACGCAAGAAGCAAGGATATTTCTGATGAACGCACGCATTGAAACCCACAGCGACAACCTGACCCAGCACAGCCTGCTGCGCTTCATCACCGCCGGTTCCGTCGACGACGGCAAGAGCACGCTGATCGGCCGCCTGCTGTACGACAGCAAGGGCATCTTCGCGGACCAGCTGGCCGCCGTCTCGCGCTCGAAGCACAAGCGCACCGTGGGCGACACGATCGACCTGTCGCTGCTGACCGACGGCCTGGAAGCCGAGCGCGAACAGGGCATCACGATCGACGTGGCCTACCGCTATTTTGCGACGCCCAAGCGCAAGTTCATCATCGCCGATACCCCGGGCCACGAGCAGTACACCCGCAACATGGTGACCGGCGCCTCGACCGCCGACGCCGTGATCATCCTGGTCGACGTCTCGAAGGTGAAACTGCGCGAAGACGGCGGCGTGGACCTCCTCATCCAGACCAAGCGCCACTCGACCATCGCCAAGCTGCTGCAGATCGAGCACGTGATCGTCGCCGTCAACAAGATGGACCTGGTGAACTACGACCAGGGCGTCTACGAGCGCATCGTCGCCGCCTACCGCGAGTTCGCCGATTCGCTGGGCCTGAAGGACGTGACCGCGATCCCGCTGTCGGCTTTAGCGGGCGACAACGTCGTCGAGGCGAGCGAGAACATGGCCTGGTACCACGGGCCGACCCTGATCGAGCTGCTGGAGTCGCTCTCGGTCTACGACGAGGCCCACGGCAGTCATTCTCACCTTGCGCCCTTCCGCTTCCCGGTCCAGCTGGTGGCGCGCCACAACGGCCACGAAGCCAACGACTTCCGCGGCTACATGGGCCGCATCGAATCGGGCAAGGTCTCGGTCGGCGACAAGCTGGTGGTCCAGCCGTCCGGCCAGAGCGCGACGGTCAAGGAGATCGTCACCTTCGACGGCAGCCTGCACAGCGCCAGCGCCGGCCAGTCGGTCGCCCTGCTGCTGAACGAGTACCTGGACATCTCGCGCGGCGACACCCTGGCCAGCGCCGATGCCCCGGCGACCCTGCTCAAGCAGGTCGTGGCCGACGTCTGCTGGATGTCGGACGAGCCGCTGGACCTGCGCCGCAAGTACTGGATCAAGCACGGCACGCGCCAGACCGCCGCCAAGGTCACGAAGGTGGACACCCTGCTGGACGTGAATACCCAGCAGCGCAAGGCTGTCGACAACCCGGCCGAGGGCCTGAAGCTGAACGACATCGCGCGCATCAACCTGACCGTCCAGCAGCCGCTGGCGGCCGACGCCTACGCCGACATCCGCGCCACCGGCGCCTTCATCCTGATCGACGAAGTCACGCACCAGACCGTCGCAGCGGGTATGATTCGCCTGGGCGAATAACAGGAGCAGTTCGATGGCGGCAGTCGGGGCAGCATTCGGGAAGGTCTACCTGATCGGCGCCGGTCCGGGTGCGGCCGACCTGATCACCGTGCGTGGCGCACGCCTGCTGGCCCAGGCCGAGGTCGTGCTCTACGACGCGCTGGTGACGCCCGAGATGCTGGCACTGTGCGCCCAGGCCGAGCTGATCCCGGTCGGCAAGCGTTCCGGCCAGCGCTCCACGGCCCAGGAGGCGATCAACCGACTGCTGGTCGAGTGCGCCCATAAGTACAAGATGGTGGTGCGTCTGAAGGGCGGCGACCCGATGCTGTTCGGCCGCGCCGACGAGGAATTGCGCGCGCTCGAGCTCGAGGGCATCGAGGTCGACATCGTCCCCGGCATCACCACCGCGGTGGCCGCCGCCGCCGCCACCAAACAGCCCCTCACCAAGCGCGGCGTTGCCCGCAGTGTCGCTTTCTTCACGTCCAGCACCGCGCCGGACCAGCCGGACCACCCCGCCCTGCCCCATACCGACACCATGATCCAGTACATGGGCGGACGCGAGGCCGCGGCCACCGCCGAACGCCTGCTGGCCCAGGGCCGCAGCATGGATACGCCGGTGGTCGTGGTCGAGAACTGCAGCCGCGTCGACGAGCGGATCGAACGCCTGACGCTGGCCGACCTCGCGCGCGGGCTGCACGCCGCCCACGGACCGGTGCTGGTGATGATCGGGGAAGCCCTGCGCCTGCGCGAGCATCAGGAGATTCGCCAGGACGCCGAGCAGGACGCCCGCCAGCAGGACAACGCGGCTTCGCGCCGCGCCTGAACCGCTTCCCGCCCTCGCTCAGCCGGCCGCCGGCTTGTCGTCGCGCCTGCCCTCATCCTCACGCTTGTCCTGGCGTACCGAGGCCAGCCGGTCGACCAGGATCAGTCCTTCCGCCGCCGCATGCGAGGCGGCGAACACGCTGTCCGGCGCGAGCACCAGCTGCGTGCCGGTGGCGCTGACTTCCTCGATCAGGCGGTCGAGCGCGTCGATGCGCGCCGGATCCGGATTGACGTTGCGGATGTAGATCATCCGCACCGACTTCGGGTGGCGCCGCACTACCTCCGCATAGATCTCGGGATCGCGCTCGCCGCTGTCGCCGATCAGCACGAACTGCAGGTCCGGATAGAAGCGCAGGATGAGCTCGATCTTGTCGAGCTTGTGGTTGCCGTGCTGGTTCAGCTTGAACACGTCGCGCAGGCCGATCTCGCGCAGCAGCAGCGGCCCGAGCGGAATGCCCTGGATGCGCAGGAAATCGACCAGCGGCCCGAACAGGTGCCAGGGACTGCTCGACACATAGAACACGGGATTGGACTCGCTGCCGCCGGCGCCGTCGCGCAGCGCGCGGTAGAAGGCGGCCACGCCCTTGAAGGGCTTGCGCGTGTGCGCGTTGGTGCGGGCCAGCATCAGGGCCATGTTCAGCTTGTTGGTCACGTTGGTCCAGAGGACCGTGTCGTCGATGTCGCTGATGATGCCGAAGCGCGCCGTGGCCGCGGGAACCAGCGCCTCGGCCGCGGCGCGCACCGGTTCGCCCTCCGGCGTGCGCGCATCCGGCAGTTCCAGTTCGATGCGGTGGGCGCCGCCCGGCAGCGGCGCGCCGGCCGCGATCTCGAATGCGAAGTAGCCGCCGTCGTCGGTCACC
>DEKZ01000373.1 GCA_002354135.1 Massilia sp. UBA2709 | reverse complement strand
CAGGGCGGCGGCGTGCCGGTCGCGCTGCGCCTCCAGGGCCACGCGCGCCGGCGGATAGACCGCGGCCAGCTCGGCCCAGCCTCCGAGCGCGAACGACAGCCGCACGCCGTACAGCGAGCGGTCCTCATCCAAAGCGTGCGCATGGAACCACAGGTATTCGCTTAAAGCTTCCTCATGGCGTCCCTCGAGCGTCATCAGGCGCGCTGCCTGCAGTCGTTCCAGCGCCGTCACGCTCACGCCCCGACCCAGGGTAGCCCCGCCTTGCACCAGCCGCCGACCGTCTTGCGGTGGCCTTCCTGGTCGCGGTCGCCCTCGAAGCCTTCCAGGATGTCGAAGGAATTCGCGTAACCCAGCTCGGTCGCCACGCGCGCGCTGTGGCGCGAGCGCACGCCCGAGCGGCACAGGAAGAGCAGCACCTCGTTCTTGCCGGCCACCTGTTCCAGTTGCGGGCCGAATGCGGGATTCGGCTGGCCGCCCGGGTAGGTGGCCCATTGCACCGCGACGTGCTGGCCTTCGGGGATGGCGACGCGGCCCACCCAGTCGCGCTCGGCGTTGGTGCGCACATCGACGATCTTGACGTTCGGATTGCCTTGTACCAGTGCGTATGCTTCCTGCGGGGTGACGGCGCCGGCGTAAGGCTGGCCGGGTGCGCGCTTGCGGGCGGCGTCGAGAATGTCTTCGGTCGTGCTCATGTGGATTCCTTGTCGAATGGCGGCGCACCAGTATCGCGCGGACTTGCCGAAACAGTGCGAACCGCATCAAAATGGTGCGCTTCGTGCTGCCTGCACCATTGTGGTGCAATGCTTGAGCCGGGCTGCACCATTGTGCAAAGCCGTGTTCCCGAAGATTTTATGGTTAAACGCACGGGTTTCCAAAGAACGATTGCGCATTTGTTCATGACGGACTGCTGGCATGGTTCCTGCATATGTTTCGCTTGAGTATGTCGCACGTTGGCTGGACCGGTCGCACAGACCCCGTCGCCTGTCGACACCACCCTTTTCATTCAGGAGAAACGCATGGCAAAGACCGCAGCAGATGTGATGCAGATGGTGAAGGACAACGAAGTCAAGTTCGTTGATTTCCGTTTCGCCGATACCCGTGGCAAGGAGCAGCACGTCACCGTCCCTGTGTCGCACTTCGACCTGGACAAGTTCGAATCGGGCCACGCTTTCGACGGCTCGTCGATCGCCGGCTGGAAGGGCATCGAAGCATCGGACATGATCCTGATGCCGGACCCAAGCACCGCCAACATCGATCCGTTCATGGAAGAAACCACCCTGTTCATGCAGTGCGACGTGATCGAACCGTCGGACGGCAAGGGCTATGACCGCGACCCGCGCTCGATCGCCAAGCGCGCCGAAGCCTACCTGAAGTCCTCGGGCGTGGGCGACACCGCCTTCTTCGGCCCGGAGCCGGAATTCTTCATCTTCGACTCGATCCGCTGGAAGAGCGACATGTCGGGCTGCTCGGTGAAGATCGAATCGGAAGAGGCCTCGTGGTCGACCGACCGTGAGATCGAAGGCGGCAACAGCGGCCACCGTCCGACCGTCAAGGGCGGCTACTTCCCGGTTCCGCCGGTCGACAGCTTCCAGGACATGCGCTCGGAAATGTGCCTGATCCTCGAATCGCTCGGCATCCCGGTCGAAGTGCACCACCACGAAGTGGCCGGCGCCGGCCAGAACGAAATCGGCACCCGCTTCTCGACCCTGGTCGAGCGCGCCGACTGGACCCAGAACATGAAGTACGTGATCTGGAACGTCGCCCACAGCTACGGCAAGACCGCCACCTTCATGCCGAAGCCGATGGCCGGCGACAACGGCTCGGGCATGCACGTGCACCAGTCGATCTGGAAGGACGGCAAGAACCTGTTCGCAGGCGACGGCTATGCCGGCCTGTCGGAAACCGCGCTGTACTACATCGGCGGCGTCATCAAGCACGCCAAGGCGCTGAACGCGATCACCAACCCGGGCACCAACTCGTACAAGCGCCTGGTGCCGGGCTACGAAGCCCCGGTCAAGCTGGCCTACTCGGCACGCAACCGCTCGGCTTCGATCCGCATCCCGCACGTGGCCAACCCGAAGGGCCGCCGCGTCGAAGTGCGCTTCCCGGACCCGCTGGCCAACGTCTACCTGTGCTTCGCCGCGCTGCTGATGGCCGGCCTGGACGGCATCCAGAACAAGATCCACCCGGGCGAAGCGGCGACCAAGGACCTGTACCACCTGCCGCCGGAAGAAGACAAGCTGATCCCGACGGTCTGCGCTTCGCTGGAAGAGGCGCTGGAAGCCCTGGACAAGGACCGCGAGTTCCTGACCCGCGGCGGGGTGTTCAGCGACGCCATGATCGACGCCTACATCGACCTGAAGATGCAGGAAGTGCAGCGCATGCGCATGACCCCGCACCCGGTTGAATTCGACATGTACTACTCGTCGTAATCGGAAGTGAGTGTTGCGCTACGGCATCAAGAGCTGTAAGCTGATGTAAGAACGCGGGGACAGCCTCAGGCTTTCCCCGCGTTTTCCTTTTTATTGCGGTATATTCGGGCTGACTTCCACTCGCACGCATGAGCGTGCAGCTTCCAACGATGCGAATGACAAGCAGTGTGACCCGGCATGGCGTCCGGCTGGCGCTGGCGGCCGGATTGATGTGCGCCGGCGCGGCCGGAGCCCAGACGGTCGTCTACAAGTGCGTCGACGCGCAGGGGCGTGTCGAGTTCACCGACACCAACAAGCGCGGCTGCAAGGCGCTCGACCTGCCGGGCTACATCCCGGCGCCGCCGCAGCGCAGCGCCCCGCCGCCTGCCGTACGTCCGGTCAACCCGGCACCCGCCGCAGCATCCGGAACGGCCGCCCCCAGCCCGGCCAACTTCCCGCGCGTCGACACCAGCCAGCAGCGCGTGCGCGACGACGACCGCCGCGAGATCCTCAACGAGGAGCTGCGCGCCGAGGAGCAGAAGCTGGCCGAACAGAAGCGCGAATTCAACAACGGCGAACCTGCGCGCAACGGCAACGAGCGCAACTACGCCAAGTACCAGGAGCGCGTCGGCCAGATGCGCGAGGACATCAATCGCACCGAGCGCAACATCGAAGCGCTGCGGCGCGAGATCGCCAACATCCGATGAACAACCCGGACAGCGCACAGCCGGCCCGTTTTGCCGGCCTCGAACTGCTCGCCTCCAGCGTGCTGCTGGTCGATGCGGACGACCGCGTGCGCTATGCCAACCCGGCCGCCGAGAACATGCTCGACGCCTCCTTCAAGTGGCTCTCGCGCCAGGGGCTGACGGCCCTGTTCAGCAATGGCGAAGAGCTGGCCGCCCTGTGCGACCAGACCCGCACCCACCAGTACAGCGACCTGCGCCAGGACCTGGCCCTGGCCCGTCCGGGCCGCGAGACCCTGCACGTGCACTCGATCGCCAGCAGCCTGGGCAACGGCGAGGTGCTGATCGAGCTGCGCGAGAACGTGCAGCAACTGAAGCTGGACCGCGAGGAACGCTTCCTCGACCAGAGCCAGGCCAACAAGGAACTGATCCGCAACCTGGCGCACGAGATCAAGAACCCGCTGGGCGGCATCCGCGGCGCGGCCCAGCTGCTGGAACTGGAACTGCCGCCGCTGCACCTCGGTGAGCTGAAAGAGTACACCCAGGTGATCATCAAGGAAGCCGACCGCCTGCAGACCCTGGTCGACCGCCTGCTGGCGCCGCACCGGAAGCCCCATATCGTCGGCGACGTCAACATCCACGAAGTGTGCGAGCGCGTGCGTTCGCTGGTGCTGGCCGAATTCCCGAACGGCTTGACTATCCGTCGCGACTACGACGCCTCGATTCCCGAGTTCCGCGGCGACAAGGAGCAGCTGATCCAGGCCGTGCTCAACATCGTCCACAACGCCGCCCAGGCCCTCGCCGGCCGGATTGCGGCGGGCGACGCCGAGATCGTTTTGCGCACCCGGGTGGCGCGCCAGGTCACCCTGGCCAAGGTCCGCTACGGGCTGGCATTAGACTTGCATATCATTGACAATGGACCGGGCATCGCACCCGAGATCCGCGACCGTATCTTCTACCCGCTGGTGTCGGGCAGGGAGGGCGGCAGCGGCCTGGGATTGACGCTGGCGCAGACCTTCGTGCAGCAGCACCAGGGCATGATCGAGTGCGAGAGCCGGCCCGGACTGACGGATTTCCGGATCCTGCTGCCATTGCCATAGCCAGACGTGCAGTGGCGCGGCGGGATGCCGTGTCCGCTTTTGATCCACATTGCGGAAAGCCACGAACTACATGAAACCAATCTGGATTGTCGACGACGACGCATCGATCCGCTGGGTGCTGGAAAAAGCCCTGGCGCGCGAAAATCTCGAGACGCGCAGCTTCGCCAACGCGCGCGACGCGCTGACGGCCTTCGAGACGGAGACGCCGCAGGTGCTGGTGTCGGACATCCGCATGCCCGGCGAATCGGGCATCGAGCTGCTGCAGGCCGTGAAGGCCAGGCATCCCGGCCTGCCGGTCATCATCATCACCGCCTTTTCCGACCTCGACTCGGCGGTCGCCGCGTTCCAGGGCGGCGCTTTCGACTACCTGGCCAAGCCTTTCGACATCGACAAGGCCGTCGCCCTGATCCGCCGCGCCCTCGAGGAAAGCCTGCGCGAAGCCAGCGTCGAGGCGGCGCCGGCCGAAACGCCCGAGATCCTCGGCCTGGCGCCGGCGATGCAGGAAGTGTTCCGGGCGATTGGCCGCCTGTCGCAGTCGAACGTGACGGTCCTGATCACCGGCGAATCGGGCACCGGCAAGGAGCTCGTCGCGCGCGCGCTGCACAAGCACAGCCCGCGCTCGAACGAACCCTTCATCGCCCTGAACACGGCGGCGATCCCGAAGGACCTGCTGGAATCGGAACTGTTCGGCCACGAACGCGGCGCCTTTACCGGCGCCCAGGCGATGCGGCGCGGGCGCTTCGAGCAGGCCGAGAACGGCACCCTGTTCCTCGACGAGATCGGCGACATGCCCTTCGACCTGCAGACGCGCCTGCTGCGCGTGCTGTCGGACGGCCACTTCTACCGCGTCGGCGGCCACCAGCCCGTGAAGGCCAATGTGCGCGTGATCGCGGCCACCCACCAGAACCTGGAGCAGCGCGTGCGCGACGGGCTGTTCCGCGAAGACCTGTTCCACCGCCTGAACGTGATCCGCCTGCGCCTGCCCAGCCTGCGCGAGCGGCGCGAGGACATCCCGCTGCTGGCGCGCCACTTCCTGGTGCAGAGCGCACACCAATTGGGCGTCGAACCGAAGCGCATGAGCGAGGCCGCGATGCGCTTCCTCAGCGGCCTGGAGTTGCCCGGCAACGTGCGCCAGCTGGAAAACCTGTGCAACTGGATCACGGTGATGGCGCCGGGCCAGACGGTCGAGATCAAGGACCTGCCGCGCGACCTGACTCAGGCGCAGCCGGCCGGGATATCGTCCGCTCCGGTGGTGGCTGCGGAGCCGGGCGCCGCTGCGCCTGCCGCGCTGTCGACGCCGCCGTCGCCGGACGGCTGGATCGGCCTGCTCGAACTGCAGGCTGCCAGCATGCTCAGCGCCGGCCAGTTCGAAGTCATGGACACGCTCGGCAAGCAGTTCGAGTCGGCCCTGATCAAGACGGCGCTGAAGCACACGCACGGGCGCAAGAACGACGCCGCGATGCGGCTGGGGATAGGGCGCAATACGATCACGCGCAAGATCGTCGAGCTGGGCATCGACGGCGCACGCGAGGAGTAAGCGCGGCGTTGGCCAGCGGCGCGGACAGTAGGGTGGGCACCCCGTGCCCACGCGAAAGCCGGCGCTGCGTTGGCCTCGTTTGAATGTTGGGGCATGCTTGGCCACGCTGTGTCTGGATGCCTGCACTGCGGCCCCAAGCCTGCCAACACGGCGCATCGTTCCGCGTGGGCACGGAGTGCCCACCCTACGGGACACGCCGCGAGGCTCATCGGCGGTGTAAGCTATGGCCTTGGCCATCTTGCTTCACCGTCGAATAATTCATGCTGATCAACTGCGTCGCCTACCAGGAAGGCAAGAAACTGTCCGATATCCCGGTCGAGGATATCAGCGAATACCTGAAACAACCCGACTGCTTCGTCTGGGTCGCCCTGCGCGACCCGGACCCCGAGGAGCTCGCCGTCATGCAGGAAGAATTCAGCCTGCACGAGCTGGCGGTGGAAGACGCTTCGCGCGGCCACCAGCGGCCCAAGCTCGAGGAATACGGCGACTCGCTGTTCGTCGTCGTGCGCACCGTCTATCTCGACAAGGAAGAGCTGTGCTCGGGGGAGGTGGCGATCTTCGCCGGCCCCAACTACGTGCTGTCGGTGCGGCGCGACTCCGCCCAGGGCTTCCTCGGCGTGCGCGCACGCGCCGAACGCGAACCGCACCTGCTGAAAAAGGGTTCGGGCTTCGTGCTGTACGCGCTGATGGACGCCGTGGTCGACCGCTATTTCCCGATCATCGACAAGCTCGAATCCGACCTCGAATCGATCGAGGACCGCATCTTCGGCGGCCACGGCGCCCAGCGCGACAACATCGAGCGCCTGTATGATCTCAAGCGCAACACCCTGGTGCTGCGCCACGCCGTGATTCCCCTGATGGACGCGGTCGGGCGCCTGCACGGCGGCCGGGTGCCGGCGCTGGCCTACGAAACCCAGGATTATTTCCGCGACATCCACGACCACCTGCTGCGCATTGCCGGCCGCCTCGACACCATCCGCGACACCATCGCCACCGCAATTCAGGTCACGCTGTCGATGGTCGCGATCGACGAGAACGAAATCAACAAGCAGCTCGCCGCCTACGCCGCCATCTTCGCCGTGTTCACCGCTTTTGCCGGCATCTGGGGCATGAACTTCGAGTTCATGCCCGAGCTGAAGTGGAAATACGGTTATCCGTTGGCGATCGCGGTCATGGTGGGCGTCAGCTACTACATGTATCGCCGCTTCAAGAAGGCGGGCTGGCTGTAGCGCACCTGAAAAAACCGCATGGCGGCGTTGAACCGCCTCGCCGTACCAGCGTACTGTCTTTGGCGGTCCGTCGGGTGGCCGCATCCCTTGCCCTGCGGCTTTTGCAGGCGCGCCGGTAAGTCAGCTGCGGTTAGCGGTCGCCGCGCTGCCGCCGGTGGCCAGCACGATCAGGCCGATCGCCATCCACTGCACGGTGGTGAGCACTTCGCCCAGCACGAAGAATCCGGCCAGCGCGCCCACAGCGGGACCGGCGCTGACCAGGATGCCGAACACCCGGCGCGGCAGGCGCGACAGGGCCATCATCTCGAGCGAGTAGGGCAGGATGCTCGACAGCACCGCCACCACCAGGCCGCCGAGCAGGACGGGCGCGGAGAACAGGGCGCTGCCGGCCTGGGCCAGGCCGAAGGGCACCGTGCACAGCGCCGCCACCAGCATGCCCCAGGAAACGACGTAACCACCCTTGAGCGTGGAGACGCGCTTGCCGAAGACGATGTACATGGCCCAGCAGAAGGCCGCCGCCAGCGCGGCGGCAACGCCGACCGGATCGAGCGCGACCGCGTTCTTGGTGGTCGGCGCCAGCAGCCACAGGCCGCCAGCAGCGCAGGCCACCCAAGCGAAGTCGCGCAGGTGGCGCGAGGACAGCACCACCACCGCCAGCGGACCGATGACCTCGATGGCGATCGCCACCCCGATCGGGATGCGCGCGAAGGCGGCGTAGATCAGCAGGTTCATCATCCCCAGCATCAGGCCGTAGATGGCGACGTTGATCGCATCAGCCCGCGCCAGCGGGGCGCGCCATGGACGCCAGAAGGCCAGCAGCAGGATGCTGGCCAGGCCGACGCGCACGGCGGTGATGCCGGCGCTGCCGACCAGCGGGAACAGGCCCTTGGCGTAGGCCGCGCCGACGTTCACCGAGACCAGGGAGCCGACCACGCCCAGCAGGGGCGCGAGTGCGCCGGCGGGCGTGTCCGATGCTGCCGGGGCGGCGCTCTTCAAGGGCTCAGTCCTGCAGCGCGGGCACGGGGGCGCCCATCGCCAGCGCCACCGCTTCGGCGACGCGGATGCCGTCCACGGCCGCCGACATGATGCCGCCGGCGTAGCCCGCGCCTTCGCCGGCCGGGAACAGGCCGCGCGTGTTCAGGCTCTGCAGGTCGTCGTCGCGGCGCTTGATGCGGATCGGCGAGGAAGTGCGGGTCTCGACGCCGGTCAGTACCGCGTCGTGCTTGTAGTAACCCTTGATTTGTTTATCGAACGCGACGAAGGCTTCGCGCAGCGCCGTGATCGCGTATTCCGGCAGCGAAGGCGCCAGGTCGGTCAGGTGCACGGCCGGCTTGAACGAGGGGATCACCGAGCCGAATTCCTTCGACGCGACGCCCTTCACGAAGTCGCCCATCAGCTGGCCCGGCGCGTCGTAGTTGCTGCCGCCCAGGACGTAGGCGCGCGACTCGAGTTCGCGCTGGAAGGCGATGCCGGCCAGCGGGTGCCCCGGATAGTCTTCCGGCGTGATGCCGACCACGATGGCGCTGTTGGCGTTGCGCTCGGCGCGCGAGTACTGGCTCATGCCGTTGGTGACGACGCGGCCTTCCTCGCTCGACGCGGCCACCACGGTGCCGCCCGGGCACATGCAGAAGCTGTAGACCGAGCGCCCGTTCGAGGCGTGGTGCACGATCTTGTAGTCGGCCGCGCCGAGGATCTTGTTGCCGGCGTTCGGGCCGAAGCGGCAGACGTCGATCAGCGACTGCGGGTGCTCGACGCGGAAGCCGATCGAGAAGGGCTTCGCCTCGACGTAGACGCCGCGGTCGTAGAGCATCTGGAAGGTGTCGCGCGCGCTGTGGCCGACCGCCATCACCAGGTGGTTCGTCGCGATCTCTTCGCCCGAAGCCAGGCGCACGCCGCGCACCTGGCGCACGCCGTTCGACTCGTCGATCAGCACGTCCTCGACCTTGGTCTGGAAGCGGATTTCGCCGCCCAGCGACAGGATCTCGGCGCGCATCTGCTCGACCATCTTCACCAGGCGGAAGGTGCCGATGTGCGGCTTGCTGACGTACATGATCTCTTCCGGCGCGCCCGACTTGACGAACTCGGTCAGGACCTTGCGGCCGTAGTGCTTCGGGTCCTTGATCTGGCTGTACAGCTTGCCGTCCGAGAAGGTGCCGGCGCCGCCTTCGCCGAACTGCACGTTCGACTCGGTGTTCAGCTTGCGCTTGCGCCAGAAACCGAAGGTGTCGACGGTCCGTTCGCGCACGATCTTGCCGCGTTCGAGCACCAGGGGATTGAGGCCCATCTGGGCCAGGATCAGCGCCACGAACAGGCCGCAGGGGCCGGTGCCGACCACGATCGGGCGCGGCGTGCCCGCAGGCGGTCGCGCCGCGTTCACGAATTTATAGCCGGTGTCGGGCGAGGGAACGATGTACTGGTCGTTCTTCAGACGCGCCAGTACCGCCGCCTCGTTGTTCACTTCGACGTCGATCGCATAGATGAGCACGATCGCCGCCTTCTTGCGCGCATCGTAGCTGCGCTTGAAGACGGTGAAGTCGACCAGGTCGGCAACCCCTATCCCCAGGCGGGCGACGATGGCGTCGCGCAGCGCGTGGTCGGGGTGATCGAGGGGGAGCTTGAGTTCGTTAATTCGGAGCATAGGGTTCGCGTAGGGCGCCAGCGGGGGCGGTCAAATCAATCGGCTATTTTACTTCAGGCGAAGCACTCCGATCAGCCGGCAGGCCACGCGCCGCGGCTTGCATCGGGATGCCTGGGGCGCCTGTGCAGCATTCTGTCGACATTTTTCTCGTGGCAAAGCGATCACGCAGGCGATTGCCCGCTGCGCAGCCTTGCCGATGCGGCATCGCACAGTGACAGGATACGCGGCGTTCCAGCGCGATTTGCATGCGAAGCGTGCAGTTTTACTGCAGAAACAGCGCGCGGGCAAATGGGGGCGCAATTTTGGTGCATTGCACTATGCATGTGCACATTTCCATAGTGTTGTTTCTACACATTTGAGCTGTCGCGTTTTGTTGACACCCGAACTTTCCGTATGGTTTTATGTATTCATTCAAATAACGTTTGGCCTCGGCCAATCGTGAATGGAGAGTGCTCGTTCCAACCCATTGAGCATATAAAAACAGAAACCCGAAAAAGCGGTCGATCGCAGTCGCATTAATCTTTAAACGTAATACCGAAGCATCCTGAAAGACGTCCAGGCACGATTCTTCGTGCAGAAATGGGACGCGTTGTAAAAAACGCATCAGTTCGAAAGAGACAAGCACATGCCGCACGTCCGTGCGCATGTCCATAAAAAACATCTTGAGAAGAGCCCAGAAGGAGAAGCATTCATGACGTTTAAGTTGAAGTCGATGCCGTACGCAATTTCGTGCCTGGTCGCCTCCGGCGCCCTGGTGAGCATGAGCCCGGCCATGGCCCAGCAGGCGCCGGCGGAAGGCCAGGCCATTCAGCGCGTGGTCGTGACCGGTTCGCTGATCAGCCGCGCCGATACCGAAACGCCCACCCCGGTGCAGGTGCTGACCGCAGCCGATATCCAGAAGAGCGGCAAGACCTCGGTGGCCGAGCTGCTGACCGACCTCGCAGCCAACGGTGCAGGCACGCTCGGCACCGGCTTCTCCGGCGCATTCGCCAACGGCGCATCCGGCATCTCGCTACGCGGCCTGACCGTCGGCGCCACCCTGGTGCTGATCGACGGCCACCGCATGGCTTCGTACCCGCTGTCGGACGACTCGCAGCGCTCCTTCGTCGACGTTTCCTCGATCCCGTTCGACGCCATCGAAAGCATCGAAGTCCTGAAGGGCGGCGCATCGGCGACCTATGGCTCCGACGCGATTGCCGGCGTGATCAACATCAAGCTCAAGAAAAACCTCAAGGGCACGCGCCTGAGCGCCGATTACGGCGACACCGAGCACGGCGGCGGCAAGACCCGGCGCGGCTCGATCAGCACCGGCATCGGCGACCTGGAAGCGGACGGCTACAATGCCTTCATCACCGCCGAGTGGCGCAGGCAGGAACCGATCATGGTGGCCGACCGCGATCAATACGGCTGGGCCAACCGCGACTGGACTTCGCGCGGCGGTAACAACCTGACCCTGGGCCTGCCGACCAGCCTGAATAACTTCCTGACCGCCGCCAGCGTTCCCTTCCTGTTCAACACCGACGGCGCCGGCGGCGCAAGCAATCCCGCCAATTTCCAGTTCCTCGACCCCAGCTGCAATTACACGCTGTACCGTGCCGGTGGCTGCACGGTGCGCGATACCGTGACCTTCATCCAGCCGCCGACCAAGAACCTGAACGTCCTGATCGGCATGACGAAAAAGCTGAGCGAGGACTGGGAAATCGCGTTCAAGGGTTCGATGTTCAAGCGCGAGAGCTACAACAACCGTGGCGTGCCCTATACCTATTCGCCGGACTCCTTTGCCGGCAACACCACCCTGATCAACGGCGTGCTGACCGGCGGCGTGAACGCCATCCCGAGCACCCGCTTTGCCCCTGGCGCCCAGGTCGGCGCCGGCGCCACGAACAACCTGGGCGGCAGCGCCTCCCTCTACGGCTACATTCCGGGGGCGAATCCCGAGCGCACCTCGGACAACGACACCGTCGCCTCGCGCATTGCCGTGGACCTGACGGGCAGCGCCTACGGCTGGGACATCAGCGCTTCCGCCGGCGCCACCCGCGTCAGGACCAACATGGAGTACAGCGGCTACATCAACCGGGTGGCCCTGTACAACGCCATCAACGCCGGGACCTGGAACGTCGTCGGCGGCAACTCGCCGGAGCTGGTCGCCCAGGTCGCGCCGTTCTTCAGCAACAAGATGACATCGACGCTGAACTACGCCGACCTGGTCGGTTCGCGCGAACTGATGCAGCTGGGCGCAGGCCCGCTGTCCGTCGCGGCCGGCGTGCACTGGCACGAGCGCGAGCAGAACTCGCCGCCGTCGAGCCTGACCCTGAATGGCCTGGTCGCCAGCACCTCGCCGTTCACCATCGGCGACGAGACCAACTCGGCCATCTTTGCCGAACTGCGCGCGAACCCGATCAAGAACCTCGAAGTCGGCGTGGCCGGCCGTTACGACCACTACGACACCTACGGCAACTCGTTCACGCCTTCTGCCAACGTCATGTGGAAGCCGACCCAGCAGATTGGCGTGCGCGGCACCTTCGCACGCGGCTTCCGCGCGCCGAATCCGGCCGAGGTCGGCAATGCGGGCTCCTTCTTCACCTTCAACGCAATCGACGACCCGATCCGCTGCTTCGACGGCACCGGGACCACGGCCGGCACCGTGCCTTCGTCCTGCGGCATGAATCCGCCCTACGTCCAGACCACCAGCCAGAACTTGTCGCCGGAGAAATCGAAGTCCTATACCCTGGGCGTGATTCTCGAGCCGATCCGCGGCCTGAACATGTCGCTGGATTACTACAACATCAAGATCAGCAACCTGATCGTGACCCGTGCGGGCAACGACCCGAGCTTCGTGCCGACCTGGGTGCGCGGTGCGCCGGTGCCGGTCCAGATCTCGACCGGCAATGGCGACGAAACCGTGCTGGGCGTGCCGGCGGTCGGCCCGATCCTGTACGCGGAGTCGCCCTATATCAACGCGGGCAGCACCAAGACCCACGGTATCGAGGCTGATGTGCGTTACCGCTGGCGCCTGCCGAACGACATGGGCAGCCTGTCGGCGAACCTGAGCGCGGCGCATACCTTCGGCTATGAAACCGAGGTGGCAGGCGTGTCCTACCAGCTGGCCGGCACCCAGGGTCCTTCCTCGGTTGGCGGCGCAACGGGCAACCCGAAAGACCGCGCCCAGTTCACCCTCGGCTACACTCGCGGTCCGCTGGACGTGATGGCAACGGTGAACTACACCAGCGGCTTCTCGACCATCGACCCGGCCCTGGGCGCAACCGACTGCGCATCGACTGCGCTGGACGTCGGCGGCCGCACCTACTTCCGCCGCCTGGTGCAGCCGGCTTACTACTGCAACGTGTCCTCGTTCACGACGACCAACCTGAACCTGCAGTACAAGATCAACGAGAACCTGACCCTGCGCGCTGCGATCCTGAACCTGTTCGACAAGGAGCCGCCGTACGACGTCGCCACCTACGGCAACGCCAACACCCAGACCTCGTACAACGCCTCGCTGCACCAGGCCGGCGCCATCGGCCGCTTCTACAGCCTGGGCGTGAACTACACGTTCTGAGTTGACGAAGCACGGGCAGCGGCAGCAATGCCGCTGCCTGAAGTCACTGCCTGAAGTACAAAGCCCCGGCAGGATTCCTGCCGGAGCTTCTTTTTCAACTCCGTTCGATGTCGGGGCTTACATCCCGCCCCAGATCCCCGCCAGCATCGCCAGCGCCGCCAGCGCGGCGGTCTCGGTGCGCAGCACGCGCGGACCCATGCTCAAGGGCAGGGCGCCCGCCGCCAGTGCCGCGTCTTCTTCCTCGCGCGTGAACCCGCCTTCCGGGCCGACCAGCAGGGTCAGCGCCTGCGCGGGACTGGCCTGGGCCCAGCCGGCCAGCGACT
>DEKZ01000282.1 GCA_002354135.1 Massilia sp. UBA2709 | reverse complement strand
TGCGGCCGCGGCGCACGCTGCGCGCCCTGGCCGTCATCCCTGCGCCAGCCCTGTTGCCGGCCCGCTTGCTGTCCCTGCACACCACCCTCGCCCGGATGCCGGCGCTCGCCTTTCGTCTGCAGGCGCCCTTCCGGCGTCTGCGTCATGGGCGCGCGCAATTCGCCCGCCGCGCGCTCGCGCCGCGGGTTCGATTCAGGCTGGGAAGATACTGCGCGCGCCGCGTCCGGCGAAGGCTTGTTACTCTGTTCAGACATTGTTTTTACGAGGTATTTGGTGCGCAAGTCGCGCAGCGAATTATAATGCGGCAAATGGAAAACCCTACCCAATTCGTCCAGTGGCTGCGCTCTGTCGCGCCGTATATTCATGCTTTTGGCGGCAAGACTTTTGTCGTTGCATTTCCCGGTGAACTCGTGGCTGCCGGCGCCCTGCCGGTGCTGGCCCAGGACCTGTCCCTGCTGGTCGCGCTCGGCATCCGTATCGTCATCGTGCACGGTTCGCGGCCCCAGGTCGCCGAGCAGCTCGCGCTGCGCAACGTCGAAGGCCGCTTCCACAACGGCGTGCGCATCACCGACACCGCCGCCATGGAATGCGCCAAGGAAGCCGCGGGCGAATTGCGTCTCGATATCGAGGCCGCCTTCAGCCAGGGGCTGCCGAACACGCCGATGTCGAACGCCCAGATCAGCATCGTATCGGGTAACTTCGTCGTTGCCCGCCCGCTTGGCGTGATCGACGGCGTCGACTTCGAACTGACCGGCGTGACGCGCAAGATCGCCGCCGACAAGATCGCCCCCATCCTGCAGACCGAGGACAACCTGGTGCTGCTCTCGCCGCTGGGCTTCTCGCCAACCGGGGAAGTATTCAACCTGACCATGGAAGACGTGGCCGCGTCCGCCGCGATCGCCCTCCACGCCGACAAACTCATCTACATCACCGAAACGCCGATGATGGTCGACGCCGCCGGCGCCGAGATCCGCGAACTGTCCTCGCACCAGGCCGAGGCCGTGCTGCAGGCCGGCTTCCTGCCGCAGGACGCCGCCTTCTACCTGCGCCACGCGGTCAAGGCCTGCCACAGCG
The DNA here is from genome assembly GCA_002354135.1 of Massilia sp. UBA2709. Lineage (GTDB taxonomy): Bacteria > Pseudomonadota > Gammaproteobacteria > Burkholderiales > Burkholderiaceae_D > Telluria. The sequence continues at coordinate 4,229 of DEKZ01000282.1, read as the reverse complement.
GCGTCGACCGCGCCCACATCGTACCTTTCGAGATGGACGGCTCGGCCCTGCTCGAACTGTTCACCCACGACGGCGTGGGCACCATGATCAGCCACGAGAACCTGGAAAGCCTGCGCCAGGCCACAATTGAGGACGTCGGCGGAATTATCAAGCTGATCGAGCCATTGGAAGCGGACGGCACCCTGGTCTACCGCGGCCGCGAGCTGATCGAGCGCGAGATCGAGCAGTTCTCGGTCATCGAACACGACGGCGTGATCTTCGGCTGCGCCGCCCTCTATCCCTTCCCGGAAGCGAAGATGGGCGAGATGGCCTGCCTGACGGTCAGCCCCGATGCCCAGACCCAGGGCGACGGCGAGCGCATCCTCAAGCACATGGAAAACCGCGCCCGGGCCGCCGGCCTCACCAAGCTGTTCGTGCTGACCACGCGCACCGCGCACTGGTTCAAGAAGCGCGGCTTCCAGCCGGCCACCGTGGACGACCTGCCGAAGGACCGCGCCCACATGTACAACTGGCAGCGCAAGTCCCAGATTTTCATCAAGACTTTATAATCGCTGTTTTACACCGAATCTCAGGAGCACAACATGGCCCGCACCGTCAATTGCATCAAACTCAAGAAGGAAGCCGAAGGGCTGGACTTCCCGCCCGTACCGGGCGAAATGGGCAAGAAGATCTACATGCAGGTGTCGAAGGAAGCCTGGCAGGCCTGGCTCAAGCACCAGACCATGCTGATCAACGAGAACCGCCTGAACCTGGCCGACGACCGCGCCCGCAAGTACCTGGCCACCCAGATGGAAAAGCACTTCTTCGGCGAAGGCGCGGACCAGGCTGTCGGCTACGTGCCGCCGACCGCGTAATTCATCCGATTTTTAGAGCGCCTAAGAGAACCTTCAGGGCAAGGCGCAACGTCGAAGACAGTACGACAGTACGGCGAGACGATGCAACGCAGCCATGGAGGTTCTATTAGGCGCTCAGATCCAGTCCCAGCTGCTCGCCGCCTTCGGGGGGATAGCTGATGCGGGTGCCCTCCACCCGCGCGAACGGCGTCAGCTTGTGCGGACGCCGTTTTTGTTTGCCGATGATGTCTTCGACCTCGACGCCGCGCACCAGCAATGCGTCGCCCACCAGCGAGCGGTGGCAGCGCCAGGGCACGGCTTCGGCGCACATCAGGGCGCAGCGCTGGGTCTGCGCCAGTTCGATCACCAGGTCCACGTTCTTGCTGAACTCCGGCGTCTGCATGTAGTCCGCGTAGCCGCGGAACGAGGTGTTGCGCCAGGCGCCGTTGGGCGAATCCGGACGCGGACGGCGCAGGCCGCCGAGACCCGGAATCTGGCGGTAGCCAATGCCGGCCTCGGCCAGCGACACGGGCAGCTGGTCCTGGCCGAACTGCGGATTGTGGCGCGACTTGGGAACGGTGCGGATGTCGAGCACGCAGTCGACTTCGTTCAGCCGCAGCAGCTCGATGAATTCCTCGATGGATTGGTTCGAATGGCCGATGGTGCAGACGGTGTGCGTGCTCACTGTGATCCTCCGCGACAATGGACACTGCATTGTCGCGCAGGGAGCACAAACGCGGCGCAGCCGAGCGCCGGCGGCCCGCCAACACTCAGCCGGCGGTTTCCGTTTCGGCTTCGGCTTGCGCTACGGCGTCGGCCGTGGCCACAGGCGCCGGCGCACGAGCGGGCACCCGGTTGCGCAGCACGATCCCCTGCCCGACCACCATCGCCAGGTAACCGACCGTTTCCGACAGCTCTTCCAGTACCGCCGAATGCGCCACCAGGTGCCGCGCGAAGGCGGGCAGATGCCCTTCCCCGGCGGTCGAGCCGAGCGCCGCACCGAGCACCAGGACGATGGTCATCCACGGAAAACGGCCGCCGGTAACCAGGCCCAGGAGGTAGCGGTGCAGGCGCTGGCGCCAGGCAAGCCAGAGGGAGCCGAGCAGCATCAGGCCGGCGAAGGGCGGGACCAGCGGCCGGTACCAGAGCACGCGGGACGAGTAGATCGGACCGTCGGGCCCGAAACCGAGCGGGTCGAGGAAGACCGAGCCCCAGCTCAGCTCGCGTCCGGTCAGGAGCAGCCAGACCGGCACCAGGCACAGGGCCAGTGTCGAGGCATCGCCCTTGGGGCCATGGCGCCAGGCCTGGAAGGCAAAAAACAAACCGGCAAGCAAGACCACCACCTGGGCATTCTCGACCACGCCGTTCTCCCAGCCCCACTCCAGCGGAGCGGCAAGCGAAAGCGGCAGGCAAAGAAACAGGCCCAGCAGCAAGCAACGCTGCAGGACCACCCGGTCCGGGTCGACCCGGTCGAGATAGGCGGAAAGTGTATTCATGATGTGGTCGATCGACGCACCGGCTGGCGGCAGCGCGACGTTGTCGTTCGCGCAAGGGTAATGACTGGCCAGTCAGTTAAGTACATCAATATACACGATCACCTGCGATTACGGCTATGCAAATACCAGAATGCCCGATGCGGGTAAAAGCCGTGGGGCTTTCGCTACATCCTGCGGCACTGGCGCAACTCGCAGCGCGCCATGAAGACCTTTCCATCCGCACATTGCATGCGGTAGACCTCGACAGGGCCCTCTTCGGTGACCAGACCCGCGCCCTGGGTGCTGGCGCAGGCATATTGCCGCGCCAGCTGCTCGACCGTGCCGGACGAGACGCCGACACGATAGGGAATACGCTCGATCTGCACGCCGCCGGCGTCGGCCACGCCCGCCGGCTGCGGCGGCGCCGCGACCGCCACCGGCGCCGCCGGCTTCGATTTCCACATCGTGCAGCCGCCCAGGGCTGCCACGGCCACCAGCGCCAGCAGTCGATTCATCGCGTCTCCGAACGGATCAGAAAAGGATCAGAAAAAGATTAGAAAGTCAGGGTCTTCACGCCTTCGGCGGTGCCGAGCAGGCAGACGTTGGCGCCGCGCTGGGCGAACAGGCCGACGGCGATCACGCCGACGATGCCGTTGATCCGGCTTTCCAGCGCGACCGGATCGGCGATCTGCAGGCCCGCCACGTCGATGATCTCCCCGCCGTTGTCGGTGATGAAGGCTTCATCGCTGCCTGCCTTGGTGCGCAGGCGCGGCTGGCCGCCCAGGGCTGCAAGCTGGCGCATCACGGCGGCGCGCGCCATCGGGATCACTTCGACCGGCAGCGGGAACTTGCCCAGCGTCGGCACCAGCTTCGAGCCGTCGGCGATGCAGACAAAACGCTGCGACACCGAAGCCACGATCTTCTCGCGCGTGAGGGCCGCGCCGCCGCCCTTGATCATCGCGCCCTGCTCCGTGATCTCGTCGGCGCCGTCGATGTAGACGGCAATCGATTCGACATCGTTCAGGTCGAACACCGGAATGCCGTGGCCGCGCAGGCGCGCCGCGGTCGCTTCCGACGAGGCGACCGTGCCCTTGATGCGGTCCTTGATCTTCGCCAGTTCGTCGATGAAGAAGTTGGCCGTCGAGCCGGTGCCGACGCCAATGATTTCGCCCTCGACCACGTAGTCGATGGCGGCGCGTGCGACAGCTTGCTTGAGTTCGTCCTGAGTCATGATGTAAAGAGGATAGGTGAGAAATGGCGACATTTTAGCGGATCGCCCCGTCCTGCCCTTCCTTTCGGCGCGGCTTTTTGCCAACGCGCCGCTCGCCGGCCGGCATGCATATCCATAAAGCATTGCTGAAAGAACAAAAATATCTGACACTGGTTGAATTAACGGTAAGCATCAGCTTTTGACAGGCAGATACAGCATGAAGATTTTCACGAAGAAGCGCGTGGCCCTGGCGGTGGGCCTGCTGGTGGTTGGCGCGGGCGCGCCGGCGGGGGGCNNGTGGTCCAGCGCGACCGCGAACCGAAGGCGCCGCCGCTGAAATACCGGGTCGCCGCGGTCGACACCGGCAGCATCACCCACACCGTCACCGCCACCGGCACCATCAATCCGGTTGCGCTGATCAACGTCGGCTCGCAGGTGTCGGGCACGGTGGTCGAGCTGAAGGCCGACTTCAACGACCGCGTGAAGAAGGGCCAGGTGCTGCTGAAGCTCGACCCGACCATCTTCAACGCCCAGGTCGGGCAGGCGCGCGCGAGCCTGGCCGCGAACCAGGCATCGTTGCGGCTGGCCCAGGCCAAGTACGAACGCAACCAGCAGCTGCTGGCCCAGAACTTCGTCTCCAGCCTGGCGCTCGACGAATCGCGCCGCGAACTCGACGTGGCGCGCGCCAACCGGCTTTGTTGCACAAACCAG
>DEKZ01000127.1 GCA_002354135.1 Massilia sp. UBA2709 | reverse complement strand
TGTCGATGCCGGGCATGAGCGGCACCGAGCCGGCCAGTTCCTTGAGCAGCTTCGCGTGCTTTTCGCGCTGGCGCGCGGTGATCGGCCTGGCGCGCTCGAGGCCGAGGGCGCGGGCAAGCCGGTCGGCGCCTTCGCCGGCCAGCAGCACATGCGGGGTATCGGCCACGGCGCGCGCCAGCAGGATCGGGTTGCGCACGTCGCGCACGCCCGCGATCGCACCCAGGCGGCCGCGGGTATCCATGATCGAGGCGTCCATTTCGATGGTGGCGCCGTCCAGGCACAGCACCGAGCCGGTGCCGGCATTGAAGCGTTCGTCTTCTTCGAAGACCACGACGGCGGCGATGGCCGCATCGAGCGGATCGCCGGTTTCGCGGAAGGTCTCCCAACCTTTGCGGGCCGCGCTGTCGCAGCCGTCCGTGAATTCCAGCGGTTCGCCGGCCCCACCGTGGGTCACGATGGCGAAGCCCAGCGGCTTGTGAGTTTTCTGCATCTTCCCCTCTAGGTATTTTTTTTTGCCTTTGCGCTCGTGACGCTTGGCATAGTTAATTGAGGATTATGCAAAACGGGATAGAAAACACCTATCGGTAGCGCAGCCGTGCGAATGTAAGAAGAAACTTACATCGGTGACAACTTTTTGACGCAGCCCGATACGGCGCCGCCACGCAGGGCCTGCTTCAGTTCCTGCGCCACCTGCAGGCGCATCGCTTCCGAGACATAGGCGCCTATCGCCACCTGGGCGCCATGGGTCTCCAGGTGGATCAGCTTGCGCCTGCGCGGCTCGGGCGGGAGCACGCGCAGCCAGGTCGAGTCGAGCCGGATCTCCTCGCGCCGGCCGGCGTCGATGCGCTCGATCACGAGGGACCCTTCGGTGAGGGCGATGGTCTCGACGTCGAGGGCATGGCGGGCGTAATGCAGCAGCGCCAGGCCCACCGCCATCATCTCGACCAGGGCGAAGGCCAGCACCATCCAGATGCCCTGGAGCAGGAAGACCAGGGCAATGCCGAAGGAGGCGCAGCAGAGCAGGGCGTAGAAGGCCAGCGACTGACGCGGGGTCAGCGAGCAGTTGCGCTTGAGTGTCCAGCGGCGCGCCATGGTTCAGGGGAGCGGACGCTTGGGGGCGGCCGGGGCGCGGAAGGTGCGGATGTGGGACGGGCGGCAATCGGGCAGGGCGGTCATCGCATGGTTCCTCCGGTTGCCCCGATTATAGGCAGGACGGCATCGGCGGCGGCGCAAGGTTTGTCCGGATTCGCACAAGGAGTCGCGCGTGTCTGTGATGCAACGCTTGATCGGCCGGGTCGCCAGCCGCGTCCGCTTCTGGTAACATACCGCCCCTTCAAAAGAAAGGCAGACATGACGAACGCATGCGGGGTCGACTTCGGCACCTCGAATTCCACGGTGGGCTGGACCGGCGCCGGCGCCGGCCATGCAGCCGCGCAGCGCACGCTGCTCGCCCTCGAGGACGGCAAGCCGACCCTGCCGTCGGTGGTCTTCTTCAACGCCGACGACGAAGAGGTGCGTTACGGGCGCGCGGCCCTGCTCGATTACCTGGCCGGCTACGAAGGCCGCCTGATGCGCTCGCTCAAGAGCCTGCTCGGCACCAGCCTGATGGACGGGCAGACCGAGGTCGGCGGGCGGGCACTGCCTTTCCGCGCGCTGCTGGGCCAGTTCATCGGCGAGGTCAAGCGCCGGGCCGAACGGCAGGCCGGCCGCGAATTCCAGAGCGCGGTGTTCGGCCGCCCGGTCTTCTTCATCGACGACAACCCTGCCGCCGACCAGCTGGCCGAGGACACCCTGGCCGAGGTGGCGAAAAGCGTGGGCTTTCGCGAGATCGCCTTCCAGTACGAGCCGATCGCCGCCGCTTTCGACTATGAATCCCAGATCGACCGCGAGGAACTGGTCCTGATCGCCGACATCGGCGGCGGCACCTCGGACTTCTCGCTGGTGCGCCTGGGCCCGGACCGCGCCGGCCGCAGCGAGCGCCGCGACGACATCCTCGCCACCGGCGGCGTGCACATCGGGGGAACGGACTTCGACAAATACCTGAGCCTGGCCACCGTGATGCCGCTGCTCGGCTACGGCAGCCAGCTGCGCTCGGGCGCCGATATCCCGTCGAGCTATTACTTCAACCTGGCCACCTGGCACACCATCAACCAGGCCTACACCCGCAAGAGCATCGCCCAGCTGGCCGACCTGGTGCGCGACGCGCGCGAGCCGGCGAAGCTGCAGCGCCTGCAGCACCTGATCGACGAGCGCGCCGGCCACTGGCTGGCGATGCAGGTCGAGGCGGCCAAGATCGGCCTGTCCGATCACGCCACCGTCACGCTGGAGCTGGACCGGCTGGCGCCGCCCGAGAACCTGGCGGTCGAGCGCGTGCAGTTCGAAGCGGCGATCGGGGGGCTGCTCGACAGCATCGACGCCACCGTGCTGCGCCTGCTGGACGATGCCGGCGTGGCCCCGGAGGCCGTCGACACCGTGTTCTTCACCGGCGGCTCGAGCGGCGTCGGCCTGCTGCGCGCACGTATCGGCGCGCTGGTGCCGGGCGCGCGCAAGGTCGAGGGCGACCTGTTCGGCAGTATCGGCGCCGGCCTGGCGCTGGACGCGCGCCGCAAATTCGGCTGAAAGGGGAAAACCATGCATATCTTCGAACGCCCCATCGTGATGCTCGACTTCGAGACCACGGGGCTGTCGCCGGCGATGGGCGACCGCATCACCGAGGTCGCGGCCCTGCGCATCGAGGGCGGGCGCATCACCGAGCGCTATGTCTCGCTGGTCAACTGCGGGGTGCGCATCCCGTCCTTCATCACCGGCCTGACCGGCATCACCCAGGACATGGTCGACGCGGCGCCGCCGGCATCCCGGGTCGTGCCCGAGCTGCTCGACTTCATCGGCGGCGACACGCTCTCGGCCCACAACGCCAGCTTCGACGAGAAGTTCCTGCTCGCCGAAAGCGCGCGCCTGGAGCGCGCCTGCGGCCACGCCGGCCTGGTGTGTTCGCTCAAGCTCTCGCGCCGCGTGTTTCCCGGCATGGCCAGCTACAAGCTGGGCCAGCTCTCGCGCCAGCTCGGCATCGCCTTTCGCAGCGCCGCCCACCGGGCCGAGGCCGACGCCGAGGTGGCGGCGGAAGTGCTGATCCATATCGGCCGCCACCTCGGCTCCTCCTACGGGCTGGCCCAGGTCGCGCCCGACCTGCTGGTGAGCCTGAACCGCCTGGCCGCCGCCAAGGTGCCGGGCTGGCTGGATAAATACGCTGCCGAAAAAAAAGCCGCTCAAATCAGCTGATCGCATTACAATGCCGGCACCATGATGCGCCGTTGTATTGTCCATGTGCTGCTGTCGCTGCTCCTGCTGGTGTCCCAGCAGATGGCGTTCGCACATGCGATGTCGCACTGGACCGGCCGCCTGGTCTACGCCCCGGTCGCGGCCGGCGAAGACCGCGAGCTCGCCAAGGCCGTGGCCCAGGACCAGAGCTGCAACCAGTGCCTGGCCCTGGCCCAGCTGGCGACGCCCGTCGGCAGCACGCTGCGCCAGTTCGTCGGCCCCGACCTGCAAACCGAAGCCGTCGCCGCGCGCGCCATGCGCGAGGCTGTAGCGCGCACCGTTTGCGCCTTCGATTCCCGCGCCCCGCCTTCCTTCGTCTAGAGACAGCCCTGTTGCCACCGGGTCGTCCGCGCTTGCGGATGCCGCCCGGCCATCTCCATTCGAACCGGAAGAACACGATGTCAAAGCATACCGTTCTGTCGGCGGCGATTGCCGCCGCCTTTGCATTGCCCCTGTCCGCCAGTGCCGCGGACACGAAGGAACTGGACGCCATCCGCGAACAGATCCGCCAGATGAAGGAATCCTACGAAGCCCGCCTGCAGGCACTCGAGCAGCGCCTGCAGGATGCCCAGGCCGCCGTGGCCGAGGCCCAGAACGCGGCCGCGGCGGCGCAGCAGCAGGCCGCGGCTTCGGCTCAGGC
>DEKZ01000334.1:453-3008 GCA_002354135.1 Massilia sp. UBA2709 | reverse complement strand
GGCGGCGCTGCCGCGCGCACCGAGGTACATCGCCAGCACGCCGCCGCAGATCATGCCGATTGCCAGCCACTGGCCCGGCGCCAGCCGTTCGCCCAGGAAGGCCAGCCCCAGCAGCGCCACGATCAGCGGCGCGCAGCCGCGCATCAGCGGATGGGCGTGGCTGATGTCGCCCTCGCGGTAGGTTTCCATGAGCAGCGCGTAGTAGAGCATCTGCGTGACGCTCGAGGCGGCGATGAAGGGCCAGCTCGCAGGCATGGGCTGCGCCAGGAAGGGCAGGGCCAGCAGGCAGAGGATGCCCGCGCTGGCCGTGACCAGCACGGTCGAGAGGAAGGCGTCGCCCTGGCCTTGACCAGCGCGTTCCAGCCGGCGTGCATCAGCGCCGCGCACAGCACGGTGCCCATCACCGGGCCGGAGATGCCGCTCGCGGGCATCATGCCCGCGAGCGGTGTCGCCTGAAGTAGCGGATCGCCACCGGCACCGCCAGCGCCTGCATCGCCGCCGACAGGAAGAAGCTGCTGCCGATGCGCCAGTCGTTCGGGGGCAGGTGGCTGACCGCGCCCAGGATGCCGGTGCCGAGCAGCGGCGTGATCACGACCGCCAGGCTGCTGATCGACTGCAGGGAGCCCATCAGCTCGCCCTGTTCGCCCGGACCGGCCTCGCGCGAGATGATGCCCTGCAGGGCCGGCCCGGCGGCGAAGGCCAGCAGGTTGCAGCAGATGAAGACGTACATCATCCAGCCCTGGGTGGCCAGGCCGTACAGCACGAAGGTGATCGCGCCCGAGGTCAGGCCCATGACGGCCAGGCGCGTTTCGCCGAAGCGCCGGATCAGGAGCGAGAGCAGTCCGGCCTGGACCACGGCGGCGGCCAGCCCCACGCAGAACATGGCGATGCCGTTGTCGCGCGGCGTCCAGCCGAAGCGGAAGGTGGTGTACAGCACCCAGGTGGCCTGGGTCATCATCTGGCCGAAGGTGGTCAGCGCGAAGACGATGACGAGCCCGCGGATGTCGCGCCGCCCCAGCAGCCGGCGCAGCGCGTACAGGGGATTGACTCGCTGCCAGCTGAAGGGCTCGCGGGTGGCGGCGGGCAGCGACTCGGGCACGAAGAAATAGCCGTAGGCGAGGTTCACGGCGCACAAGGCCGCCGCCACGTAGAACGGCAGGGCCAGGTCGATTTCGCCCAGCAGGCCGCCCAGCACCGGGCCGCAGATGAAGCCGATGCCGAAGGCGGCGCCGATCTTGCCGAAGCTTTTCGCGCGCGTGTCCGGCGTGGAGACGTCCGAGGCATACGCCATCGCCACCGACATGCTGGCGGCCGACACTCCGCCGATCGCGCGGCCGAGGAAGAGCCAGGCCAGGCTCGGCGCCCAGGCGGTGACCAGGAAGTTCAGGCACATCCCGCCCATCGAATACAGCAGCACCGGCCGGCGCCCGACGCGGTCGCTGATCGCGCCCAGCATCGGCATGAAGATGAACTGCAGCAGGCCGAAGACCGTGGCCAGGATGCCGTACCAGAGCGCCTGCTCGTCACGCCCGGCGACGAACTGCCCGACCAGCAAGGGCATCACCGGCACGATCAGGCCGATGCCGATCACGTCGATGAACACGCTGACGAGGACGAAGTTGAGATTGCCGGCCTTGGCCTGGTGCGTAGCAGTCTTGCGCAGCATGGATGGTCCTGCCAAAAGGAACCATCTTAGCACCGTTCATGTTAAAAAAGCATCGCCTCTTGGCATGCCTGAGTCGGTAGGGTGGGCGCCCCGTGCCCACCGGGACGATAAGCAGGCGAGACGCAAGCACTCGGTGGGCACAGGGGCTCCCACCCTACGCCCGCTGTTGCCGTTTCGGCAGGCAGGTCATCAAGGCACCTGCGAACCCAGCCACTCCTGCGCGAAATCCTTGCGGAACACCAGCAGCTTGCCCAGCCGCTCGTTGGCCAGGTCGCGCCCCGCCTCGGTCTGCATCATCTCGGGCAATTTGGCCAGCTTGACGACGATATGGTCGAGCGACCAGGCGCGGTCTTCCAGTTCCCGGTTCTCGGCCAGCGGATCGGTGGGATGCGCCAGCGCGCTCCCCATGCGCCCGGCGATATAGAACATGCGCGCCAGCCCGACGGCGCCGAGGGCGTCGAGCCGGTCGGCGTCCTGCACGATCTTCGCCTCGATGCTGCATGGGACAATCGCCGCCGAGAAGCTGTGCGCCTCGATCGCATGGGCCACCGCGTCCAGCCGCTCTCCCGGGAAGCCGAGCCGCGCCAGTTCCTCGCGCGCCAGGGCCGCCGAGCGGCGCGAGGCCTGGGCCCGGTCGGGATCGTTCTTCGGCAGGTTGACCAGGTCGTGCAGGTAGCTGGCGGCCATCACGACCAGGGCGTCGGCCTCGGGATGGTGGGCAAGCAGGGCCTGGGCGCTGCGCCAGACCCGGTCGAGGTGGCTGGCGTCGTGGGCGCCGTCGTTGCCCTCGGTGCCGGCGGCAAGGGCGGCAAAACGCGGGCGCCAGGCGGCGAGCGCGGCCTCAGTCTCAGTCTCAGTATGTCGTGGTGGCGTCATCGGTCTCTTCGAG
>DEKZ01000334.1:0-233 GCA_002354135.1 Massilia sp. UBA2709 | reverse complement strand
CGCCGTTGACGTCGTTGATCACGACCTGGCTGTCGCCGTAGACGGTCAGCGGGCCGGCGCCGTGCGCCAGCGCGGTTTCCAGCACCAGGATCAGGGCGCGGTATTCCGCTTCGCTGCTGTTGCCGTAGCCGGCCGCCTGCGACAGTTCGACCAGTTCGCCGTTCGGCCCCTGCAGGCGTGCGCCGACGCCGCAGCGGCCGGGATTGGGTTTGGCGGAACCGTCGAACCAGGCG
>DEKZ01000155.1 GCA_002354135.1 Massilia sp. UBA2709 | reverse complement strand
AGCAGCGCTGCCAGGCCTGCCATACGATCCGCGGGGTGGCGGGCAATGCCCGTCTCGGTCCCGACCTGACCCACGTCGGCAGCCGCCTGCACATCGCCGCCGGCACGCTGCGCAACCACCGCGGCACGCTGGCCGGCTGGGTCGCCGACCCGCAGGCGATCAAGCCGGGCGCACGCATGCCGGCCGCCGCCGACCTCGACGGCGAGACCCTGCACGCCCTCGCCGCTTACCTCGAGCAGTTGAAATGACCGATACCCAGACGCGCCCTTCCGACGCATTGCCCAGCGCATTGCCCAGTTCCCTGCCCCGCCCCGCCGAGGAATTCCCGCGGCTGGAAAAGGCCTGGGTCACGCCCAAGGGCTGGCGCTTCATCACCACCGTCAACAACACCAACATCGGCCTGCTCTACATCGGCACCGCCCTGTTGTTCTTCCTGCTCGCCGGCGTGCTGGGCCTGTTGATGCGCACCCAGCTCGCGGTGCCGGACAACGAACTGCTCTCGCCGTCGACCTACAACCAGGTCTTCACCATGCACGGCAGCGTGATGATGTTCCTGTTCGCGATCCCGATCGTCGAGGCGCTGGCTGTCTACCTGCTGCCCAACATGCTGGGCGCGCGCGACCTGCCGTTTCCCCGCCTGTCCGCCTACGCCTATTGGGCCTATGCGATCGGCGGCCTGGCCTTTTTCTGTACGCTGTTCGTGGGACTGGCGCCGGACGGCGGCTGGTTCATGTACCCGCCGCTCACCGGCAAGCAGTACTCCCCCGGCCTGAACGCCGACTTCTGGCTGCTCGGGATCGGCTTCATCGAAATCTCGGCGATCGCCGGCGCGATCGAACTGATCGTCGGCATCCTGTTCACGCGCGCGCCGGGCATGTCGCTCTCGCGCATGCCGGTTTATGCCTGGGCCATGCTGGTGGTCGGCATCATGATCGTGTTCGCCTTCCCGGCCGTGATTGCCGGCACCGCCCTGCTGGAGCTGGAACGCGCCTTCGACTGGCCCTTCTTCAATGCCGAGCGCGGCGGCGACCCGATCCTGTGGCAGCACCTGTTCTGGTTCTTCGGCCACCCCGAGGTCTACATCATCTTCCTGCCGGCGGCCGGCATGGTCTCGACCATGATCCCGACGATTGCCGGCAGCCCGCTGGTGGGCCGGCGCGCCATCATCGTGGCGCTGGTGGCGGTCTGCTTCTTCAGCTTCGCGCTGTGGGCCCACCACATGTTCACGGCCGGCCTGGGCATCATGACGATGAGCTTCGTGTCCGCGGCCAGCATGGCGGTCGCGGTGCCGACCGCGATCCAGGTGTTCGCCTGGATCGCCACGCTCTGGCGCGGCAAGGTGGCCATGACGGCGCCGGCGCTGTTCCTGGGCGGGTTCATGTTCATCTTCGTGCTCGGCGGCCTGACCGGCGTGATGGTGGCCCTGCTGCCCTTCGACTGGCAGGTGCACGACACCTATTTCATCGTCGCCCATTTCCACTACGTGCTGATCGGCGGCATGGTGTTCCCGGTATTCGCCGGCATGTATTACTGGATCCCGCTGATCAAGGGCCAGCAAATGTCCGAGCGCGTCGCGCGCTGGGCCTTCTGGCTGATGTTCGGCGGTTTCAACCTCGCCTTCTTCCCGATGCACGTCACGGGCCTGTTCGGCATGCCGCGCCGGGTCTATACCTATCCGGCCGAGATGGAATGGGGCGTCCTGAACATGGCCTCCACGGTCGGCGCCTTCGTCTTCGCGGCCGGGGTGCTGGTGTTCTTCCTTGACCTGGTGCGCACCCAGCGCCGCCCTTCGCGCCCGCCGGGCAATCCGTGGAATGCCTCGACGCTCGAATGGCTGCCCTCGGACGACTACGCGACGCGCAGCATTCCGCAGGTCCATTCGGCCGATCCGCTGTGGGACCAGCCGACGCTGGCGAAGGAAGTTGAAGCCGGCCAGCACTACTTGCCCGGCACCGCCAGCGGCCTGCGCGAGACCATCGCCACCAGCCCGATCGCGGGACGGCCGACCTACCTGATGATCCTGCCCGGCGACGGCTGGCTGCCGGTGATTGCCGCCGCCGGCACCGCCGGCTTCTTCCTGCTCATGACCGTGAAGCTGATGTGGCTGGCCTGGGCCTGCGGCATCACGGCAGTCGGCGCGACGATTGCCTGGCTGTGGGAATCGGACCGCAAGCCGCCCATTACCGAAGCGCGCGTCGCGGACGACCTGGTGCTGCCGGTGGGCGCGAAGGGCGTGCGCTCGCACTCGTGGTGGGCGACCGTCATCATGCTGGTGGTCGACGCCATCATCTTCGCCTCGCTGGCCTTTGCCTATATCCACATCTCGATGCGCCTCGTGGTGTGCCCGCCGCCCACGGCCGGCCTGCCCGACCCTAGCTGGCAGATGCTCTCCGGCGGCCTGCTGCTCGGCGGCTCGGCACTGATGTTCTGGGCCACGCGCTCGCTCGGCAAGCGCCGGCTGCCCTGGCTGGCGCTGGCGGCCCTCGCCTGCGTGGTGGCAAGCTTCCTGGCCGATTTCTATGGCTACCAGCTGGCCGGACTGGCGCCACGCCGCCTGGCCTGGAGCGCGACGATTGCCGCGATGCTGACCTACCAGGGCCTGCACGTGGTGCTGCTGGCGATCGTCGGCCTGTATCTCGCCGCGCGCGGCTGGAGCGGCCGCCTTACGGCGCACAGCCGCGCCACCCTGGATAACTCGGCGCTGATCTGGCACTACACGACGCTGCAGGGCATCGCCGCGGCGCTGGTCGTGCACATCGTGCCCCTGCTGATGGATTGACGATGCGCGAACACTTCCTACGCAAGCTGTTGCGCGGCACCCTGCCGCTGCTGGTCTGGGCGGCCCACTTCGGCGCCTGCTATGTGTTCGTGGCCATGCAGTGCAGCCCGGCGGGTTATGTGCAGGGGTATCCCCAGCGGCTGCCGCTAGCGCTGATCACGGCGCTGGCGCTGGCCGTGTGCGGCGCGCTGGCATGGAAGTGGCGCGCCACCTTGCGCCACGCCGACGAGCGCACCGCGCTGCTCGACTGGGCGGCGGCCGGGACAGCGGTGCTGTCATTCGTCGGGATCCTGTGGACCTCGGTGCCGCTGTGGTTCATCCAGGGATGTCGTTGAAGCTTGCATGGTGGGCACGGGGCGCCCACCCTACGGGTCAACAATCGTTCGTTTGACGGGACCTTTGATGATCGTAGGGTGGGCGCCCCGTGCCCACCGAAGTGATGCAAAAACGAGGCCGCCGTAGGGGACAACCCGTACGATCAATGCGCCGCTGCCCGCACGCGCCACACCACGTTGCCCACGTCGTCCGCCACCAGCAGCGCACCCTTCCCGTCGATCGCCACACCCACCGGCCGCCCCATCGCATTGCCGTTCCGGTCGACGAAGCCGCCCAGGACCTCGACCGGCATGCCGTTCGGCTTGCCGTTTGCGAAAGGTACATAGACCACGTTGTAGCCCGCCAGCGGCGTGCGGTTCCAGGAGCCGTGCTGGCCGATGAAGGCGCCGCTGGCATACATCGGCCCGAGCCGGGCGCCATCGGCGAAGGCAAGGCCCAGCGCGGCGACGTGGGCGCCGAGCGCGTAGTCGGGCACGATGGCTTTCGCCACCAGGTCCGGACGCTGCGGCTGGACGCGCTCGTCGACGTGCTGGCCATAGTAGCTGTACGGCCAGCCGTAGAAGCCGCCGTCCTGCACCGAAGTGAGATAGTCGGGCACCAGGTCGCTGCCGATCTCGTCGCGTTCGTTCACGACGGTCCACAGCACGCCGGTCTGCGGTTCCCAGGCCATGCCGTTCGGGTTGCGCAAGCCGGAGGCGAACAGGCGCGTGGCGCCGGTCTTGATGTCCACCTCGAGGATGGCGGCGCGGTTGATCTCCTTGTCCATGCCGTTCTCGCCAACGTTGCTGTTCGAGCCGACGGTCGCATACAGCTTGCTGCCGTCGCGGCTGGCGATGATGTTCTTGGTCCAGTGGTGGTTCAGGCCCGCCGGCAGCGACGCCAGCTTCTGCGGGGCCTGCGTGATTTCAGTGACGCCGTCCTTGTAGGAGAAGCGCACGATGCCGTCGGCGTTCGCCACGTACAGGGTTTCGCCCACCAGCGCCATGCCGAAGGGCGAATGCAGGCCCTTCAGGAAGACGCTGCGGGTGTCGGCCACGCCGTCGCCATCCAGGTCGCGCAGCAGGGTGATGCGGTCGGCGCTCGGCACGCCCGCCCCCGCCCTTTCCATCACCTTCTTCATCACCCAGGCGCGCACGCCCGATTTTTTCGTTTCCGGCGTTTGCGGCTTGTTCGATTCCGCCACCAGCACGTCGCCGTTGGGCAGCACGTAGAGCCAGCGCGGGTGGTCCAGGCCGGTAGCGAGGGCATTTACTTCCAGCCCCTGCGCCGCCTGGGGCTTGCCGCCTGGCGGCCAGCCCTTTGCGGGCGCGATGTCGACGGTCGGGATCAGGCTTTTTTTCGGCGCCGGCAATTGCGGCGAAGGACCGACGTCGGCCTTGACCGGCAGGATGGACCTGTCGCCGCAGCCGGCGAGTGCGAGCAGCGCGGCGGCGGCGAGGATGCGGAAAGGTGGGCGGCGCATGGGGTTCTCCTGGAATCGAGCGGAACGGCTGCGACCGATTGTAGCGAATAAGACAACGCCGCTCCGCTCCCTACCCAGAAAAAAGTCCCGGCCCGGCTCAAGCCGGACCGCGCGCCTCCTCGACCACCAGCGGAGCCGGCGGCTCCCTGCGCATGCGCCAGCGCCGCAGGTGGGCCAGCAGGCCCGGGAGCTGCAGCAGCACCAGCGCGCCGAAGGCGACGCGGTAGGCCAGCGCCGGATAGTGACCGGCCGCGTCCGGCGTCCAGCAACCGATCAACAGCCCGAAACCGGCCTGCACCAGGAAGGCGCCCACGAAGATCAGGAGGTTCAGGCAGGTGGCCGCGCGTCCGGTCAGTTCGCGCGGCATGCTCTGGGCGACGATCGCGTATTCGATCCCGGTGATCGTGCCCACCAGCGTGAACAGCACCGACAGCAGCTGGAAGCTGGGCGCGTAGCTGACCACGAAGGCCGCCTGGACCAGCACGAACAGCGCAATGCCGGCGCCGGCCACGTCGAGCGGCGTGATGCCGCGCCGTCCCGCCCACTCGGTGATCATGCCGACCGCGATCGCCCCGAAGATCACCGCCGCCATTCCCATGTACAGCAGGTAGGCCACTGCATCGTCCGGGAAGTGCGCCACGTCCGACAGCCAGCGCCCGATCCACAGCCCTTGGATGCCGAAGAACACCGCATGCGGAATCAGCACCAGCGAGATCGTGGTGCGGAAGGTCGGCGTGCGCACCACCTCGCGCAGCGACGCCAGCACCGGCGGGCGTACGCCAGCTGGCTTGCTGCTCGGCGGCGCCAGCAGCCAGATCGCCGCGCCGCTGGCGGCAACCAGGGCGCCGAGGATAAGGAAGAGCCCGCGCCAGTCCGTGTACTCGAGCGCCATGCGCACCGGCATGGTGGAGGACGCCGCGCCCAGGCCGCCGACCGCGATCAGGTAACCGTGCACCGAGGGCAGCCTGGTCGGCGCGATCCAGGTCGAAATCGCCTTCACCGCCGACATGAAGCAGCCGCCCAGGCCGCAGCCGAGGATGGCGCGCGCCAGCACCAGCTGGGCAAAGGTCTGGCCGCGCGCGAACAGCAGCGCCCCCAGGGCCGCGAACAGCATCAGCGCCAGCTGCACCTTGCGCGGCCCGTAGCGGTCGAGCGCGATCCCGACCGGCAGCTGGACCAGCGCGAACGCGAAGAAGAAGGCGCTGGTGAGCAGGCCGAGCTGCCCCGGCGACAGGGCCAGCGCCTTGAGCAGGTCCGGCGCCAGCACCGCGTTCACGTTGCGCAGCAGCGAGGATAGATAGTGTCCGAGCGCGAACGGCAGGAACACGTAGAAAAAAACCGCCACGCCGGACAGGCGTGGCGGATGCGGATCGACTCCCATGGCGGCCAGGGATTCAGGCGGCGCTCGGCTGGCTGTCGCTGGCGCGGCCATCGTGGCTGCGCGCCTGCGCGATCGGGATCACGCGGCCGGCCGCGGCCTGGTAGCCGGCGTCGCCGCCTTCCTCCTCGAAGAAGAACTTCTTGCGCCCGAAGGCCGGTTTCAGGTGGTCGAGCCAGGTGGCGTCCGGATCGTACTTGGCGAAGAAGGGCTTCCTCACCCACTCTGGATTACGCGCCTGCAGGAACTGCAGCGCGAACAGCTTTTCGCCGTTGATCGTCACCACGCCGTCGATCACGACCTTGCCGGGGAAGGCGCTCATCGAAGGACCGCGCACGGTGCGCGACAGGCCCGAGACCATCGAATAGGCCGACTGGAAGATCTCGTGCGCGCGTGCCAGCGGCAGCGAGAAGTAGTCGCGCGGGCCGGTGTCGCGCTCGACGAACATATAGTAGGGAATCGCGCCCAGGCGCACGCCGGTGGTCCACAGCTCGGCCCAGCTCTTCGGGTCTTCGTTGATGTGGCGGATCAGCGGGCCCTGCATGCGCAGCGTGGCCCCGGTGCCGACGATGCGCTTGACCGCAGCCTGCGCGATGGGGTGGCGCAGCTCGACCGCGTGGTTGTAGTGGCCCATGATGGCCAGGTTCTTGCCGGCCTTGACCACGCGCTCGAACAGGCGCATCAGGTCGTCCGAATCCTTGTCCGACACATAGCGCTGCGGCCAGTAGGCCACCGACTTGGTGCCGATGCGGATGTTCTGGATGTGCGCCAATTCGGGCGCCAGCAGCGGCTCCAGGAACTCGCTCAGGGAGCGCGTGTTCATGATCATCGGGTCGCCGCCGGTGATCAATACGTCGGTCACGTCCGGATGGGTGGCCAGGTAGGACACCAGTTCGCTGCATTCGCGCGCATCGAACTTCATGTCGTCCATGCCGACGAACTGCGGCCAGCGGAAGCAGAAGGTGCAGTAGGCGTGGCAGGTCTGGCCGGAGCTCGGGAAGAACAGCACCGTTTCCTTGTACTTGTGCTGCAGGCCCTTGAGCGGCGCATCGTTCACGCGCGGCACGTTGTGGGTCATCTGCCCGGCCGGGTGCGGGTTCATGCGCATGCGGATCTGGTGCACCAGCTTCGCGATCGCGGCCTCGTCCTTCTTGTACAGCACCAGTTCGCGCAGCTGCTCGTACTCGCGTGCGGGCAGCATGTCGCGGTGCGGGAAGGTCAGGCGGAAGATCGGGTCGTCCGGAATGCGGTCCCAGTCGATCAGCTGGTCGAGCACATATTCGTTGACGCGAAACGGCAGCACGTGCGAAACCACCTGCACGGCCTCCTGCAGCTCGGGACTCATCCATTGCCACTGGCGCGCAAGCGCGATGGTCTGGCGCGTGTATGGCTTGAACTTCGGCTTGAACTCGGCGGACGTCGATTCGGTGGTGGTCACGGCATGCTCCTGAAGAGGAAAGATGGGTGGAACGACGGTCAATTCTTGAAGTAAGAAATTGCCGGCGGAAAATCATCTTAGAAGTCGTCTATGCAAGAAGAATTGCCGGGAATCAATTACGACAAGAGAAGATTTCTCTGAAGAACAAATTCCATGAGGCAAGACAAATGATGGCGACGCGACAGTCGGTTTCACCCTTTGCGCATTCGCAAATCCACGTGCAGAAGTGGCGCGTACATTCATCAATGCACTTAAGAAAGATTTACCCATTGCACCACTTCGAAAGGACTGCACGATGAAGCTGCTCGCTACCGCCACCGCCCTGTGCCTCGCCCTGGCTTCGTCCAGCGCACTGGCCTTCGAACCGACCGAGAAAGACGCGATCGCCATGGCCGAACGCGGGGCTGCCCTGATCAAGGCCAAGGGCAAGGATGAAATGATGAAAAAAATTAATGCCAAGGATCCGGACTTCGTCCAGGGTGAACTGTATGTCGACATGCGCGACATCAAGACCGGCATCGTGCTGGCGCACCCGTACAATCCGTCGATCGTCGGCAAGGACCTGACCGACGTGCCCGATGCGAACGGCAAGAAGTACCGCCGCGAGATCATCGAACTGGCCGCCGCCAAGGGCAAGGGCTGGGTCGATTACCAGTACAAGAACCCGACCTCGGGCAAGATCGAGCCGAAGACCACCTACATCCTGCGCGTGGACGACGTGGTGCTGGAAGCGGGTATCTACAAGAAGTAAGACCATGCACGACAGGGCGGCCACGGCCGCCCTTTTCTTTTGTCCAGGAGGTGAAGCATGTTGAAGAAACTGCGGATCGGCCCGAAGCTGCTGCTGGCGCCGGGATTGGTGCTGGTGCTGCTGACGCTGCTCTCGGGCGCCGCCTATTACGGCATGGTGCGCCAGCACGCTTCGCTCGAGAACATGGTGCAGGTGCGCGCGGCGCGCCTGCAGGACGCCGCCGACGTCGCAGGCGTTGCCAAGTACGCGCACGCGAACATCTACCAGCTGCTGGCCTGGGTCAGCGGCAGCTTCGCCAAGGAGCGGCTCGACGCCCTGATCGGCGAGATCAACAAGAAGCACGCGGCCATCGGCGACCAGCTCGCGGCCCTGGCGAAAGTCGCCGATCCCGAAGAGCGCAAGCTGATCGATACCTCGAGCGCCGCGCTGAAGGCCTACCGCAAGTCGGTGCTGGAAACCATCGAGATGGCCCAGGTCGACCAGTCGATCGCCACCAACTCGATGCAGAAGGCCGAAAAGGAATTCAACGTCCTGAATACCCAGCTGGCCCAGCTGGCCGCGCTGGAAACGACGCTGAGCGAGCGCGCCTATGCCGCCGCCGGCGCCGAATTCCGTTCGCTCGGGATCACCATGGCGGTGCTGGTGGTGCTGTCGATCGCGCTGTCGCTGCTGGTGACGATGCTGGTGCGGCGCGCCATGCTGGCCGACATCCGCAAGATCTCCGATGTCGTCGCGGAGCTGGCCGAGGGCCGCCTGGCGCCTCCTGTCGGCAGCATTGGCCGCGACGAGATCGCCGACACCTCGCGCGCCCTCGACCACACCATCGCCAACCTGAACACGACCCTGCACGCGATCCTGACCTCGGTGCGCTCGATCGACACCGCCTCGAAAGAAATCGCCACCGGCAACCTCGACCTGTCGACCCGCACCGAGATGCAGGCCGGCTCGCTCGAACAGACCGCCAGCGCGATGGAGACCCTGACGGTCGCGGTGAAGGACAACGCCAACAACGCGCGCCTGGCCACCGACCTCGCGGCCGAGGCGGCGCGCCTGGCCAGCGACGGCGGCCATGCCGTGGAGCGCGCGGTGACGACCATGGAATCGATCAAGGCCAGCTCGCGCAAGATCGTCGAGATCATCGGCGTCATCGACGGCATCTCCTTCCAGACGAATATCCTGGCCCTGAACGCGGCGGTGGAGGCCGCGCGCGCCGGCGCCGAAGGCCGCGGCTTCGCGGTGGTGGCGGCCGAGGTGCGCAACCTGGCCCAGCACTCGGCCCAGGCGGCAAAGGAAATCAAGACCCTGATCGGCATATCCGCCGGCGAGATCGAGGCCGGCACCGGCATCGCCAACGAGGCCGGCGCGACCATGCGCGCGGTGCTCGCGCACGTGCACGACGTCGCCGCCATTCTCGACGCCATCGATACCGCCAGCGCCGGCCAGGCCAGCGGCGTCGCCCAGCTCGGTTGCGCAATCGCCGAGATGGATTTGTCGACCCGGCAGAACGCGGCGATGGTGGAACAGGCCGCGGCGGCGGCCGACGCGATGCGCGGCCAGGCCGCCGAGCTGTCGCGCCTGGTGGCCACCTTCAGGCTGCGTGGTTCGGCGGACGGTGCGGCCGATGGTGCGGCTGAAGGTTCGTTTGAGGGCGCGCCGGGCGAGCCCGCGCCGGCGCCCCGCCCGCTGGCGCTGGCCGCCTGACCTGCCTGGGCACTACACGGCCGCGAGCGCGCGCGTCAGGTCGTCGCGCTGGTCCTCCAGGTGCTCGATGCCGACCGACAGGCGGATCAGGGTGTCGCTGATGCCCAGTTCCGCGCGCTGCGCCGGCGGAATGGTCGCATGCGTCATCAGGGCCGGATGCTCGATCAGGCTCTCGACCCCGCCCAGGCTTTCGGCCAGGGTGAACACCGAGCAGGTCTCGAGAAAACGGCGGGCCCCGGCCAGGTCGGTGTCGAGCTCGATCGAGATGATGCCGCCGTAGCCGTCCATCTGGCGCCGCGCCAGCGCGTGCTGGGGGTGCGATTCCAGGCCGGGATAATGGACCTTGCGGACCTTGGGTTCGCGCTCCAGCCACTCGGCCAGCGCCAGGGCGTTGGCGCTGCTGCGCTCGACGCGCAGGGCCAGGGTCTTGATCCCGCGCAGCACCAGGAAGCTGTCGAAGGGCCCCTGGATCGCGCCCACCGCGTTCTGGATGAAGCCGAGCTGTTCGCGCAAGGCCGCGTGATGCTCCGCATTGCCGACCACGGCCACGCCCCCGATCACGTCCGAGTGCCCGTTCATGTACTTGGTGGTCGAGTGCACGACGATGTCGATGCCGGACTCCAGCGGCCTTTGCACGATGGGGCTGGCGAAGGTGTTGTCGCAGACGCTGACGATGCCGCGTTCGCGGCACAGCCTGGCGATCGCCGCCAGGTCGGCCAGTTTCAGCATGGGGTTGGTCGGCGTCTCGACCCAGACCATCCTGGTCTCCGGCTTGATGGCCGCGGCCAGCGCTTCAGGATCGGCCAGGTTGACGTAGCTGAAATCATGCCCCGCGCTCTTCCTGCGCACGCGTTCGAACAGGCGGTAGGTGCCGCCGTACATGTCGTCGCCGGCCACGATGTGCGAGCCGCTAGGGAGCAGTTCCAGCACCGCCGAGATCGCGGCCAGGCCCGAAGCGAAGGCAAAGGCGGCGCTGCCGCTTTCGATGCCGGCCACGCAGCGCTCGAGCGCCCAGCGCGTCGGGTTGTGCGAGCGGCCGTAGTCCAGGCCCTTGTGCACGCCCGGGCTCTCCTGGGCGAAGGTCGAGGTGGCGAAGATCGGCGGCATCACGGCGCCGGTGCTTGGGTCGGGCGACTGGCCGCCGTGGATGACGCGGGTGGCGAGATGGCGCTTGTCGTCGGGCTTGTTGGTCGGGTCGGTCACGATAAGGTCCTGCGCAGGTGGTTGAGAAGGTCGAAGCGGGTGATCAGGCCGTAGAAGCGGTCGTCCTCGCAGATCACGGCGGTCAGGCCGCGGTCGAGGATCTCGCGCAACTGATCCATGCTGGCCGATGGCCTGAGCGTCTGCAGCTGCGCCGTCATGGTGCTGGATACCGGCGCCTTGAAGCGCCCGGGCTCGCTGGTGACGTGCAGCAGCAGGTCGGACTCGTCGATGATGCCCACCAGGCGGCCGTTGTCGATCACGGGCAGCTGGGCCAGGTCGCTGCTGCGCATGCGGTTGAAGGCGGTGAGCAGGGTGTCGGTCGGCGCCACGGTGACGACTTCGCCGGCATCGAAGCGGCGCCCGATCAGGTCGCGCAGGTCGCCCAGTTGCGGGCGGTGCAGCAGGCCCTGGTCGACCATCCAGCCGTCGCTGTAGACCTTGGTGAGATAGCGCGTGCCGGTGTCGCACACGAAAGTGACGACGCGCTTCGGGCTCGTCTGTTCGCGGCAGTAGCGCAGGGCGGCGGCGAGCAGGGTGCCGGTGGACGAGCCGGCCAGGATGCCCTCGTGCTGGAGCAGGGAACGCGCGGTGTTGAAGCTTTCCTCGTCGCTGATGCTGTAGGCGCTGCGTACGCGCGACAGGTCGGCAATCCCTGGAATGAAGTCTTCGCCGATGCCTTCGACGGCCCAGGAGCCGGCGTCCTTCGACAGGTGTCCGGTCTGGATGTATTCGGCGAGGATCGAGCCTTGCGGGTCGGCCAGCACGAATTCCAGGTTCGGCTGCACCTGGGCAAAGTAGCGCGACAGGCCGGTGAGGGTGCCGGAGGAACCGACGCCGACCACGATGGCGTCGAGCTCGTGCCCGGCCTGCTCCCAGATCTCGGGGCCGGTCGTGGTTTCGTGGGCGCGCGGGTTGGCTGGATTGTTGAACTGGTCGGCGAACCAGGCGCCGGGGATTTCCTTCGCCAGGCGCGCCGCGTAGTCCTGGTAGTACTCGGGGTGGCCCTTGCCGACGTCGGAGCGGGTCAGGTGGATTTCGGCGCCCAGGGCCTTCAGGTGGAGGATCTTTTCGGCGGCCATCTTGTCGGGCACCACCAGCACCACGCGATAGCCCTTGATGCGCGCCACCAGCGCCAGGCCCAGGCCGGTGTTGCCGGCGGTGGCCTCGACCACGGTCCCGCCCGGCTGCAGGCGGCCGTCGCGCTCGGCCGCTTCGATCATCGCCACGCCGATGCGGTCCTTGATCGAGCCGCCGGGATTTTGCGATTCCAGTTTCAGGAAGAGCTGGCAAGGTCCGGTGTCGAGCCGGGTGACCTGCACCAGCGGGGTGTTGCCGATGAGAGAGAAGATGGCTGCTTGCGACGGATGTTCCAGATTGCGTTGCATGTTGCCTCCAGGAAGGCGCCTTGTGGGCGCCGCGAACGCCAGAAGAGGGCGCAGGTGAGCGCCGGATCGTGAAGAACAAGACATCTTACGGCGATCGCCAAACCGCTGTTTGAACAGCACCAAGCGTGAGCGCGACAGGCCGCGTAGCCTCGGGACACCAAGCTTAACCTGTCCAGTCATGTTTGTTTAATAAGATAATCTCATATCGGTATGAGATTCATGAGCTCGCCTTCGGGGCCAGACTTGCCCCGTGCACGCACTGCGCAGGCGCAAACGTGTTACCCGGATAGCATGCGGTTTTGACAATGTCTGTTGCAGGCGAGTGCTATACTGCGGCATCTTTTTGCCCGGACGCCCCGACCCCATGATGAGCTTCAAGCGCCTGTTTTCCCTGATCGCAGCCACCGTGCTGCTCCTGCTCTCCGCCTGCGGCGACAACGGCGTCCAGCTCGGCGAGTTTCCGGCGCTGACGAAGACCGAGGGCGACCCGCCCTTCGACCTGGTCGCGCCGAGCTCGGACAGCCCGGGGACCTTCAGCTTCAGCAGCAGCGACCCGTCGGTCGCCTCCATCGTCGGCAAGACCGTGACGATCCACAAGGCCGGCACCGTGACCATTACCGCGCAGCAGCCGCGCACCGGCAGCTATAACCCGACCTCGACCAGCACCACCCTGACGGTCGCGGCGCGCGTGTGCGAAGCGCCTTCGGTGAACGTGAACGGAGTCTGCGTGGCGCCGTCGACCACCGCCGGCTACGTCACCCATGGCGACCTGGTCTGGATGCCGGCCTCTTTCGTGCTGGACTGGGCCAAGGCCGACGCGTTCTGCAAGAACACGGCCATCGACGGCAAGAAGAACTGGAAACTGCCGACCCGCGCCCAGCTGGCGGCGCTGGTGGCCTCGGGCGAACTCGACGGCAAGGGCTGGGTCGGCGGCGACACCTGGACGGCGGACGCCGGCGCCGGGACGAATACGCATGTCGTGATCAACACCTCGACGCGCGCCGCCACCGATTTCGCGGCCGACAAGAAGGCCTACGTCACCTGTACGCTGAGCCCGGCCGCTGCCTGACAACCGGATGATCGGGCCGATGTCGCTTGACCCGGAACCGCCGCCAGGCAGGCGCGCCAGGTAAACCGCCATGCGCCTGACCCAGGGCCTGCGCACCGTGGCCGCGCTCGAGGCGGCCAAAGGACTCGTGGTCCTGTTGACCGGCTTCGGCCTGTTCGCGCTGGTGCACCAGGACGTCCAGCACTTTGCCGAGACACTGGTGCGGCATGCGCACCTGAACCCGGCATCCCATACGCCCCGTATCTTCCTCGAGTACGCGGGCAAGCTGGACGACGCCCGCCTGCTCCAGCTCGCAGCGGCAGCGCTCGCCTATTCCGGCGTGCGCATGATCGAAGCCTATGGCCTGTGGTTCGATCATGCATGGGGAGAAGGTTTTGCGGCCGCAAGCGGCGCCGTCTACCTGCCCTTTGAATTGCGCGAACTGTATCATCGTCCCGGCTGGCTCGCTGCAGGCCTGCTGGCGCTGAACCTGGCCGTGGTCGCCTTCATGGTCTACAGCCTGCGCCGCCGTATCGCCGCGGGACGATCTGGTTGATGGCCGGCTGATGATTCGGTTGTACATCGGCCCGAAACTGTGTGGTCCGCCGCGCGGTCAAACCGATGCCGGTTCCGATCGCGCTCCCACCTGCGGCGCACCCGGCAGACGGGACAGCACATGGTATCGAGTCAACCCGGATTCCTCTTCGCAACCGGCATAGAAAACAGCAGCCCGACCATCGCGGGCGGCAGGGTGCGCATGGACGAGATGGCGAAGTGCGGGCACTACCGCCACTGGCGGCGCGACTTCGACCTGGTGCAGGAAATCGGCGTGCGCTTCCTGCGCTACGGGCCGCCGCTGCACACGACGCTGCTCGGCGCCCGGCGTTACGACTGGTCGTTTGCGGACGAGGTGTTTCCCGACCTGCGGCGCCGTAACATCGTGGCGATCGTCGACCTCTGCCATTTCGGCCTGCCCGACTTTCTCGGCGACTTCCAGAATCCGGACTTTCCCGCAATCTTCGCCGACTACGCCATGGCCTTCGCCCAGCGCTATCCCTGGATCCAGCTGTATACGCCAGTCAACGAGATGTCGATCTGCGCGCTGTTTTCCGCCCTCTACGGCTGGTGGAACGAGCAGATGCACGAGGACAAGGCTTTTGTGACGGCCCTGAAACACGTGGTGAGAGCCAACCTGCTTGCCATGCGCGCGATCCTGAGAGTGCGTCCCGACGCCCTGTTCATCCAGAGCGAATCCACCGAGTACTTTCACGCAGTGAAGCCAGCGGCCATCGGGCCGGCGGAGACCATGAACGCGCGCCGCTTCCTGTCGCTGGACCTGAACTATGGCCGCCGCGTGGATTCCACCATGTACGAGTACCTGCTCGACAATGGCATGACGCGCGACGAGTACCACTTCTTCCTGAGCAACAACTTGAAGCATCATTGCCTCATGGGCAACGATTACTACCAGACGAACGAGCACCACGTCTCGGCGGACGGTTCGACCAGGGCTTCCGGGGAAATCTTCGGCTATGCCGTGATCACCCACCAGTACTACAACCGCTACCGCCTGCCCGTGATGCACACGGAAACCAATCTCTGCCAGGGACCGCAGGGCGACGAGGCCGTCAAGTGGCTGCGCAAGGAGTGGGCGAACGTGCTACGGGTGCGCAACAACGGCGTGCCCATCGTCGGTTTCACCTGGTATTCCTTGACGGACCAGGTCGACTGGGACACCGGCCTGCGCGAAGACAATGGCCATGTGAACGCCCTGGGGCTGGCCGACCTCGACCGCAACCTGCGGCCGGTCGGAATCGCCTACCGCGACCTGATCGGGGACTGGACCGAAGTGCTGCCGACCCAGAGCGTCTGCCTGCAGGTGCCGGTGGCGCTGGGCGAGGATTACCCCGAGCTTGCCGGCCCCGTGCACCCGGCCCAGGACCCGAGCGCGGGCACGGGCGCGCCTAAAAATGCCGAGTAGGGAAGGGGCTGCCATGCGATTTTCCGACAAGGTTGTGCTCGTCACCGGCGCGGCGGGCGGCATCGGCCTGGCGGCGGCGCTGCGCTTTGCCGCCGAAGGCGCGAGCCTGGTGCTGGTCGACCGCGACGCCGGCGCCTTGCCGGCGGCCTCGGCGGCAGTACGCGAACGCGGTCATGGGGACGCCCTGGAAGCGGTCTGCGACGTCGGCGTCGAGGACAATGTGGTCCATGCCGTCGAGCAGGCGCTGAAGCAGTTCGGCCGGCTCGACGTCGTCGTCAACAATGCCGGCCTGATGATCTTCAAACCCATCGTGGAACTCACCGCGGCCGACTGGACGAAGGTGCTGCAGGTCGACCTGCTCGGCGCCTTCTTCTTCATCAAGCAGGCCTTCCTGCGCATGCAGCCCGGCGGGGCCATCGTCAATGTGTCCAGCGTCCATGCCCTGGAAACCGAACCGCATGTCGCGCCCTATGCGGCGGCCAAGGCGGCCCTGCTGTCGCTGACCCGCTCGGCGGCGCTGGAGGGGATGGGCAAGGTCATCCGGGTCAATGCCGTCGTTCCCGGCGCCATCGACACGCCGATGCTGTGGAATAACCCGCAGGTCCAGTCCGGCGCCGAACACATCGATCCGGGCGAGGTGGGCAAGCCCGAGGAGCTGGCCGCCGCGATCGCCTTCCTTGCTTCCGACGAGGCCCGCTTCATCCAGGGGGCGGCGCTAATCGTCGACGGCGGGCGGCTGTGCCGCTTGTAGCTTCCCGGCTTCAGGTCCCGGACTTCAGCCGCCGCCACAACGTCGTGCGGCTGATCCCGAGATGGCGTGCGGCGGCATCGCGGGCGCCGCCGAAGCGGGCGACGACCTCGGCTGCAGTCTCCGGCGCCGCCATCGCCGCCGTGGCGGGGGCAGGCGCCG
>DEKZ01000178.1 GCA_002354135.1 Massilia sp. UBA2709 | reverse complement strand
GAGGCGGGCAGGGGGCCGCCCTAGACTGCGCCCTGTCTACTATCCAATCGATGGAGTGCACGATGCTGGGCTTCCTGCTGTGGCTGCTGTTGCTGTTCCTGTGCTGGCCGCTGGCCTTGCTGGCGCTGCTGGCCTATCCGCTGGTGTGGCTGATCCTGTTGCCCTTCCGGTTGCTGGGCATCGGCGTCGATGCGGTGTTTTCCCTCCTGCGCGCCATCGTCATGCTGCCGGCGCGCGTGCTCGGCCTGTCGCCCGGCCGCTGAGCGGCGTTCCGGCAGAGTGTGGGGCAATTAACAGACGCGCGGGGCGCGATCGCCTACTGTGGAGTCGACCGCTTTCATCCGAAAGCGAGCTCTTGACTGTAAGGAAACGATTATGCGCCTGGACATTTACCGCAGAGCCGAAAGCGACGGCAAGTTCTCCTACTTGGCCGTGCCGGAAACCCGTAACATCCCCGAAGAAGCCACCAATACGGACTGGGAAGTGGAGGCCCGTGCGTTCGAGGTCGACGACAATGCCGAGCAACTGCCGGATTTCGACATCAAGAACCTGAGCAGCCAACTGAACGAAAAAGGCTATGCCATGACCGCGCTCCATTAAGAGCGCGGACCGGTCCGGCGCCTGGGCGCCTCGGCCGGTTCGTCGTCGTGCCGCGCCTGCGGGCTTTGCTTGCGAGCTTCGGCATGAACGCGACAATCCCTGTCGATTTCGCCCGGCGGCCGGACGGCCCTCGGGCGGATATGCTATTCTTGCGCCCTGTTTAATTTGATGCTGACCATGTGGTCAGTTTCCTGTGGGGGTGTGTGATGAAGTGGGCAGTGATCGGTTTCTATTTCCTTTCGATTCTGCACATTCATTTCCGCGGCAAGGTCCGCCTGCCGTTCGGACGCCAGTTGTTCGACCATTCGTCGTTCATGGCGCCGATTAACATCTTCATGCATTACTTCTCGAAGGTGCCGAGCACGCCGTATATCCCGGTGAGCGAATTCCCGGAACTGGCGCCGCTGCAGCAGAACTGGCAGGTCATCCGCGCGGAAGCGGAAAACATGCTTGCGATGAAGAAGATCAAGGCCGCCGAGCAGAACGACGACGCCGGCTTCAACTCCTTCTTCAAGACCGGCTGGAAGCGCTTCTACCTGAAGTGGTACGACGCCAGCCACCCCTCGGCCCAGCGCCTGTGCCCGCAGACCTATGCGCTGCTCCAGGCCATCCCCTCGGTGAAGGCCGCGATGTTCGCCGAGCTGCCGCCGGGCGCCAAGCTCAATCCGCACCGCGACCCCTTCGCCGGCTCGATGCGCTACCACCTGGGCCTGGCCACGCCGAACGACGACCGCTGCTTCATCGACGTCGACGGCCAGCGTCACAGCTGGCGCGACGGGCAGGGCGTGATCTTCGACGAAACCTATATCCACTGGGCGATCAACGGCAGCGAAAGCGACCGCGTGATCCTGTTCTGCGACGTCGAGCGCCCGATGCGCTACCGCTGGATGCAGGCGATCAACCGCTGGCTCGGCCGCACCATGATGACGGCCGCCAGCTCGCCGAACGAAACCGGCGACCAGACCGGCTTCGTCAGCAAGGCCTTCCGTGTCTCGCACGTGATGGGCCAGTACCGCCGCCGCTACAAGGCCTGGAACAAGACCGCCTACAAGGTGACCAAGGTCGCCCTGATCGTCGGCGTGGCCGCGCTGATCTACTGGCTCTGATCTTCCTGGTTCAGGTTCCTGGTTCGACCGTATTCGACCGTAAAGCGCCGCTGCAAAGCGGCGCTTTTTTCATGTGCCGCTCTCGCGCATTTTGTAACTAACCGACAGCGTCATTCCTCGGGATCGGGCCTCACGCGGGTGAGCTTGTAGTCGGCGGCGGAGCGTTCGAGCGCCAGGCCGAGCACGTCCTTGAGCTCCTCGGCCTTGGCGCCATTGTCGAGCTGGCGCCTGGCGAAGGTGTTGCGCAGCGTGCGTCCACCCGAGCGCGCCAGGTCCATACCGGCACGCCCGAAGGTGGCGCGCATCTGCATGTAGACGGTTTTCCGGGTCATCCTGGCGCCGGTCAGGTTGGCCGGAAAGACGAGCTGGCCCGGGATCGCCATCGCCTCCCGCTCCTTGAGCCAGGGCAGCAGTTCGTCGGCGCCTTCGCGGAGGAGGGTAACCTCGTGTTCGTGGCTGGTGTCGTGCTTCTCGTCGGGGGTGATGGTCAGCACGATCGATCCGTCGATGGCGGCCTGGCGGCCCACCTCCGGCAGCAGCAGGCCGATCGCTTCGGATACCCGCAAGCCGGCCAGCGCGATGACGACCTGCATGGCGCGGTCGCGCCGGCGCTTCCAGCCATCGAAGGGCGTGCTGCGCCGGCGCCGCGGCGCGTCGGCGGGCAGGGCGGCAAGGAAGCGCTCCAGCTGGTCCTCCGACAGGCTGCGCCCGGCCTCGTCCCTGGCGAGGTGGGCGCGATCGATGCCGAGGATGGCCTGCTGGGCCGGATTCGGCGTGACCTCGAGGTGTTCGTAGCAGCGCTCCAGCAGGCGCAGGTAACGGTAGGCGATCTTGCTGTTCAGCACGCGCTTGCCCTTGACGGTGCGGCCGATGAAGCGCAGCAGGTCGGCCTGGCTGACGGTGGAGAAGGTGAGGCCTTGCTCCATGATCCAGCTTGCCACGTTGTTGAACATGAAGATGTAGATCTTCGCCGACTCCGCGGACAGCAGCCTGAGGGTGCCATCTGCGCGCGGGCGGCGCCCGGTTTCGGCGAAAGCCGTGGTGAAGACGAATTCCTTGAATGCGCGAACGGGATCGGCGTCCCATGAAGTCAGCAGGTGCATGGCGGATCGGAGCGGATGTGGATGGCCTACCTTAGGATGTGGATGGCCTACCTTAACATAAAACGTAACTAACCCACAGGTGATTATTTACACCCTAAGAAATTCATACGTTACGAACTCCGAAAAAACCAACACAATTCAAGGAAGGCTTGCAAGGAGAGGGGGCGCCCGCCGCTGGAGGGTGCCGGGCAGCAACGAATGATGCGCGGGCCTGCATTGGCGCCGGAGAAGCGGCGCAGCGCAGGCGCGGGGGAGAGAGGAGCCGGCAGGGCCGTGCGCGGGACAGGAGGGCGGCGAACACCCGAAACCCGCAGGCGGGACAAGATTTGCGCTGCCCTGTGCGATGCGAAACCGGTCCCGGCATCGCGAGGACCGCCGGCTGCGCCGTCGCGCGGCGCAGCCGGCGCCTGCTTACCAGGTATAGCCGGCCTTCACGTAGAAGAAGCGGCCGTTGAACCCGTTCGGCGCCCACACGCTGTACGGCTGGGTGCCGTTGACGTTCAGGTTGGAACGCGAGGTCACCTGGGCTGGATAGCGGTTGGTGACATTGTCGATCCCGGCAGTCAGGCGCCACTGGCTGGCGATGCGCACGCTGGCGGACAGGTCGAGCACCCATTGCGGATCGTAGGTCTGGTCCAGCGCCGGATCGTTCTGCGGCACCGTGAAGCTGCCGTAGCGGGTGACGACGGCGCGGCCGTTCCAGATGCCGCGGGTGTATTCGCCGCTCAGGCCCAGTTTGTCCTTCGGCGAACCGACGGTCAGGCGGTTGACGGTCTGGCGGTCCGCCAGGACCAGGTTCTGCTCAGACAGCACGGCCGGCGTGGCCGCTACCCGCTTCACCTCGTTGTCGTTGTGGTTGTAGGCCAGGGTGAGGTCGACGCGGCCGGCCTCACGCAGGTTCAGGCGATAGGTGCTGACGACGTCCACGCCCTCGGTGCGGGTGTCGACCGCGTTGGTGAAGTAGCGTGCCGCGCCGACATAGATTCCCTGGTTGGCCAATGCACCGGCGAGCGCGGGTGCATTGGCCAGTTGCAGGTTCGACGAGAACACGATGCGGTCGTCGATGTCGATGCGGTACAGGTCCACGGTTGTGGTCCAGTTGCGGGTCGGCTGCCACTGCGCGCCAAGGCTCAGGTTGCGCGCCTTTTCCGCCTTCAGCGGCTGGGCGCCAAGGGCCCTGGCCGCGGCGCTGGCGACCGGGAAAGTGCCCGTCTCGACCAGGGTGCTGGTGCCGTTGACGAGCAGGGAGTTGGTGGTCGTGATCGTGTAGAACGATTGGGCCAGCGAAGGCGCGCGGAAGCCGCTCGACGCGGTGCCGCGCAGCGCGAAGGCCGGGGTGAAGGCATAACGGGCCGACGCCTTGGCCGAAGTGGTGTTGCCGAAATCGCTGTAGCGTTCGTGACGCAGGGCGAGGGAGCCCGACAGCGCCTTCGTGACGTCGCCTTCCAGGTTCAGGTAGACCGACTTGTTGTTGCGGCCGTTCTTGCCGGCGTTCTCGGGACGGAAACCGGCATAGCCCTGGGCGCCGGAACCGACCCAGGAATTCGCTTCGCCGGCGCCGATCTCATACGACTCGTGGCGGGCCTCAAGACCGGCGGCCACCGTCAGGGGACCGCTCAGGAAGGACACCGGAAACTCGCGCGCCACGTCCAGGTTGGCCAGTTCCTGGGTCGAGGTCAGCCGGCCCGCATAGAAACTGGTCGGGCTGGCGGCGCCCAGGCTGTAGTTGACCGTATTGTCGACGTCCAGCGAAAAGCGGTTGCGGCCGTAGTTGAGGCTTGCATCCCAACGCCAGCCGGCCAGCTCGCCGCGCAGGCCGGTCACCAGCGCGCTGTCGACGGACTTGCTGTCCAGCAGCGGCTGGAAGCCCTCGGGATACAGGGGCGTGCGCAGCGTCGTCTGGAAATTGTCGGTAAAGGCGGTGCGGAAGGTCGCCGCCGACGAGGTCTTGCGCTCGCCGTAGCTGGCGAAGGCGTACCAGTCGATGTCGTCGTTGATCCTGACCTGGCTGTTGAGGAAGAGGGTGCGCGGACGGCTGTCGGGATCGCCGTAGCGCTGCGTCACGGTGCCCTGGCGCGGGCCGGCGGAGGCGCGCGGATCGGGGAAGGAGCGGTTGGTCGCGTTGCGGTCGGCCGCTTCGATGGCCACGCGCACCCAGCCGTCGTTCCCCAGCCTGAAGCCGGTCGAGCCGCGCACCGTGGCCTGCTCGCCGTCGCCCTTGTCGTACTGGCCGTAGGTGACTTCGGCTTCGCCGCCCTCGGCCCCCTTCTTGAGGATGATGTTGACCACGCCGGCGATGGCATCCGAGCCGTA
The DNA here is from genome assembly GCA_002354135.1 of Massilia sp. UBA2709. Classification (GTDB taxonomy): domain Bacteria; phylum Pseudomonadota; class Gammaproteobacteria; order Burkholderiales; family Burkholderiaceae_D; genus Telluria. The sequence goes on along the minus strand of DEKZ01000178.1, from coordinate 3,867 downwards.
CTGGGCCGAAGCGCCGTCGCGCAGCACCTCGATGCGCTCGATCGCCGCGAGGGGAATCGCGTTCAGGTCGACCGGAGCCGAGCCGCGCCCGAGGGTGCCGTTGACGTTGACGACGCTCGATGCGTGGCGGCGCTTGCCGTTCACCAGGACCAGGGTCTGGTCGGGCGACAGGCCGCGCAGTTGGGCCGGGCGCACCGCGTCGCTGGCGTCGGCGCCGCTCGGACGCGGGAAGTTCATCGACGGCAGCAGGCGCGAGAGTACGGTCGCCAGCTCGCCCGAACCGGTGCTCAGCAATTCCTTGCTGCCGATGACGTCGACGGGCGATTCCGAATCCAGGGTGCGGCGGTTCAGGGAGCGGGTGCCGGTGACCACGACCGATTGCAGTTCTGCCGCGGGCGCTTCCGGCGTGCCGGCTTGCCCGGCGTCCTGGGCATACGAAGAAACTGGCGCCAGCGAGGCGATCAGGCCGAGGACGAGCAGGGCGCGGGCCGGGTTGGCATGGGGATGTTTGCAGCTCATGGGTTCTCTTTGTGTTCTTGAAGGTGAAGCGGCAGCGCTTCGACTGCCGGAGGAAGCAAGCTTAACAGGCGCTCCCTTGCGACACCAATAACGTTTCCTCCTATGCTTATGCACGGGTTGAACAATAGAAATACTGGCCCCGGCAGCCAGGGCGGGGCGCATGTTCATGACACAGCCGGCGCGGAGACGGCGCCTGGCGGCAACGCGGCGTTTCGGCGCCTTCAGCGGTAGACGAGGACCGGAATGGCGCTCTGCACCAGTACCTTCTGCGTTTCACTGCCCAGCAGCACCCCGCCGATCCCGTGCCGCCCGTGCGAGGCCATGATGATGAGGTCGCACGCGCGCTCGCGCGCCGCGCTCAGGATGGCTTCATAAGGACGGTCCGTGCGCGCCAGCACCGTGGAGCAGGGAACGCCCGCAGCCCCCGCGGCGGCGCTGATCGTGGCGAGATACTTCGCGCCCCGCTTTTCGCTGGCGGCCAGGTACTCGTCCTCGGTCATCTCGATCATGTCGGAATCAAGGGTGAAGGTGCGGAATTCGGGCAGGGCCGTGATGCCGGTCACCTGTGCCCCGACCTCCTTGGCGAAACTCACGCCCGCGAGCACGGCGCGTTCCGACAGCTCCGACCCATCCGTGGGAATCAGAATGTGCTTGAACATGATGGCTCCTCGATGCGGCCGCGCGACCCCGCACCGCGCGTGGTCAACCGCGTGCAGTCGGCCTTAGCATGCCGCCCGATTGCCCATCAGGTTTGATCGTCGTCAAACGCGCGGGACCTCACGGCGTGCTCACGGAGTGATATCGGCGGACAACGTGACCGCCATGTCGATCGTGCCGGCATCCCGGCCCTGGGCATTCGGGATGAAGCCGAGCACCAGCTTGCGCACCTCCGGGAACACCTCGATCGCGAGCTGCCTGGCCTGTGTGGCGCTCAGGGTCTGGCCGGCGATCTGCTTGACGGCGACGGCGCCGCCGGCCAGGGTGGCCGGATCGTCCAGCACGACGCGGCCGGTCGCCAGGTCGACCTTGACGGTGACGAGCATGGGCACCAGCAGCGCCGGATTGCCCTTGCGCCGCGCGTTGACGATGCGCTGCACCTCGGCGCGCCAGGCGTTGGCGTGCAGGCCATTGTTCTTGTCGCGCCCCGGCACTTTCTCGTCGCTGCGCAGGAATTCGGTGAACAGAGGCGTGCCGCCGGCACCGAGGATGAATTTGGTCGCGAACTCGCCCGGCACCGCGCCCGAGAGCCGCACCTGGCCGATATCGGCCTGGGCCGCGGGCGTGGCCTTCAGGGTCCAGCCGCCGCTGCCGCCGAAGTCGAGCGCGCCCGAGGCCCTGGGGCGGGCCACGAACGAGGGATGCAGCTCCAGTTCGGTGCGCACGCCGCTCAGGAACTGGGTCGAATCGCGCGCCAGCGCCGCGCCACGGCGGCGCGCCACCAGCCAGGTGACGAATGCGAGCTTGCGGTCGATGCGGTCGATGATGTCGTTCGGCTTGTCTTCGGCAAAACCTTGGAACATGACCGTCATCGGCTTTGTCGGGGCCTGCGGGTTGGCCACCTGTTGGGTGTGGAAGGGCGGCGTGACCAGCTCGGTCTTGTGCGGCCCCGGCATCGCGAACGAGGTCCGGGCCAGGCTGGGAAAGCGGGCGAAGGTGGTCGCGTTCGGCTCGTCGATCGTGCTGACGCTGGCGTTGCCCGGCACGGCCTGGGCGCGGGCGCCCTGCATGAACCAGGGCGCCTCGATGTGGTTCGGGTCGCCCGGCGGCGCGCCGTCGCGCAGGGGCAGGGGCAGTTCGCGGAAGACCTTCTGGCCGCCCACATGCGTGCTCACGTTCTCGTCCGCGAGGGCGGTCTGCACGAAACCGACCTCGAAGGCGCCGGCCTCCTTTGCCTTGCCCGAGGTGGTCACGGTGGCGGTGTACAGCATGGGTGGGTTGTCGGGATCGGCGTTGACCGTGTTCTGGGCGCTCGAACCGCTGAAGACGAAGCCGCCGCTGGCCGTGAAGGGCGGGTCGGGCTGGATCACGCCGAAGAAGGCCGGCGCGGGTCCACCCGGCAGCGTCTTCGTGTCCAGCGGGCCGGTGTCGACCGTCTTGGCGCAGGCCGGCTGCTTGCCGGCGAAAGGGTCGAGCGGGCGCGGCTTGCCGGCGGCGATGGTCTGGCATCCGGCCAGCCCGGCCAGGGCCACCAGGTGGGCGCCGGCGCCATGCAATTCCGAGAAGATCGGCAGCAGGGGCCGCGCGAAGTGGTGGAAGGTGAGGTCGGCGATGCGGGCCATCGCGCATTCGACCTCGTTGCCGAACTCGAGCAGGATCTCGTCCGGCAGGTCGATGTTGTTCACGCCGGCCAGGGCCGCCACGCCTTCCTTGTTGTTGACGAAGCCCGGTTCGCCGGAGACCCGGACATTGGTGCGCGCCACCGCCTCGGCCAGCGAATTCCAGCGGCCGCAGGTCCAGCGGTAGAGGTAGCCGTCGGCACCGATGTTGTAGTCGCCGTCCATCAGGCGCTTCTTGGCCGCGTCGGCGATCCCGCGCATGCCGCCGGTGACCGGACCGGGCGGCGCCGCCGCGCCGGGCTTGATGACGCCGACCACGACGTTGCGGTTCATGTGGCGCAGCTTGGCATCCTTGCCGAAGCGGTCAGTCGGCCCGCCGGACGTCAGCGCGATGTCCGACTCGGGCACGCCCACGTCCATCAGCACATGGGCGGCGCGCTTGCCGCGGTGGCAGGCCAGGTTCTCGTTGTACTTGCGCGCCTGGGCGGCGCCGCCCGGCCCCTCGGTGCTGGCGTGGGCCTGGAGCCGGAACTCGGTGCCGTGCGGCTGGGTGCGGCCCAGGGTGCGCAGCTTGTCGGCCTCGGCCTGGCCGAGGAAGGCGTCGGAATCCTGGCAGAACAGGATCACGTCGCCGTCCACGGGCTCGCTGGCCAGCGCGCAGGGCGGGTCCGGCACGATATCGCCGAGCTTGCCCGTGGCCGGGCACTTGCCCGGTTCGGCGGCGCCCGGGATGTCGACCAGCGCGGGTTCGAACTGCGCCTGCCCCGACGAGGGCGGCACCTGGTCCTGGGAAGCGAGCTCGCCTTCGCCGGCCTCCTTGGGCTGGCGTTGGATGCCAGGAGCAAGCCCTGGCGCCGCCTGCTGCACGACGTGGGTGAGTTCGTGGGCCAGCAGTCGCCTGCCCCCGGTCGTCGCTGCGTATTCTCCCTGGCCGAAGACGATATCGCGGCCGACCGTGTAGGCGCGGGCCCCGATGCCGGCCGCGGCGCTCGCGGCGGCAGCGCCCGTGTGGATGCGCACCCGGCTGAAGTCGCGCCCGAAACGGGGCTCGAAGAAAGCGCGCTGCGCGCCG
>DEKZ01000179.1 GCA_002354135.1 Massilia sp. UBA2709 | reverse complement strand
GCCTCGGGCTCGGCCGGCCCCGATCCCGGCACCGGTTCAAGCACCAAGGGTTCCAGCACTACCTCGGTCAACACGGGGATGCTGCTATCGAAGGCCGGGTACTGGCTCATGATTGTCCTGCGACGAAGTGGGTCAACGGGTAGGACTGCTTCTTGTACGCGACGTAGCGCTGGCGGCCGGCGGCGGCGTCCTGCTCGTCGGTGGAAATGATCTCGAACACGCGGGCGAACCGGGAGAACGTGGAAGGTGTGCGCCGCGTCAGGTTCACCAGCATCTCGTAATGCGGCAGGGCGACGTCTTCGCGGTCGGTGACGATGATCGGCGTCTGCTCCGCCAGCGGATCATCCGCCAGCACGTGCGGGATGAAATCCGTTTCCGACAGCGTCCACAGGGCGTCGTTCAGGGCCGCAGCCTGGGCCGCATCCTCGGCCAGCAGCACCAGCCTGGCGCGCGTCGACCAAGCCTTGCGCGCCAGGCGGCAGGCGTAGCTCAGTTTGTCGGGAATATTGGTATGGAAGTCGATCCGGGTCATGGTTCAGGATTGTAATGCGAACGGCCCGCCAGCGGTGTTCAACCGTTGGCGGGCCGTCGTTTTACTGCTGGGCGCCGATCAGGCGTTCATGCCATTGTGCCGCAGCAGGGCGTCGATCGAAGGTTCGCGGCCGCGGAAGGCCTTGAACGATTCGAGCGCCGGACGCGAGCCGCCCACGGCCAGGATCTCGCGCTGGAAGCGGCGTCCGGTCTCGACCGAGATCTCGCCGCCGCCGGCTTCGACGGCTTCCTCGAACGCCGCATACGCGTCGGCCGACAGCACCTCGGCCCACTTGTAGCTGTAGTAGCCGGCCGCATAGCCGCCCGCGAAGATGTGGCCGAAGGAGTGCTGGAAGCGGTTGAAGGAGGGCGGAATCAGCACCGCGAACTTCTGGCGTACGTCGTCGATCAGTTCCTGCACGGTCTGCTGGCTGTTCGGGTCGAAGTCGTAGTGCAGGTGCATGTCGATCAAGGAAAACTCGACCTGGCGCAGGGTCTGCATGCCCGACTGGAAGTTCTTCGCCGCCAGCATCTTCTCGTAGAGCGCGCGCGGCAGCGGCTCGCCCGTCTTCACGTGGGCAGTCATGCCTTGCAGCACATCCCACTCCCAGCAGAAGTTCTCCATGAACTGCGACGGCAGCTCGACCGCATCCCATTCGACGCCCGAAATGCCCGACACCGACAGCTCCTCGACTTCGGTCAGCATGTGGTGCAGGCCGTGGCCGAATTCGTGGAACAGGGTGGTCACCTCGTCGTGGGTGAACAGCGAAGGCTGCAGCTTGCCGTCCACAGTTGCCGGCGGCGTGAAGTTGCAGGTGAGGTAGGCGACCGGGGTCTGGATGATGCCGCCGGTCGTCGTGCGGCGCCCGCGGGCGTCGTCCATCCAGGCGCCCTGGCCCTTGCCGGCGCGTGCGTACAAATCAAAATAGAACTGGCCGACCAGCTCCCCGTCGCGCTCGATGCGGTAGAAGCGCACGTCAGGGTGCCAGACGGGAGCCGTGTCCGGCTGGATCTGCACCGAGAACAGGCTCTGCACGACCTTGAACAGGCCTTCGATGACCTTGTGCTCGGGGAAGTATTCCTTCACTTCCTGGGCCGAGAAGGCATAACGCTTCTCGCGCAGCTTTTCCGAGGTGTAGGCCACGTCCCAGGCCTGCATGTCCTCGATACCCAGCTCGTCCTTGGCGAAAGCACGCAGCTCGGCCAGGTCTTTCTCGGCAAAGGGGCGGGCGCGGCGCGCCAGGTCTTCGAGGAAGCTGATCACGTGCTCGGGGCTTTCGGCCATCTTCGGCACCAGCGAGACTTCCGCGAAGTTGCGGTAGTCGAGCAGCTTGGCTTCCTCGTCGCGCAGCTTGAGCAGGGTGGCGATGTTCTCGGTGTTGTCCCACTTGTCCAGCTCGCTGAACACGGTGCCGGCATCGGACGCCTTGGTGGCGCTGGCGCGGTAGATGGTCTCGCGCAGGGAGCGGTTATCGGCGAACTGCAGCACCGGGAAGTAGGACGGGAAATGCAGGGTAAATTGCCAGCCGGCCTTGCCTTCGCGTTCGGCGGCGGCGCGCGCAGCCGCCTTCACATCCTCGGGGATGCCGGTCAGTTCGCTTTCGTTCTCGACGACCAGCTTGTAGTCGTTGGTGGCGTCGAGCACGTTTTCCGAGAAGCGGGTCGAAATGGCGGCGTGCTGCTCCTGGATTTCGGCGAAGCGCTGCTTCTTGTCTGCGGGCAGTTCGGCGCCGCCCAGGCGGAAGTCGCGCAGCGCGTTCTCGACGATGCGCTTCCTGGCCGGCGACAGGTTGATGAAGTCCGGGTTGGCGCGGATCGCCTTGTACTTGTCGAACAAGGCCTCGTTCTGGCCCAGGGTGGTCCAGAACTCCGTGACCTTCGGCTGGTTCTCGTTATAGGTGGCGCGCAGCTCGGGCGTGTCGGCCACGTGGTTCAGGTGGTTGACGATGCCCCAGGCGCGGCCCAGGCGTTCGGTCGCTTCTTCCAGCGGCACCACGAAATTGTCCCAGGTCACGTTGTCGCTCGGTGCTTCGAGCCTGGCCACCACCTCGGTGGCCTCCTTGATCAGTTGCTCGATGGCTGGCGTGACATGCTCCGGACGGAACAGGTCGAAGCGCGGCAGGCCCGAGAAATCGAGAAGGGGATTACTGGTGTCGATGCTCATGGTGTTCCTTCCTAGGGTGTCGGCACCGCCCCGTGAAGGGCGATGCCGTGGATTCACGCTTAACTACGTTTAGGCGACGCCCGGCTTCGGATCCATGCCCGTGGCCTGGGCCAGGTGCTCTTGCCGCTTGCCGAGCACGCGCTCCGCGGACTCGACGGTATTCATCAAGAGCATGGTGATCGTCATCGGACCGACGCCGCCCGGCACCGGCGTGATGTGCGAGGCGACCTCTGCTACGGCGGCAAAGTCGACGTCGCCGCACAGCTTGCCGGCGTCGTCGCGGTTCATGCCGACGTCGATCACGATCGCGCCCGGCTTCACCATGTCGGCGGTGACGGTATTGCGGCGGCCGACGGCCGCGACGATCACGTCGGCCTGGCGGGTGTGGTAGCCCAGGTCCGGCGTCGCGCTATGGCAGATGGTGACGGTGGCGTTGGCTTGCAAGAGCAGCAGGGCCATTGGTTTACCGACGGTGTTCGAGCGTCCAATGACGACCGCGTGCTTGCCGCGCAGGTCGTAGCCGGTCGATTCGATCAGCTTCATGCAGCCGTAGGGCGTGCAGGGACGGAAACCCGGCAGGTTGGCGACCAGTTCGCCGGCCGACAGCACCGAGTAGCCGTCGACGTCCTTGCTGGTGGCGATGGCCTCGATGACCTTGCTCGGGTTGATGTGCCTGGGCAGGGGCATCTGCACCAGGATGCCGTGGATGGCCGGGTCCTCGTTCAGGGCCGCGATGCGGGCCAGCAGGGCGGCTTCGGTGAGGTCGGCGTCGTACTTTTCCAGCACCGAATGAAAACCGACGTCGCCGCAGGCCTTGACCTTGTTGCGCACGTAGACCTGGCTGGCCGGGTCTTCGCCGACGAGGATCACGGCCAGGCCCGGCTGTTGGCCGGCGGCGGTGAGTTTGGCCGCGCGCTCGGCGATTTCGGCGCGCAGTTGTTGGGAAAGTTGGACTCCGTCGATCAGTTGGGCTGGCATGGTGGGGCTCATCACTGGACAAAGATGAAATTATAAGGCCGGCACGGGTATCGCGCGCCGCGCTGCGCGCTTCGTTGTCATATTTACTGATGGGAGGGCTGGTGGATTTCGTAGGGTGGACACCTGTGTCCACGCTGTATGGAACCGATCCGCAGTCATCCGTAGGGTGGGCACTTGTGCCCACGCGGTCGAACCGATGCGTTATCGAGTTGCATGACAACGGCCTGATCGCGTTCACGGACCTGCGGTTGCGGCGCGATGACGCATGCGTTCATACCGCGTGGGCTCAAGAGCCCACCCTACGAAAACCCGCTTTGCATTGGCGATTCCGTATTATGAAATTATATATCGTAATTTGAAAAAGGCTATGTGCACTGGTAGAATCGCATGGCTTAATTTCATGTTTACTGTTCATCAAATCCGCCGCCGGCGATCTGGGGATCGGGGTGGGGCATAAACCAAGGAGACGCACTGATATGTCAGCTCAACTCGACCAATTGACGGCCCAGGCCGCCAATGACCCGGACGCCCTCGAGACCAAGGAATGGCTCGACGCGCTTGAGGCGGTCATCGAAAACGAAGGCACCGAACGCGCCCACTACCTGATGGAGCGCCTGGTCGATCTGGCGCGCCGCCGCGGCGCCCACATCCCGTTCTCGAGCAACACCGCCTACGTGAACACCATCCCGGCCCACCTGAACGTGAACTGCCCGGGCAACCTCGAATACGAAGAGCGCCTGCGCTCGTGGATGCGCTGGAACGCGATGGCGATGGTCGTCAAGGCCAACCGCGCCGACGGCGACCTGGGCGGACACATCTCGTCCTTCGCCTCGCTGGCCAACATGCTGGGCATCGGCTTCAACCACTTCTGGCACGCCCCGACCGAAGACCACGGCGGCGACCTGCTCTACATCCAGGGCCACTCCTCGCCGGGCATCTATGCGCGCGCCTTCCTCGAAGGCCGCATCTCCGAAGAGCAGCTGCTGAACTTCCGCCGCGAAGTCGACGGCAAGGGCCTGTCTTCGTACCCGCACCCGAAACTGATGCCGGACTTCTGGCAGTTCCCGACCGTCTCGATGGGTCTCGGACCTCTCATGGCGATCTACCAGGCGCGCTTCCTGAAGTACCTGCACGCACGCGGCATTGCCAACACCGAGAACCGCAAGGTCTGGGTCTTCTGCGGCGACGGCGAGATGGACGAGCCGGAATCGATGGGCGCGATCGGCATGGCCGCGCGCGAGCGCCTCGACAACCTGGTCATGGTCGTCAACTGCAACCTGCAGCGCCTGGACGGTCCGGTGCGCGGCAACGGCAAGATCATCCAGGAACTGGAAGCGGACTTCCGCGGCGCCGGCTGGAACGTCGTCAAGGTCATCTGGGGCTCGCAGTGGGATGCGCTGCTGTCGAAGGACAAGGACGGCATCCTGCAGCGCGTGATGATGGAAACCGTCGACGGCGAATACCAGAACTACAAGGCCAAGGATGGCGCCTATGTGCGCAAGCACTTCTTCGGCAAGCACCCGGAGCTGCTGAAGATGGTCGCCAACATGAGCGACGACGATATCTGGCGCCTGACCCGCGGCGGCCACGACCCGCACAAGATCTACGCCGCCTTCAAGAACGCGCAGGAAAACAAGGGTTCGCCGACCGTGCTGCTGGTGAAGACCGTCAAGGGCTTCGGCATGGGCAAGTCGGGCGAGGCGCGCAACACCGCGCACCAGACCAAGAAGCTGGACGACGAGGCGATCCGCGAAATGCGCGACCGCTTCGCCATCCCGATCCCGGACGACAAGCTGGCCGAGATCCCGTTCTTCAAGCCGTCCGACGACGCGCCTGAAATGAAGTACCTGCATGAGCGCCGCAAGGCCCTGGGCGGCTACCTGCCGCAGCGCCGCCAGAAGGCCGACGAGCAGCTGGTCGTGCCGCCGCTGGAGTCGTTCAAGGCCGTGCTCGAGCCGACCGCGCCAGGCCGCGAGATCTCGACCACGCAGTCCTACGTCCGCGTGCTCACCAGCCTGCTGAAGGACCAGAGCCTGGGCCAGCGCATCGTCCCGATCCTGGTCGACGAATCGCGTACCTTCGGCATGGAAGGCCTGTTCCGCCAGATCGGCATCTTCAACCAGCAGGGCCAGCTGTACGAACCGGTCGACAAGGACCAGGTCATGTACTACCGCGAAGACAAGGCCGGCCAGATCCTGCAGGAAGGCATCAACGAAGCGGGCGGCATGAGCTCGTGGATCGCCGCGGCGACCTCGTACTCGTCGAACAACCGCACCATGATCCCGTTCTACACGTTCTACTCGATGTTCGGCATGCAGCGCGTGGGCGACCTGGTCTGGCTGGCGGGCGACATCCGTGCGCGCGGCTTCCTGATGGGCGGCACCGCCGGCCGCACCACGCTGAACGGCGAAGGCCTGCAGCACGAGGACGGCCACAGCCACATCATCGCGGCAACCGTCCCGAACTGCATGCCGTACGACCCGACCTTCGGTCACGAAGTGGCGGTGATCATCCGTGACGGCCTGCGCCGCATGGTGGAAGAACAGGAAGACGTGTTCTACTACATCACCATCATGAACGAGAACTACGAGCAGCCGGGCCTCAAACCAGGCCAGGAAGAGGGCATCCTGAAGGGCATGTACCTGTTCCAGGAAGGCGACAAGGAAGCGCAGAACCGCGTCCAGCTGATCGGCTGCGGCACCATCCTGCGCGAGTCGATCTTCGCCGCCGAGCTGCTGAAGAACGACTGGGGCGTCGCCGCCGACATCTGGTCCGCTCCGTCGCTGACGCTGCTGGCCCGTGACGGCCAGGACGCCGAGCGCTGGAACATGGTCAACCCGGATGCCGAGCAGCGCGTGCCTTACGTGACCTCGCTGATGCAGAACACGACCGGCCCGATCGTCGCGACCACCGACTACATGCGCCTGTTCGCCGAGCAGATCCGCGCCTACATGCCGAAGGACCGCACCTATAAAGTGCTGGGCACCGACGGCTTCGGCCGCTCGGATTCGCGTGTCAAGCTGCGCGAGTTCTTCGAGGTGAACCGCTACTACGTCACCGTCGCCGCCCTGCGCGCCCTGGCCGACGAAGGCAAGATCGACAAGGCCGTCGTGGCCCAGGCGATCGCCAAGTACGGCATCGACGCGAACAAGCCGAATCCGGTGACCCAGTAATCGATGCGAGTGGTGTTGCGCTGATCCTTGAAACCGAGGGTGGCCCTGTGGGGCACCCCTCGGGAGAAAAGGATCAGCGCGTCTCTACCTTTCAGCCAGATAAAAAATAACGGAGCTAACACTATGAGCATTGTGGAAGTCAAAGTCCCTGACATCGGCGACTTCAAGGAA
>DEKZ01000444.1 GCA_002354135.1 Massilia sp. UBA2709 | reverse complement strand
GCCCTGGCCCTCGCGGTCCTGAACTTCGCGACCCTGGCCCTGGCCGGCCGCCCCTGGGGCGTGACCTCGGCCTTCGCGCTGTGGGGCGCGAAAGCCGCATCCGCCATCGGCATCGACGTGGCCAGCTGGACCTACTGGTCGACCAAGGCCAACGCCGCCGCCCTGGCCGCGCCGATCTCGAAGGACATCACTTCGGTGATGGACATCGGCATCGTGCTCGGCGCCATGCTCGCCGCCGCCCTGGCCGGCCGCTACGCCCCGGTGTGGAAGCTGCCGCTGCGCTCCTTCGTCGCTGCCGTGGTCGGCGGCCTGCTGCTCGGCTACGGCGCCCGCCTGGCCTACGGCTGCAATATCGGCGCCTACTTCAGCGGCATCATCTCGGGCAGCCTGCACGGCTGGCTGTGGCTGGTGTTCGCCTTCGCCGGCAACGTCATCGGCACGCGCCTGCGTCCGCTGTTCGGCCTCGAAGTCGAACGCGTGAAGCTGGCGGCCTGCTAAGCTGCTTCAACGCACTCCCGCACCGTGCCGCGGTCACGGTGTGGGAGCTAGCGGCTCCCAGCGCCGCGCGACGATCTGGTAGCGCACTTCCAGCTCGTCCTGCACCGCCAGCAGCCCGCCCCCTACCGAGAACGGCGTCACGCCGAAATCGGTCTGCTTCAGTTTCGCCCTTCCACTCGCGCTCACCTGTCCCGCATCGACCTGGACCGTGGCCGGCAGCGCCAGCCGCCGCGTGGCGCCGTGCAGCGTGACGTCGACGCGCAACTGGCCGCCGGCCAGCCCTTGCACCTGCAGTTTCACCAGCGGATAGCGCTGCGCCTCCAGCACCGGACCGAGCATGTTCTTGCGCGTGCCCTCGACCGCTTGCGGCGACGGCTGCCTGGCGACGCCTGCCTCACCCAGCAGTTGCGGTTCGTCGACGCTCATCTGGTCGACACGGAACGCAAGGTCGGCGCGGCCCAGGCCGGGCGCGACATGGCCCGCCAGCGTGCGGACGGCCACCACATGGTCGTGCCCCAGCCGCGCCATCAGGCCTGCGCGCCGTACCGTGACGGCCACCAGCGAAGCCTCCGGGTCGACCATGTAGACGGCGGCGCCGGAAGCCGCCGCCGTCCGATACCAGTCCGGATCGGCTGCCGGGCCGGGCCCTGGCGGCGCCGGCGGCCCTGCGCAGGCGGACAGCAGCAACAGCAGTAAAAGAGCGCGCTTCATGGCGGCGGCTCCAGGCGGATTCGTTTCATGCTCTACAATGGTTGGACACCAGACCGTGAGGAGTCGTCCATGCTACAGGGAAGCTGCCTATGCCGGGCCGTTGTCTACAGCGCCGCCGGCCCAGTCGAACGCACCAGCCACTGCTATTGCACCATGTGCCAGAAACAGCATGGCGCAGCAGCCGGCACCTATGCCAACGTCGCCCGCGCCGGACTGAGGATCGAGCGCGGCGACGCGTTCATCACCGAGTACGCCTCTTCCGAACACGGCCGGCGCGCCTTCTGCCAGCGCTGCGGCTCCACGTTGTTCTGGCGCAGCGAGGAAACGCCCGAGCGCATTGCGATTACCCTCGGCACCCTGGACACACCTTTTACCGGCACGGTCGACATCGAACTGCACACCGACACCAGGCCGTCCTGGCTGCCGTGCGGGGATCCGGCCTGATCCCGGAACCATGACGCAAGGACAAGGCGAGGGGCCAGGCGAGCAGGCAATGCAGCCTGCCGATGGCCTTGCGCGTTCGCCCGGCGCCCCCGATGTTGCCAAGGCCAGATGTGCGGCCGGATGTCGCGCCACGCACATATAATGAGCCGCGCTCGCCAGCCGGTCAGTGCTTTGTACACATCATATGCAAGGTCAACACATGAATTCCCCTACCCTCTCGAAGGGCGCCGGAATGGCGCAGCGCGAGCAGATGGAAGCCAGTACCTATGCCAAGGTTACTGTGCGGCTGCTGCCCTTCCTTTTTCTCTCCTACGTCGCGGCCTACCTTGACCGCGTCAATGTGGGCTTCGCCAAGTTGCAGATGCTGAACGACCTGCAATTCAGCGAAACTGTCTACGGCCTCGGCGCCGGCATTTTCTTCATCGGCTACTTCCTGTTCGAAGTCCCCAGCAACATCATCATGCACAAGGTCGGCGCGCGCATCTGGATTGGCCGCATCATGATCACATGGGCCCTCCTGTCCGGGGCGATGGTGTTCGTGACCAGCCCGACCATGTTCTACGTGCTGCGCTTCTTCCTGGGTGTGGCCGAGGCCGGCTTCTTCCCGGGCATCGTGCTGTATCTCACGTACTGGTTCCCGGCACAGCGGCGCAGCCGCATGAATGCGCTGTTCATGATCGGCATCCCGATTGCGGGCGTGGTCGGTGGGCCGCTGTCGGGCTGGATCCTGAATTCCATGAACGGCTTTCATGGGATGGCAGGCTGGAAGTGGATGTTCCTGATCGAAGCCCTGCCGTCGCTGGTGCTGGGCATCATGACGATCTTCTATCTGCCCAACAAGATCCGCGATGCCAAATGGCTGAGCAACGAAGAGAAACAGCTCCTCGAAGAGAATATTGCGCAGGAGAATACCGGCAAAGCGGACCATGCGCTGTCCGGCGTATTCGGCAATCCGCGCGTCTGGCTGATGGCCGCGATCTACTTCTGCTGCATGATGGGCCTGTATGGTGTCGGCTTTTACCTGCCGACGCTGATCAAGGCGGCGGGTGTCCAGGATGCGCTCGATGTCGGCCTCTTGACCGCCATCCCTTACGGCTTCGCCGTGATCGCCATGCTGGCGATTGCGAAAAGCGCAGACCGCACCCGTGAGCGCCGTTGGCACTTTACCGTCGCCAGCGCCCTGGGTGGCGTAGGCCTGCTGCTGGCCACGATCTACGGCGACAATGTCATGCTGGCCATGGCCGCGCTGTCGCTCGGCACCGCCGGCCTGCTGGCCACCATGCCGGTATTCTGGACGTATCCGAGTTCCATCCTTGGCGGCACCGCAGCCGCCGCCGGCATCGCCATGATCAACTCCGTCGGCAACCTCGCAGGTTTCGTCAGCCCGTCGATCATCGGCTGGATGAAGGACGTCACACAAAGCACCGATGCCGGGATGTACGTCGTGTCGGCGGCGTTGATGGTGGGCGCATTGCTCGCCTTGCTGCAGCCGCGCAGCCTGGTCAACCGCTAAGCTGGGCGCTGGGGAGCGGATCCGCGGCGCCGTTTCCGTACGACCCGCCAAGCGGCGGCGCCCGCTCGAGCTGCCGCATAATGCGCTTTTGACTCTGGAGTGCACGATGGACCAGCTCGACGACGCTATCATCGCTTCCTGGAACCGCAATACCGATCCCTGGGTCGCCGCCGTGAGGAACGGGGAAATCGCAACCCGCACGCTCGTCACCAATCAAGCCATTGTCGACACGGTGCGCGCCCATGCGCCGCAAACAGCCGTCGACCTGGGTTGCGGCGAAGGCTGGCTGGTGCGGGCGCTGCCGGACGTGGAGATGGTCGGGGTCGATGCGATTCCCGGCCTGGTCGAATCGGCGCGCGCGGCCGGCGGCGGCGAGTTCCGGCTGCTGTCCTACGAAGAAATCGCCGAGGGAAAACTGGCGCTGTCGGTTGACCTGGCCGTCTGCAATTTCTCGCTGATCGGGAACGAGTCCGTGAGCGGCCTGTTCCGGGCCGCGCCCTCCTACCTGCGCCGTGGCGGCCACCTGGTCGTGCAGACCGTCCATCCGGTCGCCGCCTGTGGCGACGCGCCCTATGTCGACGGCTGGCGCGAAGGCAGCTGGGCTGGCTTCAACAGCGGCTTCCAGGACGCGCCGCCCTGGTATTTCCGCACCTTGTCGAGCTGGATCGCGCTGTTCGCCGCAAACGGCCTGCAGCTTCGGGAAATGCGCGAGCCGCTGCATCCGAGCACCGGCAAGCCGGTCTCGCTGATCCTGGTCGGGCAGTTGCCGGATTAAGGCCGGAGTAAATTCAGCTCAGCTTGAGCCAGCCGCGGCGGCGGAAGTACAGCAGCGGCGCGATCGCGCTGGCCACCATCAGGCCCAGCGCGAACGGATAGCCATAGGTCCAGTTCAGCTCCGGGAACCATTTGCTGAAGTTCATGCCGTAGATGCTGGCGATCAGGGTCGGCGGCAGGAAGATCACCGAGGCCACCGAGAACATCTTGATGATCTTGTTCTGGTTGATGTTGATGAAGCCGACGGTGGCGTCCATCAGGAAGTTCACCTTGTCGAACAGGAAAGAGGTGTGGCCGTCGAGCGATTCGATGTCGCGCAGGATCTGGCGCGCTTCGTCGAACTGCTCGGAATTGAGCAGGCGCCCGCGCATCAGGAAGCTGACCGCGCGGCGCGTGTCCATCATGTTGCGGCGGATGCGGCCGTTCAAGTCTTCCTCGTGGGCGATCGCGTTCAGCGCAGCTGCCGCGTCCTGGTCGGAGAATTCCTTCTGCAGCACGCGCTGGCTGACTTCTTCCAGGCTCTCGTAGATGCCTTCGAGCGCGTCCGCCGAGTACTCGGCGTCGGTCGCATACAGGTCGAGCAGCACGTCCATGTAGTCGGCGATCGAGCCCGGGCGCGAGCGCGCGCGCATGCGCACCAGGCGGAACACCGGCAGGTCGTCCGAGTGCACCGAGAACAGCATCTTGCCCGACAGGATGAAAGCGACCGTGATCACGCGCGAAGGGCCGTCCTCTTCCTCGCGCAGGAAGTCGGTGCGCAGGTGCAGGTCGCCGTTTTCGGCTTCGTAGTAGCGGGCCGAGGCCTCGATGTCCGACACTTCGTCCTCGCCCGGCAGCGAGACTCCGTAAATCGTCTTGACCCACGCGCGCTCGTCATCGTCCGGGTCGGTGAGATCGACCCAGACAGGCGTGACGTTCTCCAGGTCGGCGCGCGAGGCGATGGGTACCTGGTTCAGTCGGCCATTTTGTAGGACAAATACATTGATCATGCGCGCTTTCTCGGCCGGAATCAAAACTGACGCAAGTGTACCCGTTAGCCCCGAGGCCGGCCACCCCGAAACGACGGTTTTGCCCCGTCTTCGGCGTTTTTTCAGCGTTTCTGATAACTACCGTTATGGCAACTCTGCCGCGCGCATGCGACGCTGAATCAGGTTGGTGCGCTTGATCAGGTAATTGGTGCTGCGGTTGCGGTCGTAGTAGCGCGGATTGGGCAGCATCACGGCCAGGCGCGCGGCCTGGGCCGGGGCCAGCTGGGCCGCCGAGGTGCGGAAGTAATAGCGCGCCGCCGCTTCCGCGCCGAACACGCCGCGGCCGAACTCGACCACGTTCAGGTACACCTCGAGGATGCGGCGCTTGCTCATCACGGACTCGAGCATGAAGGCGATGATCATCTCCTGCCCCTTGCGCAGGTAGCTGCGCGATCCGGACAGGAACAGGTTCTTCGCCAGCTGCTGGGTGATGGTCGAGCCGCCGCCGACGACCTTGTGCTTGCGGTTGTTGCGCTCGTAGGCGCGCTCGAGGGCGTCGAAGTCCACGCCCGGATGGTCGGCGAAATTCGCGTCTTCCGACGCTACGACCGCGCGCTTGAGGTTGTTCGAGATGCGCTCGTAGGGCACCCACTCGTGCTTGAGCTGGGCGTTCGGGTTCTTCTCGCGCAGCTCGGAAAGCTGCTGGCGCATGAAACTGGTCGAGCTCGGGTTGAAGTAGACGAACCAGCAGACCTGCACGAAGAAGTACAACTGAAGCAGCAGCACGGCCAGGATCGGCCCCAGGAAAATCCACTTGATCCAGCGGCGCCTGTTCGGGGCGCCGCCCGTATTGCCTTTTTTTGCCATTGTTTTGATTATGAACGCAGAGTCGTCAGGAGATCGTGGGTGTCGGGGCGCACGCCGCGCCAGATCGCAAAGGCCTCGGCGGCCTGCTCGACCAGCATGCCGAAGCCGTCGCGCGTGCGTGCGCCCTGCTTCGCGGCGAACTGCATGAAAGGCGTCGGCTGGTCGCCGTACATCATGTCCAGGGCCAGCGTGTCCTGCGTGAACGCCGAGGCGGGCACCGGCGGCAGTGCCTGGGCCAGGCTGGCCGAGGTGGCGTTGACGACGATGTCGAAAGCGCCGCGGATGTCCTCGAAGCCGCAGGATGTCACCTCGGTGACCTGGTCCTGGAAGTCGGCCACGAGGGCATCGGCGGTTGCGCGGGTGCGGTTGGCAACCAGGATGGCCTGCGGCCCCTGTTGCAGGAAAGGCAGCATCACGCCGCGCGCGGCGCCGCCCGCGCCCAGCAGCAGGATGCGTTTGCCGGCCAGCGCCACGCCGGCGTTGCGCACGATGTCGGCAACCAGGCCGGGGCCGTCGGTGTTGTCGCCGACGATCTCGCCGTCGATGAAGCTCAGCGTGTTGACCGCGCCGGCGGCGCGCGCCCGTTCTTCCAGGCGCGTGGCCAGGGCGGCCGCTTCCAGCTTGAAGGGCACGGTGACGTTCGCGCCCTTGTAGCCCTTGGCGACGAGGTCGCGCACGACGTCGGCGAAGCCGTCGAGCGGCGCCATGCGGCGGCCGTATTCGATGCGTTGGCCGGTCCGGGCGGCAAAGGCGGCGTGGATCTGGGGCGACTTGCTGTGCGCGACCGGGTTGCCGATCACGCAATATCGATCAGTTGTACCGGCACTCACGATGCCTCCTGCAGTTCGGCCTTCATTTTTTCCTCACGGGTGAAGGTAAAGCGGGTAATCACGATCCACAGGTCATCCTTGCCGACCGTGCGCATGTTCTGGGGGAAGCTGCCGAAGGGTGCGGCGCGGCGCACGATCTCGAGCGCCGCCTTGTCCAGCGCCGGGTTGCCGGAACTGCGCTCGACGCGCGGTCCGCCTTCTTTCTGGTACAGGCTGCCGTCCTGGAAGATCGGGATCGAGACCACCAGCTCGCCGTACAGCTTGCGCCCGTTCTGCTGGGGGAAGTTCAGCGTGCCCATCTCCTCCACGCGCTTCTGCATCGCCTTGTAGTACAGCGCATAGCCGACCTGGCGCGTGCTCGGCGAGATATGGGTGCGCTTGGGCCGCTTGTTCTGGTCCTCGATGGTCTGGGTGATCTCGGCCGTCATGCGCGCGATCTGGCGCGCGGTGTCGACGTCGTCCTGTCCGCTGCGGTTCGGGTCCGGCTTGTCCTTGTCGCGCACGGGAGCAGCGGCGAAGGTCGACTGCTGCACGCGCGTGAGCACGTTCTGCTGCTGTTGCTCGAGCTCGGCGATGCGGCGCTGCAGGGCCTTGATGCTGTCGCCGTTCTCGTTGCGGCGCAGGTCCGGCAGCGGCGACTTCGCGCGGCCGGCGTCCTGGGTGCCGCCGCCTTCCAGGTTGGCCTGGGCCAGGGCCTCGGCCTTGGCCGGCGCGTTGGCGTGCTTGGCGTTGACCAGGATGACCTCCAGGCCGGGGTCGGCCGGCTGCATCCGGAACACCTCGGGCGCGGCGAAGCGGACCGCCAGCAGCAGCGCGTGCGCCGCCACCGAGGCGGCAAGAGCGATCATCAGGGGTCGGTTTTGTCGGGAATGCTTCACGCGGGCGCGCCGGACGGCTTTGAATCTGGGAATCCAGGCATTCTACCGTGCCGCAAGGCACTGCGGGAGATTGGTGGCTGCGTGGCAACGGGACGCTTTGCGCCCTTGTTATAATGTCCTCAGGGTGCACACACAGAGCGTGTGAAAAATCGCCATGGCTGCGTTGCATCGTCTCGCCGTACCCTCGTACTGTCTTCGACGATGCGCCTTGCCCTGACGATTTTTTCACACGCTCACAGCGGTGTGATGCAGGATGCGCGTAGGTCGGGCCGCCACGCGGAACGTATTCGTCCATGAAAGGCACCCGATGACTGTCATCCAACGCGCCCTGTCGCGCAGCTTCACCCGCTTTTTTCAATCCAAAAAGGCCGGCGGCATCGTCCTGATCGCCTGCACCCTCGTTTCCCTGCTGCTGGCCAACTCGCCGCTCGGCGCTGATTACCTGCACATCTGGCACATGCAGGTGCTCGGCATGAGCGTCGAGCACTGGGTCAACGACGGCCTGATGGCAATCTTCTTCCTCCTCATCGGGCTGGAGCTCGAGCGCGAGCTGTACAACGGGGAGCTTTCGGACCTGCGCAATGCCATGCTGCCGATCCTGGCGGCCGCCGGCGGCATCGCGGTGCCGGCCCTGGTCCACTTCCTGCTCAACGGCGGCACGCCGACCCAGGCCGGCATCGGCATTCCGATGGCGACCGACATCGCCTTTGCCCTCGGCGTGCTGGCCCTGCTCGGCAGCCGGGTGCCGGCCTCGCTGAAGATCTTCCTCACCGCGCTGGCCGTGATGGACGACCTCGGCGCCATCATCGTGATTGCCGTTTTCTACACGGCGGAGCTGGCGGGCCTGTACCTGCTGGGCGCGCTGGCCGTGTTTGCGCTGCTGGTGTGCATGAACCGCTTCCTGCGCATCATGGCGCTCACGCCCTACCTGATCGGCGGCGCGCTGATGTGGTTTTTGATGCTGAAGTCCGGTGTGCACGCGACCATCGCCGGCGTGCTGCTGGCCTTTGCGATCCCCTATTCCGCGCGCGAAGACGATGAAGAATCGCCGTCGCACCGCCTCGAACACGTCCTGCATACGCCCGTGTCCTTCGGCATCCTGCCGATCTTCGCGCTGGCCAACACGGGCATCGTAATCCATGCCGGCTGGGCCGGGGAACTCTTGTCCACCAACAGCCTCGGCATCCTGGGCGGCCTGGTGCTGGGCAAGCCGGTCGGCATCGTGCTGGCCAGCCTGGGCGCGGTCGCGCTCGGCCTGTGCAAGCTGCCGCTCGACCTCAACTGGAAGCATGTGCTGGGCGCGGGCCTGCTGGGCGGGATCGGCTTCACGATGTCGATCTTCATCACGAATCTCGCCTTCGTCGGCAGCGCCGAGGTGATCAATGCCTCGAAGATGGCGATCCTGCTGGCCTCGCTGGTGGCGGGCACGCTGGGTTTCGTGTGGCTGAAGCTGTTCGGTGCGCCGACCGCGGTGGACGTCGATACGAATACGATGGACCTGGAGCAGGACGCGCGTTGAGCGCGCGAGCGCGGCCGCCTGCCGGGGCGGCCCGCTTCATGGGGATTTGTCTAGCGGGATTTGTCGGGGCAGACCAGCTTGAGCGCGGCCCCGTCTTTTTCCGCGAAATACTCGACGCACTGGTTACCGTCGCGGTAGATCGTGCGCATGCCGAAGGAAGAGGCATAGTCCGCCTCGTCGAAGCTGACCGAGCCGTCGTGATCGAAGTCGATGGCATCGAAGCTCAAGGGCGAGCGCGCCACCATCCAGGCGAACACCGCCCAGTAGCCCAGCACGAGCACGGCCGTGACGATCACGACCGTTCGGACCGACTTGCTCTTCACGATACGCCGCCCTCCCCTGGGCTTATTGCTGGGCGCCAGCCGGCGTGGTGGCGTCGCTGCTGATGGCCGCGACCGCGCCTTCGGCTTCCACGACTTCCTCGACCGCGGCTTCGCCGGTATCGCCCTCTTCTTCCTCGAACGCCAGCTCCTCGCTCGGCGCGGTTTGCGCCACTTCGAGCAGGCGCGCTTCGAGCGAGAGGTCGACTTCGTCCCAGCGCACGATGTCGAGCCTCACCTGGGCGCCGCGCGCCACCTGCGGCAGGCCGGCCAGGCGGATCACCAGCGGAATGTCGACCAGGCGCAGCACGTCTTCCTTCAGCACCACGGCATCGACCTGCTTGGCTTGCTCCTGGCCCAGCCAGCGCAGGCACCAGTAGCGTTCCATGGTCTGCTGGAAGTCGTTGTAGGCCGAGTAGGCGGCGTCGAAGGCCGAGACGATCGAGAACATGGTCGCGTCGCGCGGCTTGAACGGCGCCACCAGGGGCGCGGTCACGCCATGCTCGGCGCAGGCGATGATCTGCCACTGGTTGACCAGGTCGGTATAGCGGCGCAGCGGCGAAGTGCTCCAGGCGTACTGGTCCACGCCCAGGCCCTGGTGGGGCGCGGCGTGCGTGACCATGCGCACCTGCATCTTGGCGGCCCAGCCGGCGCCGCTGCCGGCGCCTTGCGAACGGTAGATGCCCGGCACGCCCGAGTCGTGCAGCAGCTTGCCCCAGGTGCTGTTCGCGAAGATCATCAGCTCGGCGACGATTTTATCCAGCGGCGCGCCGCGCTTGCGGCGGACGATCGAGACCACGTCGTCCTCGACGTAGAAGTTGAAGTCGACGCGGTTGGCCTGCTCGGGCTTCAGGCCGAAGGCTTCGCGCTTGGCCATGCGGCCCGCTTCCAGCTTCAGCGCCCATTTCCACAGCAGGGACAATTCAAGCTTGTGCGGGTAGTCGCCTTCGCCGTTTTCCAGCGCCGCTTCGTTGACCAGCTCGTCCAGGTCGTTGTGGCGCAGGTTGCTTTCGATCGGCACCAGCTCGGCGCGGGTCGTGGTCGAGACGGTCGACCAGTCGGCCGGATTCAGCACCGCGTACAGCGACAGCGCCGGGCAGGTCGTGCCTTCGGCCAGGGTGAAGGCGTTCACCACCTCGTCCGGCAGCATGGTGATCTTGTCGCCCGGCATATAGACGGTGGACATGCGGCTGCGCGCGATCTTGTCGATCTCGTCGTCCGGCTTGATCGCCAGGCCCGGCGCGGCGATGTGGATGCCCACGCGCACGGTGCCGTCTTCCAGGTGCTCGACCGAGAAGGCGTCGTCGATCTCGGTGGTGGTCACGTCGTCGATCGAGAAGGCGGCGACCTTGGCCGTCGGCAGGTTGGCCGGGGCGCTCGGCACCGGCAGCGGCGGGAAACCGACGCCGCGCGGGAAGTGCTCGAACAGGAAGCGGCCCATGTGCAGCTCTTTCGGCGAGGCGATGCCCTTGGTGGCCAGCATCAGGCGCGGCGCCGAGGTCTGCAGTTCGCTGGCGGCCGTTTCCATTGCCTTGTATTCGATGGTGTTCTTGTCCGGCTTGAACAGCAGTTGCTGCACGATCGGCGCCATCGCTTCCGGCAGCTTGCCCGCCTTCAGTTCCTCGACGTAGGCGGCCTGGATCAGCGCCTGCTGCTTTTTCTTCTCGATGCCGGCCTGGGCCGCGCGCAGCGACTGCTCGGGCGCGGCCTTGTAGCGCCCGCGTCCCTTTTTATAGAAGTAGATCGGGGCCGAGTGCAGGGCCAGCACCAGGCCGGCCGCTTCGCTTGGCAGCGGTGCGTGGCCGAAGTACTCGGCGCCCAGTTCGGCAAAGCCGAACTCTTCCTGCCCGGCGACTTCCCACAGGAACTCGAGGTCGACGTCGGCGGCGATGCCCCTGGCCGCTTCCAGCAGCGCCTCGGGGTCGGGTTTATCGAACTGCAGGAGCACGTCCTTGGCTTTCACCTTGGTGCGCTTGCCGCTCGCCAGTTCCACCTGGTAGGCCTCGCCTGCCTGGGACAGCACCGAGCCGACCTTGAAATCGCCCGACTCTTCAAAAAATACATTCATGTTTCGTTTCGCGTTGTAGGTGTTGCGCCCAGATCGAGTACCGCCGGCAAGAATACCTCGGTGACCATCAGCAGGCCTTGATGGCGGCGGTAGACACAACGCCGCGCATAAAATACGTTTCCTTGCAGCCCGCCGCCGAGCGCGCTATCCAGCTTTTCGACCAGCGGATGGCCGCGGCGCAGCCGCGCAAACTCCAGTGGCCCGCGTTCGACCAGCGGGTCGTAAAACAGGGTCGTGCCGAGCGAGCGTTCGCCCAGCGCCGAAAACAGCGGCCAGTCCGTCGCCGTGGCCGACATCGGCACCACGGTGTGGCCGAACACCGCCGGCCTGCCGTCGCAGCACAACAGCACCTCGCGCTCCCAGACCCGCTCGCGGCGCGGCAGCCCGATCGGACCCGCCTCTTCCAGCGCGCACAGCGCCGCCTTCTGGTGCAGGCGCTTGACGCGGAAAACCTCGCTGCTCTTCACCAGGCGCGCCGTCAGCGAACCTTTCGTCGTCAGCCAGTCGCGCATGGCGTGCGGCGCGCGCACGGCCCCGGCGTGGCGATGCCATCTCGCCCTGCGCAGCGAAGCACTCCTCACTGCGCCTTGCCTGCCGCGGCCCAGTCGACTTGCGGCTGGCAGAAGGCCAGCACCTCGTCCACATATTGCGGGAACTCCGAGATCGCATGGTCGCTGCCTTCGATCACGTGCTGGCGCGCGCCGGCATAGTGCGCCACCATGTCGCGGTAGTCCAGCACTTCGTCGCCGGTCGCAGCCAGCAGGAAATAGCGCTCGGGTCGGGTGATGCGCGCCACCTTCAGTTCGGCCAGCTCGTCGATGTATTCGCGGCGGAACTCGAATGGCGCATCCGAATGCCAGGCCGTGGTCACGCCGACGTGCTTCTCCAGGCTCTTCAAGGGATCGACCGAAGGATTCAGCAGCACTGCCGGAACGCCCAGGCGTTCGGCCAGCCAGGTGGCATAGAAGCCGCCCAGCGAGGAGCCGACGATGGCCAGGTTGTCGGGCGCATGGCGCTCGGCCAGCAGCAGGGCCAGTTCCATCGCCGCTTTCGGCGAAGCCGGCAGTTGCGGGCAGATCAGCTCGCCCGCGCGGCCGGCGGCCGTCATCCGCTCCTGCACCACGCGCGCCTTGAACGAGCGCGGCGAGGAACGAAAGCCGTGCAGATAGAGAATCATGTCGCCAGCGCCTCGAGCAGCTTCTGGTGCACGCCGCCGAAGCCGCCATTGCTCATCACGAGGATGTGGTCGCCCGGCTGGGCCGCCTGCACGATCGCCTGTACCATGTAGTCGATCTGGTCGAAACTGTGGGCGATCGCGCCCAGCGGCTTCAGGGCGTCGGCCAGCGACCAGCCCAGCGCCTGCTGGCTGCCGAAGCCGAACACCAGGTCCGCATCCTTCAGGCTGCCCGGCAGCGCATCCTTCATGGCGCCCAGTTTCATGGTGTTCGAGCGCGGCTCGAGCACGGCCAGGATGCGGCCCGAGGTACCGATGCGCTGGCGCAGGCCGCCGACCGTGGTCGCGATCGCGGTCGGATGGTGGGCGAAGTCGTCGTAGACGGTGACATTGTTGACCACGCCGCGCACTTCCATCCGGCGCTTGACGCTCTGGAAGCGCGACAGCGATTCGACCGACTGCGCCACCGGCACGCCGACGTGGCGGGCGGCGGCGATCGCCGCCAGCGCGTTCGAGCGGTTGTGCTTGCCGGTCAGGTCCCAGTGAACAGTGCCTTGCGTCTCACCGTTGAAGACGACGTCGAAGCTGGCGCCGCCCGGATGCTCGACCAGCGACCAGTTCACGCCGTCGGACAAACCAAAGGTTTCCTTCTCGCTCCAGCAGCCGCGCTTGATCACGCGCGCCAGCGAGGCTTCGTCGCCGTTCACGACCAGGCGGCCCACGCCCGGCACGGTGCGCACCAGGTGATGGAACTGGGTTTCGATGGCGCCAATATCCGGGAAGATGTCGGCGTGGTCGAATTCCAGGTTGTTCAGCACGGCGGTCTTGGCGTGGTAGTGCACGAACTTGGAACGCTTGTCGAAGAAGGCGGTGTCGTATTCGTCGGCCTCGATCACGAAGAAGTCGGAGTCGGTCTCGCCTTGCAGGCGCGCCGAGATGCCGAAGTTCATCGGTACGCCGCCGATCAGGAAGCCCGGCGAATAGCCCGCGTCTTCCAGGATCCAGGCCAGCATCGACGAGGTCGTGGTCTTGCCGTGGGTGCCGGCGACGGCCAGCACCCATTTATTACGCAGAATATGTTCCCCGATCCACTGCGGGCCCGACACGTAAGGCAGGCCGCGGTTCAGGATCTCCTCGATCAGCGGATTGCCGCGGGTCATGACGTTGCCGACCACATAGAGGTCGGGATTCAGCGACACCTGCTCCGGACCGTAACCCTGGATCAGTTCGATGCCCTGGGCTTCGAGCTGGGTGCTCATCGGAGGATAGACGTTGGCGTCGCAACCGGTGACGCGGTGGCCGGCCTCTTTGGCCAGGACCGCCAGGCCGCCCATGAAGGTGCCGCAAATGCCGAGGATATGAATGTGCATGGTCGTGGGAAAAAAAGCGAATACGCGATTTTACCCGACGCGATGCCGTTTTCCGTTCAAGAGTATGATCTGCCTCATGATGCCAAGCCAGAACTATGACCTACTCCAGCTGCGCGCCGAGATTGCCGCAACGGCCGCGCGCATGATTGCCCAGGATGGCGCCGACTACGCCACCGCCCGCCGCAAAGCAGCCCGCCAGGTGCTCGGCGTGGACCAGCCGGCGCCCAACCTGATGCCCGACAACATGCAGATCGAGGACGAGGTGCGCAAGTACCAGTCCCTGTTTGGCGGTGGTGCGCAGGCGGAGCGCCTGCGCACCTTGCGCGAGACCGCGCTGCAGGTCATGGATGCACTGGCCGACTTTCGTCCTTATCTCACCGGCGCGGTATTGAACGGCACCGCCGGCGAACATGACGACATCCACCTGCAATTGTTCGCCGACAGCGCCAAGGAAGTCGAGATCTTCCTCCTGAACCGCAACGTCAATATAGAGATTTCCGAGACCCCGCATTTCAAGGGCGCCCGTCACGAGCCGGTTGAAACGGTGAGCTTCCTGTGGCATAAGGAGGCCGTGCACGCTGAGTTGTATGATTTTCATGACTTGCGTGGGGCCCTCAAGCCGCGCGCCGATGGCCGCCTGCAGCGTGTCGACGCCGCCGGCCTGCGCGCCTTGATGACGACGGACGAATCTCTGGAACAGGACGAATGAATAAAAAGAAGTTGGCCGCTTTTGCGGTCGTGGCTGTACTCTTCGGCTCGCTCGGCGCTTATCTCGGGGTCAGGAACCAGCCGCAGGGCGCGCAAGGCCCGGTCACCACCGCCATCGCCCCCACCGGCGGCCCGGCCCACACGGCGTCGGCTAACTTATATGCGCAGACGCTCAACGACCTGGCCGGCAAGCCGGAGTCGCTCGGCAAATGGAAGAGCAAGGCGCTGCTGGTGAACTTCTGGGCGACCTGGTGCGGCCCTTGCGTGCAAGAAATGCCCGAACTGTCGGCCCTGGCCAATGAAGAAGCAGGGAAGCGCTTCAACGTGATCGGTATCGGCATCGATTCCCCGTCGGCGATGAGCGAGTTTGCTACCAAGCACAACATCAAGTATCCGCTGTACGTGGGCGGGATGGGCGGCACCGAACTGTCGCGCGGCTTCGGCAATACCAATGGCGGCCTGCCCTTCACGGTCCTCATCGGCGCCGACGGACAGGTCAGGAAGACCTATCTGGGCAAGCTGAAGTTCGACGAGCTGAAGACCGACCTGGCGGCGCTGTAAGCCTCGCGAACGGTCGTTCTTTTCCGAACTCCGTGCAAGTGGCGCTTATCCGCACTGAATTTTATTGCTTGCCAATACGTATTGTTGGCGGCAAAATGCGTCACTTTCGAGCATAGACTCTACAAAAACATGGCGAAAAAGCTACTGCTGCTCAACGGTCCCAACCTGAATCTCCTGGGAACCCGCGAGCCTGCGGTGTACGGCGCGGCAACGCTGGCCGACATCGAAAGCGCTGCAACGGCTCAGGCCGCTGCAGCGGGCGGATCGCTTTCCTGCTTTCAAAGCAACCACGAAGGTGCGCTGATCGACCGCATTCACGCCGCCCGCAACGAGGGCGTGGACGCGATCGTCATCAATCCTGGCGGGCTGACCCACACGAGCGTGGCCTTGCGCGATGCGCTGGCCGCGGTGGCGATCCCGTTTATTGAGGTACATATCTCAAACATTTACCAGCGTGAAGAATTCCGGCACCACTCGTACCTGGCGGCGATCGCCCGCGGGACGATCTGCGGATTGGGCGTGGACGGATATCGGTTTGCCATCGACTTTGCGCTTAAATAGCGTTAATCTACGTCAACTTCATGCATCATGCGCGGATGCGCCCTCGTTGTGGCGCTTCGCTTACTCTTAAAACACAAATAATTCCAAGGGGTTTCACATGGATCTTCGTAAACTCAAGACTTTGATCGACCTCGTCGCCGAATCGGACATCGCTGAACTCGAAGTGACCGAAGGCGAGAGCAAGGTCCGCATCGTCAAGTCGTCCGCAATGCCCCAGAACCAGATGGTGATGCTGCCGCCGAGCGGCGTGCAGCAGTACTCGGCGCCGGCCGCCCCTGCCGCAGCGCCGGCCGCTCCGGCAGCCGCTCCGGCCCCGGCCGTTGCCGCCGAGCCAACCGGCCACGTGGTCAAGTCGCCGATGGTCGGCACCTTCTACCGTTCGTCGGCGCCGGGCGCGCCGGCCTTCGTCGAAGTCGGCGCCAACATCAAGGAAGGCGACACCCTGTGCATCATCGAAGCGATGAAGCTCCTGAACGAAATCGACGCCGATGTGTCGGGCGTAGTGACCAAGATCCTGGTGGAAAATGGCCAGCCGGTCGAATTCGGCCAGCCGCTGTTCGTGATCGGCTAATCGTTAGCCCCGCCGGCCGTGACTTCTTCACGGCCCATGATCCGAACCCAGCCGGCGCCCGACGCCGGCTTTCTCTCACCTACCCAAGCTAACCATGTTTGAAAAAATCCTCATCGCCAACCGTGGTGAAATCGCGCTGCGTATCCAGCGCGCCTGCCGCGAAATGGGCATCAAGACGGTGGTCGTTCACTCGGAGGCGGACAAGGACGCCAAGTACGTGAAGCTGGCCGACGAATCGGTCTGCATCGGCCCGGCGCAGTCCGCGCAAAGCTACCTGAACATGCCGGCGATCATCAGCGCCGCCGAAGTGACCGACGCCGAAGCAATCCACCCGGGCTACGGTTTCCTGTCCGAGAACGCCGACTTCGCCGAGCGCGTGGAAAAATCGGGCTTCGTCTTCATCGGCCCGCGTTCCGATTCGATCCGCCTGATGGGCGACAAGGTCTCGGCCAAGCAGGCCATGATCCGCGCCGGCGTGCCTTGCGTGCCGGGTTCGGACGGCGCCCTCTCGGACGACCCGAAGGAAATCATCCAGACCGCACGCCGCGTCGGCTATCCGGTCATCATCAAGGCCGCCGGCGGCGGTGGCGGCCGCGGCATGCGCGTGGTGCACACCGAAGCTGCCCTGCTGAACGCCGTGCAGATGACCAAGACCGAAGCCGGCACCGCCTTCGGCAACCCGGAAGTCTATATGGAGAAGTTCCTGGAAAATCCGCGCCACGTGGAAATCCAGGTGCTGGCCGACGAGCACAAGAACGCCGTCTGGCTGGGCGAGCGCGACTGCTCGATGCAGCGCCGCCACCAGAAAGTCATCGAGGAAGCGCCGGCGCCGGGCATCCCGCGTAAACTCATCGAGAAGATCGGCGACCGCTGCGCCGAAGCCTGCCGCAAGATCGGCTACCGCGGCGCCGGCACCTTCGAATTCCTGTACGAGAACGGCGAGTTCTACTTCATCGAGATGAACACCCGCGTCCAGGTCGAACACCCGGTCACCGAAATGATCACCGGAATCGACATCGTGCAGGAACAGATCCGCATCGCCTGCGGCGAGAAGCTGCGCTTCCGCCAGCGCGACATCATGCTGTCGGGCCACGCGATCGAGTGCCGCATCAACGCCGAAGACCCGTTCAAGTTCACCCCGTCGCCGGGCCGCATCACCGGCTGGCACCCGCCGGGCGGCCCCGGCATCCGTGTCGATTCGCACTCGTATGCGGGATACTATGTTCCACCTCATTACGACTCGATGATCGGCAAGGTAATTTCCTACGGTGCAACGCGCGAGCAGGCGATTCGCCGCATGCAAATTGCGCTCTCGGAAATGGTGGTTGAGGGTATCCTCACCAACATCCAGCTGCACCGCGAGCTGATGGTGGATGCACGCTTCATCGAAGGCGGCACCAACATCCATTACCTGGAGCAGAAGCTGGCCAACCGCCCGGACACCAAGATCGCCCTGGGCACCGACAACAAGGCTGAGGCATGAGCTGGACTGAAGTCGTCATCGAAATCGCACGCGACCACGCCGAGGCGCTCTCCGACGCCTTGATGGAAGCGGGCGCGCTGTCGGTTTCGGTGGAAGACGCCGACGAAGGCACCGAGCAGGAAAATCCCCTGTTCGGCGAGCCGGGCATGGAGCCGCTTGAAGCAGCCTGGGACCACAGCCGCGTGGTCGCGCTGACCGACACCGACGCCGACCAAGCCGCAATCGTCGCCGAAGCGGCGGCCGCCATCAAGCTGCCGCAGGCGCCCGCCTTCACCACCCGTTCGGTGGCGGACGCCGACTGGGTGCGCCTGACGCAATCGCAGTTCGAGCCCATCCACATCGGCAAGAACATCTGGGTCGTGCCGAGCTGGCACGAGGCGCCGAATCCCGACGCCCTGATCCTCGAACTCGATCCGGGCCTGGCTTTCGGCACCGGCAGCCATCCGACCACCCGCCTGTGCATGGAGTGGCTGGAAGCGCACCCGGCGCCCGGCAAATCGGTGCTGGACTACGGCTGCGGCTCGGGCATCCTGGCCATGGTCGCCAAGAAGCTGGGCGCCGCCGATGTGGCAGGCGTGGACATCGACCCGCAGGCGATCGAGTCGGCGAAGTCGAACGCCGAGCGCAATCGCTGCGAGATCGACTTCTACCTGCCGGACGCCTTTGCCGCCGCGCCCAACGAGCGCCACGCCAAGGGCCAGTTCGACATCGTGGTGGCCAACATCCTGTCGAGCCCATTGAAGCTGATGGCGCCGATGCTGTCCGGCCGCGTGGCGCCGGGCGGTTCGCTGATCCTGTCGGGCGTGCTGGCGCGCCAGGCCGAGGAAGTGGCCGCTGCCTACGCACCTTTCATCAAGCTGGGCGTCTGGGCCGAGCAGGACGGCTGGGTCGCCCTTCACGGCACGCTCGGCCAGGACACGGTACCGGCCGCGCGCTCCGCAACCAGCGCTTAAGGAGAGCCCGGCATGGCGCTCGCCACACAATGCCCTCACTGCGGCACGATGTTCCGGGTCGCCTCGGACCAGCTCAAGCTACGTGGGGGCATCGTGCGTTGCGGCGCCTGCCAGGAGATCTTCGACGGCAGCGCCACCCTGGTCGACCTCGATGCACTGCCGGCGCGCGCGCCGGTAGCGAGCAAGCCTTCCGGCGCGCCGGCCGTGGCGCCTCCTGCTGAACCTGTCGCTCCTGCGGCACCTGTTGCTCCTGCCGCACCTGTTGCTCCTGCCGCANNCTGTTGCTCCTGCCGCACCTGCGGTTCCTTCCGAACCGCCCGCCGTTTCCGCCGCTCCGGCAGCCGAAGCGGAACCCGATCCCCTGCCCTTCACCATCGTCGACGGTCCGGCGGACAGCGCCGATGCGACTGGCGCCGTCGCCCCTGGTTTCGACGAGCAGCCGGTCTACACGCTCGACTTCGACCATACCTTCGATCCCTTCGGCATCCTGCCGAAAGTCGATGCAGCGGACGAGGTGGCGTCTGCGCCGGAAGCGGCGATTGCCGTCGAGCCGCCGGTCTCCTTGGACAGCGAGCCCCAGCCTGCGACGGATGCGGTGGAGAACGCCCCCGCTGCCGAGCCGGTGGCCGAAGCGCCGGAGCTTGCCGCATCCGAACCTGAACCTGTGTCCGAGGCGCTGCCTGCCGCGCCAGTAGCTGAAGCGGCTGCCGGCGCCGCGCCGGAAGATCCAGCCGGGACGGTGGATACCGCTACGGCGCCCACCGCAGCAGCAGACGAAGCAGTATCCGCCGAAGCAGTATCCGCCGAACCGGTCGTTGCGGAACCGGCGGCTGCCGAGCCGGCGCCAGCCCCGCCTGCCGCACCGGTACGCGCGGCCGGGCCGAAACCGGTCCGCACGC
>DEKZ01000446.1 GCA_002354135.1 Massilia sp. UBA2709 | reverse complement strand
CGCCGGCGACTTCACCTGGGCGCTGGCCGTCGACTGGGCGCACCTGGCCCTGGTCAGCCTCTGGCTGGGCGACGTGGTGGTGGCGGTCCTGGTCACCTTGCGGCGCCCGCCCGGGAGCGCGCCCGGGAACCGGACCGACTGCGCCGCCTATGTCCTGGCGCTCTCGCGCAGCGCGACGCTTGCGCTGGCTGGCATCTTCGTCACCGGGGCGGTGGGCGCATGGCGCGTGCTCGAGGGCCCGGCGGACCTGGTCGGCAATCCCTACGGAATCACGCTGATCGTCAAGATCGGTCTGGTCCTGTGCGCGGCGGCGCTGGGCGGGTACAACCGTGTCGTCGTCATGCCGTCGCTGCTGCGCACGCTGGCGAGACCTGGCCAGAAGACACGTGGCCAGGAGATGCCGGATGCGGCTGGACGCTTTGCACGGGTACTCCAGGTCGAGCTGCTCGTCCTGGCCGCGGCCCTCGTTGCAGCGGCTTTTCTCACTTCAACCCCGCCACCTATGGCATCCTAGACAATAACTATATTCAAGGAGAGACGATGTTCAAGAAGTCCCTGGCAGTCACCCTTCTCGCAAGCGGCGCCTTCGGCCTGCACGCAAGCGCGCTTGCCGCTTCGCCCAAGGAAACCGTTGCCGCCTTCCACCAGGCGCTCGCCAGCGGCGACCGGGACAAGGCGCTCGCCTTCCTGTCGCCGGAGATCGCCATCTACGAGTCGGGCTTCGTCGAGCGTTCGCGCGACGAATACGCCAGCAGCCACCTCGGCAGCGACATGGAATTCTCCAAGGGCGCGACGCGCAAGGTCCTGAAACAGTCCGAGCGGATCGACGGCAACACCGCCGTGGTCTGGGAAGAGACGGAAACGCTCGGCACCATGCGCGGCAAGCCGGTGCACGTTCTCGGTGTCGAAACGGCCGTGCTCGAGAAAAAGGGCGACGACTGGACGATCGTGCACGTGCACTGGTCGTCGCGCCGGGCGAAGTAAGGCTGGCTCGCGCGCGGACCGGTCCGCGACCCGATCGGCGGAACGACTGCGGACCGATACCGCGCGGTGCGGCACGATCCAGTTCAGCGGGCGCCGGATCGTGCCGGGCCTCCTCGGCCAGCGCTGTCGGACCTAGTTGCTCAGCGCAATAGCGCCCTCCGACACGACCTCGGCAACAGGGCCCGCTTTCGCCGCCGGCGCGCTCTCGTAGTCCAGCACCTCCCTGCCGTTCTCGTCAAGGTGGCTGATGCGAACGCGCATGCGGTCGGCATCCGCCGGGTTCTTTCCTTTGCCATCGACCGCGTCGACCAGGAACCGGTAACCCGTGCGCCCATTGAAGTTTCCGATGCCCTCTATGCGGACCTGCTGGCCGCTTCGTGTCGCACTGGTCACCTTGTCGCTCCTGAAGGCGAATGGTCCCTCGATGATCACGGCAGGACGCACGCCATCGCGGCCGCTGGTGTCGCTCTGCAGAGCATTGCCCAACGGGGTCCAGAGCGCGAATTGCAGCGCTTTCCCGCTGGCGCCGGAAAGTCTGCCGCGCCCGCTGACCGTCGCTGCTGCAGGGTTGTTCACCAGCACCTGTCGGCGGGTCTCCGTCGTACGGCCGCCGGAATCGGTGACCCTCAGCGTCAGAGTGAAGAAGCCCGGCGCGCAGAAACGGTGTTGCACGCGCACCTCGCCGCCGCCGATCGACTGGCGGACCAGAGGATGCGGCGACACGCATCCGTCGCTCCACTCTGCGACCGCGGTATGGGTCTGGGTGCGCGAGTTATCGAGGAAACCGAGCGTGAAGCGCACCTCCTGGCCGAGTTCGACGATATCCGGCAGGCCCTGCACCGGACCGAGCACAGGCGCGTCGGTGCCTGCCTTACCGGGCCGCAGCAGCACCAGTCCGGCGTTCGAATCGGCCAGGATCGCACCTGCATCGTTAATCGCGACCGCGCCATGGAGCACGAGACCAGGAGGACGGCGATACAGGGTGCCGTTCAAGTCGATCGGCGCCGTCAGCCCACGCCACAGCATCGCACGTCCACGCGGTTCATTGCCCCCAGCCACGCCCACGATGTCGGTGCGCTCGTTGATCGCGACGGCACCCGTGTACACGGCCCCCGGAGGACGCGGCAACAGGACCAGGCCCCGGGAGCGCGTCCACAAGTATCCGAAGAAGTTGTCGCCTGTCGCCCTGGTCCTGGTAATGCCTACCAGCTCACCGCGATCGTTGAGGTCAGCTGGAGGACGCCCCTGCGCGCCGGTCAGCACCAGGGAGCCGCCGGCGCTGCGAAAGAAGCCCGGCGTGTACTCGCTCGCCGCACCGCTGACATATCCGGCGGCATCCCCTCGCTCGTTGACCAGCGAGGTGAAGGCCGAGTTGCCACCCGGCGGCGCCAGGTTGAGCTGGCGGCCGGCGGGGTCCCACAGCGTCGCGTACATCCGGTCCGGGGTATCAGCGAAGCCGCCGGTGAGCCCGCGGTTGTTGATCGTGCGCGCTTCCGACAGCGAAAACGGCAGCGGCCCGAGCAGGCGGAGCGTGCCGTTGGCATCCCAGCGCGCCGCACGCGCCGACACCCCAGGCGCATAGACGGCGCCCGCAACCTGGTTGCGGTCGTTGACCGCACGCGCGCTGCCGCCCATCGGCGCAGGCAGGATGCGATATCCCCCCGCGACTGTCCAGGTAAACGAACGGGATGCGGCCGTGTTGCCAACTGCCACACCGCGGTTGTTCAGTCCAAAGACCATCGCCCCTTCGCCGTCGACGGTACCCAGGTCGTGCAACCGGTCTCCGTCGAAGAACCCCGCGTTGTTGTAAACGAAGGAGCTGAACGCAACCTGGCCCTTCTCGTTGAGATAGGACAGCGGCCCTTCGGCGGCGATATTGATTACGCTATACACCGGCCGCTTATTCACGTGGTGCGCCGCCTGCACGCCCGCTGCCTGCGGTTGCGCCGCGGCCGCCGCAGTCGTCTCGGCGGCGGACAGGCTCGTGCCACCGCCGGCGACAGCCAGGAGCGGCAACATCAAGGCCGTCAAGGTCTTCCTGCGGAAAGCGGGTGTGCTGATCGAATGCTGGTTCATGGCAGAGTCCCTTCGCGTGGAGTGAGTGCGGCAAGCGCCGGGCGCAGGATGGAATGCAATAAGGTGCACGGCTGCCGCCTTTGCCCGGTTCTGCTCACTCTAGAGTCGGCAATCCCCCATTGCGCTGATCAGGCACAAGGATTTGGCAGCCGAGCCGAACACTTTCCTGTGGAAAAGCATTGCACGGAAAAATGAAACCGTATAACAAGTTCTGTTTGCGAGGCAGTTGCAAGGTGAAACAAGCTGTCCGGAAAAACGGGGCGAATGCGGGGGCAATCGGCTCATCCCTGCGCCCTCGCAAGCCGAGCGCCAGCCCCCGGTTCTAGGATTTGAGGCGTCCAGACCCCGTCGGAGGAAGCATGAATCCCCCAAGCAAGCCTCGCGCCCGCCTGCTCGGCAAGACCAACCTGAATGAGGACTACCAGCACTCGCTCGTCATCTCGGCCTTGCGCAGTCTCGCGGCGTTGCAGGTGCTTGCCACCCATCTGCGCGGGGAGTTCTATCCCAGCCTGAGAACCGTCGCCGAGCCAGCCCTCTGGTACCAGCTCCTTGCCTTCCTCACCGGGTTCGGCCACCTCGCGGTTGTCGTCTTCTTCCTGCTGAGCGGATGGCTGGTGGGCGGCAGCGTGCTGAACAAGCTCGGGCAGCCCCGGCTGCTGGCCTCGTATGCGATCGACCGGGTCACCCGCCTGTGGATCGTGCTGATCCCGGGATTCATCCTTACCATCGTCCTTGCCACGGTGACCGGCAACGTCAACCCGCACCAGCTCAGCTATGCGCCCGAGAACGAGTATTCGGTGACCGCATTCCTGGGGAACCTGTTCGGACTGCAGGGAATGGCCGTGCCTCGCTTCGGCGGGAATTTTTCCCTGTGGAGCCTGGCCAACGAGATCTGGTACTACGCACTCTTTCCGCTGCTCCTGCTTCCGTTCATCGCCACATCCAGGTTCGCCAGGATCGGCGGCCCGCTCCTGGCTGCCTTCATCGCCGCCCAGCTGCTGTTCGACATCACGCTGTACTTCGTGCTCTGGCTGCTGGGCGTGGCCTTTTCGCGCGTCCAGCTCGAACTGCCGCGCGCAGTGCGGTGGCTGTTGATCGTCGTGCTCCTCGCGCTCGCCGCCTACCTGCGCCTCAGCGGCAGCATCGGCACCCTGATCGCCGCCACGTTTCCGGAGGACCTGGTG
The DNA here is from genome assembly GCA_002354135.1 of Massilia sp. UBA2709. Taxonomy (GTDB): domain Bacteria; phylum Pseudomonadota; class Gammaproteobacteria; order Burkholderiales; family Burkholderiaceae_D; genus Telluria. The sequence continues at coordinate 5,805 of DEKZ01000446.1, read as the reverse complement.
TTCAGCCTGCTCTTCCTGTGCCTGCTCTCGAGCCTGCAGTTCCGCGCCGACCGCAAACGTTTTGGCAACCGGCTCGCGCGCATGGCGGGAATGCTCGCGCCGTTCTCGTTCGCCCTCTACGTCATCCACTATCCGCTGCTCTACCTGATCAAGCACCTCGGCCAGGCCTACGGCATTGGACAGTTGTCGGCGGCCGATCCCGCTTCGCTCCTCGTGTATTGCGGGCTGTTTGCGGCAATCGTCGCTTTTGCCTGGCTGTTCCACCTGCCCTTCGAGGCCCAGACCAACCGGGTACGCAGCTTCGTCAAGCGCCTGTTGCTGGAACCGGCCGCCAAGCCCTACGCGGCGCCGAGCATGCGCGACTCCTGAGCGGATGGATTCGCCGGCGGCCTCACTTCTGCCGGCGTTTCACCGCGTAGCCATACTGGACCGGCCAGGACGGTTCTTCCTCGAATGCGTGCTGGGCCTTCAGCGCCCAGTAGGGTTCGCGCAGCAGTTCGCGCCCGACCAGCACCAGGTCGGCGTCGCCGCCGGTGATGATCTCGTCGGCGTCTTTCGCGTCCGTGATCAGGCCGACCGCCCCGGTCAAGACCTCCGCGTCGTCGCGGATGCGGCGGCTGCAGGGAACCTGGTAGCGCTTGGCGACCGGAATGCGCGCCGTCGGGAGGTTGCCGCCGGTCGAAACGTCGATGAGGTCCGCGCCCAGGTCCTTGAGCCGGCGCGACAGTTCCACCGACTGCTCGATATCCCAGCCGCCGGCGGCCCAGTCGGTGGCGGAGATGCGCACGAACAGCGGCAGTTCCGCCGGCGTGGCGGCGCGCACCCGCTCGGCAACGCGCAGCAGGAAGCGCATCCGGTTGTCCAGGCTGCCGCCGTACTGGTCGCTGCGCTGGTTGCTGTGCGGCGACAGGAACTGGTGCAGCAGATAGCCGTGCGCGCCGTGGATCTCGAGTATCTTGAACCCGGCGGCAAGGGCGCGGCGGGCGGCGGCCTCGAAGGCGTCGACGATGCCGTCGATGCCTTTCTCGTCGAGCGCGACGGGCGCCGGATCGTCCGGATGGAAGGGAATCGCGCTTGGCGCGACCACCGGCCAGCCGCCCTCGGCAGCGCTCTTCAGGGTGGCGCCTCCGGTCCAGGGCGCCGCGGTGCTCGCCTTGCGCCCGGCATGCGCGAGCTGGATCCCGGCGACGGCACCCTGGCTGTCCACGAAGCGGGCGATCCGCGCCAGCGGTTCGATGTGGGCGTCGCTCCAGATGCCCAGGTCGCCCGGGGTGATGCGCCCATCGGGCGTCACGCCGGTCGCCTCGACGATCACGAGGCCGGCGCCGCCGACGGCGCGGCTGCCCAGGTGCACCAGGTGCCAGTCGTTGGCCATGCCGTCCACGGCCGAATACTGGCACATCGGCGCGATGGCGATGCGGTTGCGCAGCGTCAGGCTGCGCAGGGCCAGGGGGCTGAGCAGGTCGACCTCGGGCACTTCCTGGTCGTGCGAGGCGTCCACCCTGGCGCCGTGGGCAATATCCGGGTTCATGTGCGGTCCGTCTCCAGATGCTGGGCCCCGTTGGACAAGTCGCGGCGCAAGAAGGTCCGTGCGCTTCCGTGAGCGCGGCCCATCCCCGGCGGATTGCCATGCCGCGCAACTTGGCTATAATTTTCGTTCGCACGTACACCGCGCAGCCCATCGTTCTGTGCGCGAGGAACTGTCATGGCCGCACTTCATGTACGCCTGTTTGGCCGATTCGACCTGGACCGCGGTCACCTGCCGGCCCCCGCACTGCATGCGCGGCGCGCCTGTGAATTGCTGTCCTATCTGGTGCTGCACCGCGACCACCCGCAGCGCCGCGAGGCGTTGGCCAGCCAGTTGTGGACCGACGCGCCGCCGGCGCAAGGCGCCAAGTACCTGCGCCAGGCCCTGTGGCAATTGCAGGCGGCCCTGCGCCCCTTGCTCGACGATGGCGCGGTCCGCCTGCTGGAAGTCGATCCCGAATGGGTCCAGCTCAACAGTTGCGATGCGCTCCAGGCGGACGTGATCGGCTTCGAGGCCGCGACCCGCGGCTGCCAGGGTGTACCGGGCGCCGTTCTCGACGAGCGCGCGCGGCGGCAGCTCGAAGCCGCCGTGGCCCTCTATCGAGGCGACCTGCTCGAAGGCTGGTACCAGGACTGGTGCCTGTTCGAACGCGAGCGCCTGCAGAACGACTTCCTCGATATCCTGGAAAAGCTGGTGTGCGCCTGCGAGAGCCGCCGCGAGAACGAGCTCGGCCTGGTGCACGCCAGGCGCATCCTGGCGCTCGATCCGGCGCGCGAGCAGGTCCACCGCCACGTGATGCGGCTGCAGCAACAGGCCGGCAACCGCACCGGCGCGCTGCGCGCTTTCCAGCGCTGCGAGCACGTCCTGCACGAGGAACTCGGGGTCGCGCCTTCGCTCCAGACCCGTTCCCTGTACGAGGCGATCCGCGACGGCCGCGCCATGGGGCCCGAGGGGGCCGGCGAAAGCGGCCAGGCCGCGCCGCCGGCCGGCCCGCAGCTGCCGGAACTGGCCGAACTCCTGCGCCGCGCCCAGGCCGTGTTCGCTTCCATCGAGTCGCGGCTGCGGCAGGAGATGCTGCGGCCCGGCCCCTCCGCCGACAAGCCCGACTGAAACTCCACGCCAAGACGGCGAGAAGACGCGCACGAGACGTCGCTGCGACGCCCCACCCGCAAACTGGTTCCCTGACCCGGTCCGCCGGGCCAGAAGCTGCGAGCACCATCCGGGAGGCGCCTACGGGCACGCGTTCGTTCATCGTGAAGCTGTGGCAGGAAGCGGCAGACATGCGCGAGGACATGCGCGAGGACGGCCGGCCGGCGCCGTGGCGCGGGCAGGTCGTGACCGTGCCGGGCGGCGAGCGGGTCTATGCCCGCAGTCCGGACGAGCTCCCGGTCTTGCTGGCGCATGAAATCAGTCGCGCCGGCATCCGCCTCGGCTGGACCTGGCGCCTGCGCCTGGCGCTCCACCACTGGCGGCGCGCATTCCGGCGCCGCGGCTAGGCCAGACGAGGCGCAAGTACTTGAACAGCTTGAACAGGAGACGGGGCATGGTCCAGGTAAGCTATCCAGGCGTCTACGTCGTCGAAAAGCCCAGCGGCGTGCACACGATCACGGGCGTGGCGACCTCGATCGCGGCCTTTGTCGGCTTCACCCGCAAGGGCGATCCGGACAAGGCGGTGTTCGCCACCAGCTTCGCCGATTTCGAGCGCAGCCACGGCGGCCTGGACCGCGACAGTCCGCTTTCCTACGCGGTGCGGCAGTTCTTCCTGAACGGCGGGACCCAGGCCTGGATCGTGCGGGTGGCGGTCGGCTTTGCAACCGCCGAGTGGCGCCTGGTCGGCAGCGCGCCCGGCGCCGTGCTCGACGTCGCGGCCAGCAGTCCCGGCGCCTGGGGCAACGAGCTGCGCCTCACGGTCGACCTGGCCGGCGTGCGTAATCCCGACGCCGACTTCAACCTGGTCGTCTCGCGCCTGCCGCCCGGCGGCGGCGCGCCCGTCGTCGCCGAGACCCACCGCAACCTCAGTCTCGACCGCAAGTCGCCGCAATTCGTCGAATCCGTGGTCAACGCCGCGTCCAGCCTGGTGCGCGCAAGCCGCCATGCCGGGCTCGCCTTCACCAAGGCCGGCTATGCGGTCAGCGGCACCATCGGCTTTCCGCTCACCCTGCCGGCGGACCGCGGCATCGCCGGCACGGTCAACGGCGTCACGCCTTTCGCGCTGACGCTGGCGCCGGGTGGGCCGCTGGCAGACATCACCGCCCTTGTCACCGCCGTCAACAATGCCATCGCCGCGGCGGCGCTCGGGACCCTGCTGGCGGCAACCGCCTCCAACGCCGACGGCACCGGCGCCGGGAACTTCCTGAAGATCACGGCCACGCCGGATCCGGCCCAGCCCGATTCGTCCAGCGTCGTGATCGCCGGCGGCGGCTTCGGCGGCCTGGCCGCCGCCATCCGGATGGGCGTGGCGAACGGCGGCAGGGAGTTTCCGGCCGCCGCCCAGCACCGCCCGGCCGCCGTCGTGAACCTGGCGCCGAACGCCACGACCGGGGGCGACGGCACGCCCGGCGGCGAAACCGAACTCGAAGGGAGCGAAGCGGCCAAGTCCGGGATCCACGCCCTGCGCGACGTCGACCTGTTCAACCTGCTCCTGATTCCCGAGACCTTCGGCATGACCGCGCCGGGCCAGGGCGCGACCTTGATCGCCGCCGCCTGCGCGCTGTGCGAGGAGAAGCGCGCCTTCTACATCGTCGACGCGCCCGCGAACCGCACCCTGGGCGACATCGTCGGCTGGGCGGCGGTCTCCACCTCGCGCAATGCCGCCACCTATTTTCCGCCGGTGCGCGTGGCCGACCCGCTCGACGGCATGCGCCTGAAGGCGATGGCGCCATCCGGGACCCTCGCCGGCGTGTATGCGCGGACGGACGCGACCCGCGGCGTCTGGAAGGCGCCCGCCGGCACCGACGCCACGCTCAATGGCGTGATCGACCTGGGGCTGCCGCTGAGCGACCGCGAGAACGGCCGCATCAACCCGGGCGGCGTCAACGCCCTGCGCAACTTCCCGGCCTACGGCCGCGTCGCCTGGGGCGCGCGCACCATGAAAGGCGCGGACGCCCAGGCCGACGAATACAAGTACATCCCGGTGCGCCGGCTCGCGCTCTTCCTCGAAGAGAGCCTGTACCGTGGCACGCACTGGGTAGTGTTCGAGCCGAACGACGAGCCGCTTTGGTCGCAGATCCGCCTGAACCTGGGCGCATTCATGAACGGCCTGTTCCGCCAGGGCGCCTTCCAGGGCAACACGCCGCAGGAAGCCTTCTTCGTGAAGTGCGACAAGGAGACCACCACCCAGGCCGACCGCAATCTCGGCATCGTGAACATCCTGGTCGGCTTCGCACCCCTGAAGCCCGCCGAATTCGTGGTCCTGACGATCCAGCAGATCGCCGGCGACCTGCAATGAGGAAGCCTGCCATGGCCCAGTTCGCAGTCAATACGCACCGCTTCGACCCGTACAAGAACTTCAAATTCCGCATCAAGTGGGATGGGCGCTATGTCGCCGGCATCAGCAAGGTCGGGGCGCTCAAGCGCAGCACCGAAGTGGTCGAACACCGCGAAGGCGGCGATCCGTCCACCGGACGCAAGTCGCCCGGACGCACCAAGTACGAGGCGATCACCCTCGAACGCGGCGTCACCCACGACCTCGAGTTTGAGGCCTGGGCCAACAAGGTGTGGCACGTGAACGCGGGCCTGGGCGCCGAAACCAGCCTGAAGGACTTCCGCAAGGACCTGATCCTCGAGGTCTACAACGAGACCGGCCAGGTGGCGCTGGCCTACAAGATCTACCGCTGCTGGGTGTCGGAATACCAGGCCTTGCCCGACCTCGACGCCAACGCGAACGCGGTGGCGATCCAGCAGATCAAGCTGGAAAACGAGGGATGGGAGCGCGACGCCGACGTCGCCGAACCGTCCGAACCGGTGCTGGCGCCCTGATCGCCCTGGCCACGTTCGCATGGAGCCGGCATGCAGCCCATCCAGCTTCGTCCCTTCGGTCAACCTGCCGATCTCGACCTCGATTTCGGCCAGGCCGACCGCCCGGCGCTGGTCACGGCCCTGCTGGCCGGATGCAGCCCGGCCGATCCCGCCTGGTGGTGGAGCCAGCCGGTGTGCGCGCGTACGGCCGCCCTGCTGCGCCTGGCCGCGGCGGATGCGGGCGCCGGCGAGATCGGCTTCAGTGCGCAATGCGCCGCCGCGTCCTGCGGCGAGACCTTCGAATTCTCCCTGCCGCCGGC
>DEKZ01000098.1:814-19879 GCA_002354135.1 Massilia sp. UBA2709 | reverse complement strand
CGACCTGGCCTCCCGCACGGAAGGCGGCGACGAGCCGAACGCGCTCGACGCCGCCACCGGCCTGCGCCTGCGCGTGGTGCTGGCCGTGCCGGAGCCGCCCGGGGCTGCGCCGCGCTACCTGCAGCTGATGCAGGCGGTGCCGGTCAACCTGGCCTCGAATGCGGAAGTGCTCAGGAGCGCCTTCAGCGAATACCGCCAGCGCTCGGTGGCGCGCGAAGGCCTGCGCCAGATGTACATCCACACGCTCACCCTGACCCTGCTGCTGGCGATCTTCGGCGCCATCGGCAGCGCGGTCCTGATCGCCGGGAACCTGGCGCAGCCGCTGCTGGTGCTGGCCGAGGGCACCCAGGCGGTGGCCGAGGGCGACCTGTCGCCGCGCCCGATCGTCGAGACCGACGACGAGCTCGGCACGCTGACCCAGTCCTTCAACGCCATGACCGGCCAGCTGTTCGAGGCCAGGAGCGCCGTCGAGCGCAACCGCGCGGCGCTGCAAAGCGCCAAGGCCCACCTGGAGTCGGTGCTGGCCAACATGTCGGCCGGCGTGCTGGTGCTCGATGCCGAAGGCACCGTCGTCAATTCGAACGACGCCGCCTGCCGCATCCTGCAGATGGAGCACTGCCACCTGAACGGTCCGCTGCACAAGATCGAGGGCCTGGAAACCTTCGCCAACGCCGTCACGCGCGCCTTCTCCGCCCAGAGCGCGCAGTCGGCCGCCGGCAGCACGCGCCAGCGCACCCACTGGCAGCAGCAGATCGAGATCCCGCGTCCGGGCGAGGACCACGACACGACCCTGCTGGCGCGCGGCTCGCGCCTGCCGGTGGGGGCGGGCAGCGGCTTCATCGTGGTGTTCGACGATATCTCGGACGTGATCTCGGCGCAGCGCTCGGTGGCCTGGGGCGAGGTCGCGCGGCGCCTGGCGCACGAGATCAAGAANNGCGACGCCGCCCTGCTGGCGCGCGCCACCTCCACCATCGTCAACCAGGTCGACGCCATGAAGCGCATGGTCGACGACTTCCGCGACTATGCGCGCACGCCGCCGGCGGTGCTCGAGCCGCTCGACCTGAACGGGCTGATCGAGGAAATCCTGAGCCTCTACCTGGCCGAGGACGCCTCCGACATCATCCATGCCGCGCTGGCGCCGAACCTGCCGCGCGTGATGGGCGACCCGACCCAATTGCGCCAGGTGATCCACAACCTGCTGCAGAACGCCCAGGACGCGCTGGCCGACCGCGGTCCGGACGCACCGCCGCCGCGCATCGACGTCGCCACCGAGATCATCCACTACACCGGCGCGGACGGTGCGGCAGGCATCGCGGTGCGCCTGGCGATCATGGACAACGGCCCGGGCTTTGCGCCGAAGATCCTGGCGCGGGCCCTCGAACCCTATGTCACATCGAAGGCGCGCGGGACCGGCCTGGGCCTGCCGATGGTGAAAAAAATCGTCGACGAACACGGTGGCCGCATTGATCTCCAGAACCGTCCGGACGGAAGTGGCGCGTCAGTATTCATTTTGCTGTTAAAGTTAGCACAAGAGGCGAACTTGGCCGAAAGCGTCAATCGGGCATAAAATCACGACTGAAAAATCACGACTGACAACGAGCGTCTGAAAAAATCGTCAGGGCAAGGCGTATCGTCGAAGACAGTACGAGGGTACGGCGAGACGATGCAACGAAGCCATGGCGATTTTTTCACACGCTCAACGGGTGGAGACAGGAAGGCGAAAAGATGGCGAACATACTCGTAGTTGATGATGAAATGGGCATCCGCGAGCTGCTCTCGGAAATTTTGGGAGACGAAGGCCACGCAATCACGCTGGCGGAAAACGCGCAGCAGGCGCGCGAAGCGCGTGCGGCAGGCGCACCTGACCTGGTCCTGCTCGATATCTGGATGCCGGACACCGACGGCGTCACCCTGCTCAAGGAATGGCAGCGCGATGGCCTGCTCACCATGCCGGTCATCATGATGTCCGGCCACGCGACCATCGACACCGCCGTCGAGGCGACCCGCATCGGCGCCCTGAATTTCCTCGAAAAACCGATCGCCCTGCAGAAGCTGCTGAAGGCCGTGCAGCAGGGCTTGAGCCGGGCCCAGGAAGTGGCGCGCGCGCCAAGCCCGCCGCCGCGCCCCAGCATGCCGCCGCCGATCGTGGAAACCATGCCGGCCAGCGCGCCGATGTATGCGCCGCCACCGATGCCGGCGCCGGTCAACGGCGCGCGCGTGGGCGTGGTCGGCCATGGCGAGACGCAGGGCTACACGCTCTCGTTCGACCTGCCGCTGCGCGAAGCACGCGACGCCTTCGAGCGCATGTACTTCGAACACCACCTGGGACGCGAGGGCGGCAGCATGACCCGCGTGGCCGAGAAGACCGGGCTCGAACGCACCCACCTGTATCGCAAGCTCAAGCAGCTTGGCGTCGAGCCGGGCAAGCTCGGCAAGCGCGGGGGATGAAGGGGCCCGCCGCGCCCATTCCCACCACCCTCGTCACCGGTCCCAGCGCCAGCCGGCGCGAGGCGGCGATCGCCGCTACCTTGGCCGGGTCAACTCCGCACCAAAATGGTGCGTCTGCCGTCATCCTCGAAGGCCTCCCCGACGGCAATCCTCTCCTCGAGCCCTCCGGCGCGCTGTTGATGGCACGCATCGCACCCGGTTGCCTTTGCTGCGCGGGAAATCTGGTGATGCGTGTTACATTGAACCGTCTCCTGCGCCAGCGTCCAGCCCGATTGTTGATCGGCGTCGCCAGCAGCGAGCACCTGGATCAGTTGCGATCGTGGTTAAGCAGCGCACCATACGATCAGCTGTTGGTACTGACGCCGGACCGGCACTCTTGAAATCGGTTCGGCCAGCCCCACCTCTTCACTGAAGTCGAAGCCAGCCGCCCGCCGCCGCGCGGCTGGTCCAACACTCTGATCGAGAGAAGGAGTCATCATGAACATGATCTATAACAGCGAACAGTACAGCGTGGTCGAATTTGGCGTCGATCGCGACCTCGAAGCCCTGCGCTTCGGCGGTTACGAGATCGTCGACAAAGCCGGCCGTCGCGAAGCGTTCATCGGCGGCAAACTGGCGCAATCGTTCCGGCGCGACGTCAACAACCTGATCGCGAGCGAGCCGACCATGGAGGAAATCGACGATTTCCTGGGCTCCTACGATACCCTGATGAGCCAACCGGTCGTGCTGCACTAAGCCGGCCACGTCGTGCATCGAACGACACGTAGCAAGCACTAAGGAAACCCGCGCCGGCCATCCGGTTGGCGCGGCCCCTGTCTCTTCCGCCATGGTAAGCTGCGCGCCATGTGCCAACTCCTTGCAATGAACTGCAATGTCCCAACCGACATTGTGTTTTCCTTTACCGGCTTCGCCCACCGCGGCGGCCGCACCGATACCCATCACGACGGCTGGGGCATCGCCTTCTTCGAGGGCGCCGGCGTGCGTCACTTCGTCGACCACCAGGCCGCGATCGCTTCGCCGATAGCCGAACTGATCAAGCGTTACCCGATCAAGTCCACCAACGTCATCGCCCACATCCGCAAGGCCACGCAAGGCCAGGTGGCGCTGGAGAACTGCCATCCCTTCGTGCGCGAACTCTGGGGCCGCTACTGGGTGTTCGCCCACAACGGCGACCTGAAGGAATTCGCGCCCCGGCTCGACGGCGCCTTCCGCCCGGTCGGCAATACCGACAGCGAACTGGCTTTCTGCTTCCTGTTGCAGGAGCTGCGGCGCCGCTTCGGCGACACTGCGCCCGACCGCGCCGCGCTGCATGCGGCCCTCGAGGAGCTGGTGCGCGGGATCGCCGCCTATGGCACCTTCAACATGATGCTGTCCGACGGCACCGCCTTGTTTGCCCACTGCTCGACCAAGCTGTGCTATGTCGTGCGCAAGTTTCCGTTCGCCTCGGCCTGCCTGTCCGACGAAGATTTATCGGTCGATTTTTCGCAGGTGACCACGCCCAACGACCGGGTCGCGATCATCGTCACCGAGCCGCTCACCACCAACGAAACCTGGACGCATTTCGCGCCGGGCGAGCTGAAGCTCTTCGTCGACGGCGCCCCACAGGAAGGCGTAGTTTAGTAATCCTGCATCTTTTTTGCCCCGGAACGATGCCAAAAAGCCACTTACTGCCGAGAATCGGGTACAGTGAGCGGCTTGAACCGACCACGGGACCGCGATGACCGATACCGCCAGCCTCGACCAGGCATCCCAGCCTCTGCAGCTACGCAATTTCTACCTGGCGCGCCAGCCGCTGCTCGACCGCAACCAGGCCCTGTTCGGCTACGAACTGCTGTTTCGTAACCGCCTCGACGGCGACGCCGAGATCGAATCGAGCCTGGCCGCCACCGCCAGCGTGCTGGCCCACGCGGCCCAGCTCGGACTGCCGCGCGCCATCGGCGATGCGGTCGCCTTCCTGAACGTCGACACCGACGTGTTGATGAGCGATATCTTCGCCTTCCTGCCGCGCGAGCGCACCGTGCTCGAACTGGGCGGCTCGGTGGAAGCGAGCGACGCGGTGCTGTGGCGCCTGGCCGAGCTGGCCGGGCACGGTTTCCGTTTCGCCGCCGAAGCATCGAGCCACGGCCCGCGCCTGGGGCGCCTGCTGCCGCTGCTCGACTACGTGAAGGTCGACCTGCGCGCCACGCCCGTGGTGTCCATGCTGTCCATCGTGCCGCGCCTGCGCGGCACCGGCAAGCGCCTGATCGCCGAGAAGGTCGAGTCCCAGACCGAATACCGCACCTGCCTCGATCTCGGCTTCGACTACTTCCAGGGCTATTATTTCGCCAAACCCTCGGTGCTGGCCGGGCGCAAGCTCTCGCCCTCGCAGCTGGCGGTGGTCGACCTGATGAACCTGGTGAACTCGGATGCCGAGAACAGCGAGATCGAGCGCGCCATCAAGCGCGACGTGCCGCTCTCGGTCAACCTGCTGCGCATCGTGAACACGCCGGCGGCAGGCCTGCGCCAGCGCATCGATTCGCTCGGCCAGGCCCTGCTCGTGCTCGGACGCCGCCAGCTGCAGCGCTGGCTGCAGATCATGCTGTACGCCGAACCGGGCACGCGTGGCCACAGCATGACCCCGCTCCTGATGCTTGCCAGCACGCGCGCACGCCTGATGGAGCTGCTGGCCCAGCGCCTGCGCCCGGGCCAGCGCCAGGTGGCCGACGTCGCCTTCACGGTCGGCATCATGTCGCTGATGGATGCGCTGTTCTCGGTGCCGATGGCCGACCTGGTCGAACAGATCCCGGTGAGCGACGAGGTCGCAGCCGCGCTGCTGAAACGCAGCGGCTTCTTCGGCGAACTGCTGCGCCTGGCCGAGTCGCTCGAACAGATGGAAGAGGGCGACGCGATGCTGCCCGTGCTGGGCGAGCTGGCCGACAGCGGCGACGAGCTGGTCGAGCTGGAGATGGCGGCGTTCGAGTGGAGCGAGAAGGTAGTGCGTTACGCGCTGTAGGGTGGGCGCTCCCGTGCCCACGCGTGAACGATGAGCATTGTCGGCCTGCTTTTCACGCCAACACGATGGTATGCCCGTAGATCCCCAGGGTGGGCGGGTCTCCCGCCCACGCGTTCAACAGGCGCCAGCAAGCCGGGCTGCATCAACAGCCGCCTGTCACGTCACGTCCCAGCCCACTGCTGGTGCAGGTCCGGATCGGTCCGCATTTCCCACAAGCCGAGCACGATCGTCGCCAGCCCAGTGAACAGCATGCTGGCGCTCATCGCCCGGTCGGTGACCACGTCCACCAGCCAGGGCGACACCGCGACCCAGGCGCCGACCACGATGTTCACGATCACGGCCCAGACATAGGTCTTGTAGAGGTCGAAGGCGGCCAGAACGGCCATGAGGGCGCCGGCCATGTAGGCGTTGACCGCCGGTGTGGAATCGCTCGGGTAGCCCATCACCCAGGGCGAGACGAACAGCCAGACACCCAGCAGCAGGATCGCCTGGTCCTGCCAGCGCCGGGTGGACAGATGCATTGCCATGATGCGCTCCCTTGATGCGGGACCGAGGTCCCCGAGGAATTAGGCAATCGGCATCAAGGGAAGTTCCGGTATCACGAACCCCTTACGACAGGTTCGGCGCCAGGTGACGCTCCACCTCGGCCTTGTCCATGCCGCGGCGCTGGGCCATGTCCTCGACCTGGTCGTCGTTGATCTTGCCGACCACGAAGTACTTCGATTCCGGGTGGGCGAAATAGAAGCCCGACACCGCCGCGCCCGGATACATCGCGTAGGACTCGGTCAGCTGCATGCCGATCTCCTCGGCCTGCAGGGTCTCGAACAGCTCCTTCTTGACGGTGTGCTCGGGGCAGGCCGGGTAGCCCGGCGCCGGACGGATGCCGACGTATTTCTCGGCGATCAGGTCGGCGTTGTTCAGGTCCTCGCCCGCCGCATAGCCCCACAGGTCGGTGCGCACGCGCTCGTGCAGGTATTCGGCGAAGGCTTCGGCCAGGCGGTCGGCCAGGGCTTTCAGCATGATCGACGAGTAGTCGTCGTGGGCTTCCTCGAAACGCTGCTCGTACTTCTCGATGCCCAGGCCCGCCGTCACCGCGAACATGCCGATGTAGTCGGCCACGCCCGATTCCTTCGGCGCGATGAAGTCGGCCAGGCACTGGTTCGGGCGCTGCACGCCGTCGACCACGGGTTTCACGCCCTGCTGGCGCAGGCCGTGCCAGGTAAAGGCGACCTGCGAACGCGATTCGTCGGTATAGATCTCGATGTCGTCGTCGCGCACGCTGTTGGCCGGCAGCAGGGCGATCGCGCCGTTCGCCGTCAGCCAGCGGCCTTCGATGATCTTCTTGAGCATGGCCTGGCCTTCTTCAAAGACCTTGGTCGCCGCTTCGCCCACGACCTCGTCGGTGAGGATGGCCGGGAAGGGACCGGCCAGGTCCCAGGTCTGGAAGAAGGGGCCCCAGTCGATGTAGCGCGCCAGCGTGGACAGGTCGACGTTCTTGAAGACGCGGCGTCCGATGAACTTCGGCTTGCTTGGTGCGAAGTCCAGCTTGGCCTTGTTGGCGCGCGCCTGCTCGAGCGTGACGGTCGGCAGCGCCTTCTTGCCGGCGTGCTGCACGCGGATGCGCTCGTAGTCGGCCTTGATCTCGGCCATGTACTGCTCGCGCGTTTCCTCGGTCAGCAGGGACTGGCCAACCGACACCGAACGCGAGGCGTCCGGCACGTAGACCACCGGGCCGTCGTAGTGCGGCGCGATCTTGACGGCCGTGTGCGCGCGGCTGGTGGTGGCGCCGCCGATCAGCAGCGGAATCCGGCGCTCGCGGAACCACGGGTCGCGCTGCATCTCGCGCGCGACGTGGGCCATCTCTTCCAGCGAGGGCGTGATCAGGCCGGACAGGCCGACGATGTCGGCGTTCTCTTCCTTGGCTTTGGCCAGGATGTCGGAGCAGGGCACCATCACGCCCATGTTCACGATCTCGAAGTTATTACACTGCAGGACCACCGAGACGATGTTCTTGCCGATGTCGTGGACGTCGCCCTTCACGGTGGCGATGACGATCTTGCCCTTGGGCTTGGCGACCACGCCGGTGCGCGCTTCTTCCGCCGCCTTTTCCTCTTCGATGAAAGGCACCAGGTGGGCCACGGCCTGCTTCATCACGCGCGCCGATTTCACCACCTGCGGCAGGAACATCTTGCCCTGGCCGAAGAGGTCGCCGACGATGTCCATGCCGGCCATCAGCGGGCCTTCGATGACGTTGATCGGGCGGCCGCCGGCGGCCAGCACGGCCTGGCGGGCTTCCTCCGTGTCCTCGACGATCCACTGGGTGATGCCGTGCACCAGCGCGTGCGCCAGGCGCTTCTCGACCGGGCTGCTGCGCCACTCGAGGTTCTGCTCCTGCTTGCCGCCGCCCGCCTTCAGGGTGCCGGCGAACTCGATCATGCGCTCGGTCGCGTCGTCGCGGCGGTTCAGCACCACGTCCTCGACGCGCTCGCGCAGTTCGGCGGGCAGGTCGTCGTAGACGCCGACCATGCCCGCGTTCACGATGCCCATGGTCATGCCGGCCTGGATCGCGTGGTACAGGAACACCGTGTGGATCGCTTCGCGCGCCGGGTCGTTGCCGCGGAAGGAGAACGAGACGTTCGAGACGCCGCCCGACACCTTCGCATGCGGCAGGTGTTCGCGGATCCAGCGCGTGGCGTTGATGAAGTCGTTCGCGTAGTTGTTGTGCTCTTCGATGCCGGTGGCGATCGCGAAGATGTTCGGGTCGAAGATGATGTCTTCCGGCGGGAAGCCGACCTTCTGCACCAGGGTGTCATAGGCGCGCTTGCAGATCTCGGTCTTGCGCGCGAAGGTGTCGGCCTGGCCCAGCTCGTCGAAGGCCATCACGATCACGGCCGCGCCGTAGCGGCGGCACAGTTTCGCCTGGCGCAGGAATTCCTCCTCGCCTTCCTTCAGCGAGATCGAGTTGACGATGGCCTTGCCCTGCACGCACTTCAGGCCGGCCTCGATCACGCTCCACTTCGAGGAGTCGATCATGATCGGCACGCGCGAGATGTCCGGCTCGGAAGCGATCAGGTTCAGGAAGCGCGTCATCGCCGCCTGCGAATCGAGCATCGCCTCGTCCATGTTGATGTCGATGACCTGGGCGCCGTTCTCGACCTGCTGGCGCGCCACCGACAGCGCCTCGTCGAACTGCTCGTTCAGGATCATGCGCGCAAAGGCTTTCGAGCCGGTGACGTTGGTGCGCTCGCCGACGTTCACGAACAGCGACGATTCGTCCACCGTGAACGGCTCCAGGCCCGATAGGCGCATCGCGACCGGCACTTCCGGCACCGCGCGCGGCGTGGCCTTGGCCAGCAGTTCGGCGATCGCCTTGATGTGTTCCGGCGTGGTGCCGCAGCAGCCGCCGGCGATGTTCACGAAGCCGGCGTCGGCGAACTCGCGCAGCAGGGCCGAGGTGTCCGAGGGCAGCTCGTCGAAGCCGGTGTCGCTCATCGGGTTGGGCAGGCCGGCGTTCGGGTAGATGCAGACAAAGGTGTCGGCGATGCGCGACAGCTCTTCGGCGTAGGGGCGCATCAGGGCCGCGCCGAGCGCGCAGTTCAGGCCGATGGTCAGCGGTTTCGCGTGGCGCACCGAATTCCAGAAGGCCTCGACGGTCTGGCCCGACAGGATGCGGCCCGAGGCGTCGGTGACCGTACCCGAGATCATGATCGGCTTGCGCGGAGTCTGCGGGTGTTCGTCGAAATACTGGTCGATCGCGAACAGCGCGGCCTTGCAGTTCAGGGTGTCGAAGATGGTCTCGACCAGCAGCACGTCGACGCCGCCGTCGACCAGGCCGCACACCTGCTCGTGGTAGCTCGCGACCAGCTGGTCGAAAGTGATGTTGCGCGCCGCCGGGTCGTTCACATCCGGCGAGATCGAGGCGGTCTTCGGGGTCGGGCCCAGGGCGCCGGCGACGAAGCGCGGCTTGTCCGGCGTCGAGTACTTGTCGCAGGCGGCACGCGCGAGCTTCGCGGCCTCGAGGTTCATCTCGTAGGCCAGGTGCGCCATGTGGTAATCGTCCTGGGCGACGCCCGTGGCGCCGAAGGTGTTGGTTTCGATCAGGTCGGCGCCGGCCGCGAGGTAGCGCTCGTGGATTTCCTGGATCACCTGCGGCTGGGTCAGCGTGAGCAGTTCATTGTTGCCCTTGACGAACAGCTCGCGCTTGCCCGCGCCTTCGGGCGCGGCGAAACCTGCGAAGCGCTCGCCGCGGTAGGCAGCTTCGTCGAGCTTGTACTGCTGGATGATGGTGCCCATCGCGCCATCCAGGATCATGATGCGGCGCGACAGGATCTCGCGCAGCTGGGTTTCGATCGGGGATGGGGTCGTGTTCGGGGCAGTCATGATGTGCTTTCAATAGGCGTGCGCCAAGGCGCGCACGGTTCGGGCGATCTGAAATTATACGTCATCCCCGCAGGGAGCCCGGGCGTGGGTGGCCCGGCATGGCAGATTGTATCGTTATGTGTTTATGCGAATGATTGTTACATGACGTTACAAAACCCGCCCGTTTCGCAATTTTACGGATACATACAGCGACGACAATAAATAAATGCCACGGGGAATGTGGCACGTTGTTAATGAGACGGGATGATTGCATGAACAAAGAGTACGAACCCGATTGGGACCAAGCAATGGTGCAAAACCACGTGGCACCAGCACCGAAGCAGCAGCCGGCGGGCGTGAAGCAGATCGTGACGATCCGCCTCGACGTTGACATGCTGGAATGGTTCAAGGCGGCTGGTCCGGGCTACCAGACCCGCATCAACCAGGTCTTGCGCGAACATATGGACGCGCAGCGCGCTGCGGAAGCAGCCGGCAATTAAATTGTCATCGAACGCGCCGAAGGGCGCGTTTTTCGTTTGGGCTGTACGAAACGCCTGCGCAATCGTAGGGTGGGCGCCCCGTGCCCACCGGAACGATGAGCAGACGGGACGTTATTTGGCAGTTCCGATTGATCAGGGTTGACGTATCCAGCGGGGGCGTCGACGCGGCGCCCGCATTGGTGGGCACGGGGCGCCCACCCTACGTTATGCGAACGTCTTGCCCTCGAGCGGGGAGCCTTTCAAAAACTCCGCCGCCGCCAGGCGTTTGCCGCCCGGCTTCTGCAACTCCAGCAAACGCAGCGTGCCTTCGCCGCAGGCGACGACGATGCCTTGCGCATCGGCCGACAATACCGTGCCCGGCGCCGCATTGCCCCGGTCATCGGCCAGCTCCGCCTTCCAGATCTTGATCGCCGTCCCGTTCACCATGCCTTGCGCGGCAGGGAAGGGGTTGAAGGCGCGCACCTTGCGCCACAGCGCCAGGGCCGGCAGCGCGAAGTCGAGTTTCGCCTCATCCTTGCTGATCTTGGCGGCGTAGGTCACGCCCGCTTCCGGTTGCGGGGTGGAGGCCAGTTCTCCGCGTTCCATGCGGCGCAGCGCCTCGACGATCATGGTGCCGCCCAGCGCCGCCAGCTTGTCGTGCAGGCTGCCGGTGGTATCAAAGTCTTCGATGGCCACGCGTTCGATCAGCATCATCGGCCCGGTGTCCAGGCCTTCTTCCATGCCCATGATGGTCACGCCGGTCTCGACGTCGCCGCTTTCGATCGCGCGGTGGATCGGGGCGGCGCCGCGCCAGCGCGGCAGCAGCGAACCGTGGATGTTGATGCAGGGCGCGATGTCGAGGGTGCTGCGCGGCAGGATCAGGCCATAGGCCGCCACCACCATCACGTCGTAGTCGAGCGCCTGCAGGCGTTCATGCGCCGCGGTCGCTTCGAGCGCGCGCTGCGGATCCTTGCTATCCATGCGCAGCGACAGCGGCTGCAGCACCTCGATGCCATGCTCCAGGGCGAGCTGCTTGACCGGCGAGGCCTGCAATTGCATGCCGCGCCCGGCCGGGCGGTCGGGCTGGGTCAGCACCAGGGGAATCTCGAAACCGGCCTCGACCAGGGAGCGCAGGGCGACAGCGGCAAACTCCGGCGTGCCGGCGAAAACGACCTTCATGCGCGGCGCCTCAGTAACGGCGGCCGGCGGCCTTCAGGGCCGCTTCGCGCTCCATGCCGCGCTCTTCCTTCTGCAGCTTGGCCTTGATGCGGTTGCGCTTCAGGGGCGACAGGTATTCCACGAATACCTTGCCCATCAGGTGGTCCATCTCGTGCTGGATGCACACGGCCAGCAGGCCTTCGCACTCGAGCTCGAAGAACTCGCCCTTGGCATCCTGGGCGCGTACCTTCACGCGCGCCGGGCGCTCGACGCCGTCGTAGATGCCCGGCACCGACAGGCAGCCTTCGTCATAGACCTGCTTTTCCTCGCTGGCCCAGGTGATTTCCGGATTGACGAAGACGCGCAGCTCGTCGTGCGATTCGGACACGTCGATCACGACCACGCGCTCGTGCACGTCGACCTGGGTCGCGGCCAGTCCGACACCCGGCGCGTCGTACATGGTGTCGGCCATGTCGGCGACCAGCTTGGCAAGACGCTCGCCGAACTCGGTCACGGGCTTGGCAACCTTGTGCAGGCGAGGGTCGGGGTAGCGCAGGATCTTCAGGAGGGCCATATCAGGGAATTCAATAACAGTTCAATAAGGGTTGGTGGAAGTACGACAAGAAGATGAGGGCGCAGGAGCAGGAATGCAACACGTGGCCCCGCCAGCAGGACGCGGTTTGTCTTGCTAGTTCAAGGATTTGTGTGCAGAATTTGATTCACTTCGGCAACCTTTCGGCAACCTTGATGATCTGTCCAGGCGATTCAAGGAACGTCGATTCGTGCTGTCTCTTGCGCCGCGGCTGGCCAGGATGACGGGCGCAGCCTGCAATTTCATGTCAATGCCGCACTTTACGGACGTCTTCAATGAAAAATTTTAGCACAGTCGTGACCCGCGCTGCTGCGGCGGCCCTCGTCGCGTGTGTCGTAGCCGGCCCCGTCCAGGCCGCCGAATGCGCCTTCAAGCCGAACGCCCCCGACCAGCACCGCGTCGTAAAGGGCGACACCCTCTGGGATATCTCCGGCGCCTTCCTCGAGCACCCCTGGTGCTGGCCCCAGGTATGGGGCATGAACCGTGAAGAAATCCGCAATCCGCACTGGATCTATCCCGGCCAGATCGTGTATTTCGACCGCGCGCGCGGCCGACTGTCCCTGAATAAACCGGGCAGCGGCGACGGCCGCGGCGAGCCGCCCCTGCTGCGCCTGTCGCCCCAGGTGCGAAGCGAGGGGTTGGATAACGAGGCCGTGCAGTCGATTCCCGCCGGCGTTATCGAACCGTATTTGACCCAGCCGCTGGTGATCGAGAAAGACCAGCTGGCCAGCGCGCCGCGCATCGCGGCCTCCGAGGAAAACCACGTCTACCTCGGCGTGGGCGACCGCGTCTATGTGCGCGGCGACCTGCAGGGCGCGACCAGTTTCCAGGTGTTCCGCCCGGGCGGCCCCCTGCGCGACCCGCAGACCCGCGCCGTGCTGGCGCACGAGGCCAGCTACGTCGGCACCGTCACGCTGACGAAGCCGGCGGCGCCCGGGGTCGACGTGCACACCTTCACCGTGTCGAGCTCGGTGCGCGAGATGGGCGTGGGCGACCGCCTGGTGCCGGCGCCGCCGCCGGCCGTGCGCAACTACGTGCCGCATGCGCCGCAACAGCGGGTCGATGCGCGCGTGATGTCGATTTATTCCGGCGTGACCTATGCCGGCCAGAGCCAGGTCGTCACTGTCAATCGTGGTTCGCTTGACGGGCTCGATGTCGGCTCCGTCTTGCAGCTTTATCATTTCGGGAAGACGGTGCCGGACCCCGAAGGCCGCAAGGGTTTCCTCGGTTTCGGCCGGTCGACCATCAAGCTTCCCGATGAGCAGTATGGCACCCTGTTCATCTTCCGAGTGTTCGGGCGTGTTTCCTACGGCCTGATCATGCAAGTGACGGCGCCGGTGGAAGTCGGCGACGTGGCGAAATCACCGGAGTAAACCCGCCGTGCAGGACACGGACCCCCACCCCGCCAGCCGGATTGCCGGACGCGTCGAGCAGCGCAGCGATCACCGCATCGACCACCGCATTGACGACCTGACCGACTGGTTGCGCCTGGAAGGCGCGAGCGGGGTCGGGTGCCGCACCGCGCACCAGTTGCTGCGCGTCTATGGTTCGCCGCGCAGGATCTTCGAGGCCGGTCAGGCGGCGCTGGCCGCCCATGTGCCGGCCGCCACCGCGCGTGCCCTGTTCGCGCCGCCTTCGGCCGCCACCCTGCAGCTGCGCGACACCGTGCTCGCCTGGCTCGACGATCCCGCGCATGCAGTGCTGACGCTCGACGATCCGCGCTATCCGCAGGCTCTCGCCAACATCCCCGATCCGCCGCTGCTGCTCTATATAAGAGGGCGCATCGCGCTGCTCGCGCGCCCGGGGCTGGCGATCGTCGGCAGCCGCAATGCCACCAGCCAGGGCAAGGCCAACGCCAGGCATTTCGCCGCCGCCCTGTCGCAGGCCGGCGTCTGCGTCGTGTCCGGGTTGGCGCTGGGCATCGATGCCGCCGCGCACGAGGGCGCTCTCGAAGGCAGCGGCGCGACGATCGCCGTGGTCGGTACCGGCGCCGACCTGTTCTACCCAAGCCGCAACCGCGCCCTGGCCGAACGCATCGCACGCGACGGCTGCATCGTCAGCGAGTATCCGCTGGGCACGCCGCCGACACCGGGCAACTTCCCGAAACGCAACCGCATCATCAGCGGCCTGTCCGCCGGCGTGCTGGTGGTCGAGGCGGCGGCGCAGTCCGGTTCCCTCATCACGGCGCGGGTGGCGGGAGAGCAGGGGCGCGACGTGTTCGCCTTGCCGGGCTCGATCCACGCGCCGCTGGCCAAGGGTTGCCATGTCCTGATCCGCGAAGGGGCGCGCCTGGTGGAAACGGTCGGTGAAATCCTCGAGGCAATGCGCATCTCGCCGCTCGCGCCCGACGTGGCCAGCGCGGCGCCGAGCGAGACAGACTGTCTCGGTCTGCTGGCGCACCTCGGCCACGAACCCGTCGACATCGATACCTTGCTGGTGCGCAGCGGCAGCAATGTCGGCGAACTCAGCCTGGGGCTGCTGGCGCTGGAGATGGCCGGCATGCTCGAGCGCCTGCCTGGTGGAAAGGTTCAGCGGCTGCATCGTTGATGTGCGAACGGCAGCGCATGCCGATAATTACTTACAAGCCTATATGAACCGATAAGGCCGAAAAACGACGAATTACGCATTGAGGATGCTCAGGTACGCAGCAAGCTTGTGCCCGTACGAGCTTAGCTGCTACAGTAGCGCCACTATGTTCGACATCCTGGTCTACCTCTACGAGACGTACTATCGTCCCGAAGCCTGCCCCGAGCCGGCTGCATTGGCGCGCAAGCTCTCCGCCGTCGGCTTCGACGACTTCGAGATCTGCGAAGCCATCGATTGGCTCACGGGTCTTAATGAAATGGCCGCCGAAGAGCTGGCCGACGTGGTCGCCTCGAAAGGCACGCGCTACTACGTGGACGAGGAGTACAACGAGCTCGGCAGCGCCGCGATCGGCTTCATCCAGTTCCTCGAAAGCGCCAAGCTCATCACGCCGGTGCAGCGCGAGATCATCATCGAACGCGCGCTCGCGGTCGACGAGTCGCCGGTCACGCTGAGCAAGCTGAAGATCATTGTTCTCATGCTCATGTGGAGCCAGGGCAAGGAGCCGGACGCGCTGATCTTCGACGACCTGTTCGGTTCCGACGACGAACAGACGCCGCGCCTGCTGCACTGAAACCTGTTCCGGATTTGCTGAACGGCCTGCTTCGCGCAGGCCGTTTTCTTTTGTGGACTGAAACGAGATAGTCCGTATCACTTCAACATGGGTGGCTTGCCGCTCGCGCCGCACGCACCGCGCTCGCGGCAAGGCCGCCCGTGCACCATCAGCCCTTGCCCTTGCCGTAGTCGGAAGGCGATTGGTCCGGCTGGCCGCCCTGTTGCGAGCCGGTCACGCTCGACTGCTGCGATCCCGGTGGCCCGACGGGCGACTCCTGCGAGCCGGCGCGCTGGTCCTGTTCGAGGCCGCCGTAACCGGACTGCTGCGACATGCCGAGACGTTCTTCCTCGGCGCGTGCCTGCATGCGCTGGCCTTTCTGGCGTGCACTCCAGCCACCTTGCTGGGCCGCTACGCCGCCACGCCCCCGGTTGGGATTGCCGCCTACGGTCGCCTGGCCGGCGTTGAGATTCCCCGATTGCATGTTGCCGGATGGACGTTGGTCATCGTTCGGCGTCCAGGACTGCGAATTCTTCGCCGACGGTGCAACCGCGCCCGGTGGCTTGCCTTGCTGGCTGCCCTCGGCCACCGGCACCATTTTTTCGCGCGATACACTGCGTCCGTGTTCGTTCACCATGCCTTTGTGTTTGTCGCTCATGGTCATTTCCTCCCGTCAAACGGCGGCGCTACGGCCCGCCAACAAGGCAATCATGCGCGCACGGCCGCGCCGCCTGTATCGGAATCGTGTCCGGTCCGATGTAGGAAAGCGCCCACTTTCACGGAAGAAGGCATGCTTGGCCGCATTGTCAACGGCGGAAAACAACTGCGCGTTTTTGGCGCGAGGCTTTCCCGCGTTGCACAACAGGTGTGCAGAGTCTACTTGCGAACAGCGCGATAACGCGCTTATCATTGGCCGCTCATTTCAGACTGTTACTACTAAGACACTAGCTGCGCAGCGGCCCCGCCGCCAAACCTGTATGATGCGCGAGCCAAACACCTAATATAAGTAAGACGAGAAACTTTATGACCAAAACCCTCATCATCGCCGAGAAGCCCTCCGTCGCGAATGACATCGCCAAGACGCTGGGCGGCTTCACCAAGCACGATGAGTATTTCGAATCCGACGAATACATCCTCTCGTCCGCCGTCGGCCACCTGCTCGAAATCGCGGTGCCGGAAGAATACGACGTCAAGCGCGGCAAGTGGAGCTTCCAGCATCTGCCGGTGATCCCGCCCTATTTCGCGCTGAACCCGATCGCCAAGACCGAGTCGCGCCTCAAGGTGCTCAACAAGCTGATCAAGCGCAAGGATGTCTCGACCCTGATCAACGCATGTGACGCGGGCCGCGAAGGGGAGCTGATCTTCCGCCTGATCGCGCAGAACGCGAAAGCGAAACAGCCGGTCAAGCGCCTGTGGCTGCAATCGATGACGCCGACCGCGATCCGTGAGGGCTTCCGCCAGTTGCGCAGCGACGAAGAAATGCGTCCGCTGGCCGACGCCGCGCGCTGCCGCTCGGAAGCGGACTGGCTGATCGGCATCAACGGCACCCGCGCCATGACCGCCTTCAACTCGAAAGAGGGCGGCTTCTACCTGACGACGGTCGGCCGCGTGCAGACGCCGACCCTGTCGATCGTGGTCGACCGCGAAGAGAAGATCAAGAAGTTCGTCCCGCGCGACTACTGGGAAGTGCGCGCCGAGTTCGTGTGCGCCGCCGGCGTCTACGAAGGCCGTTGGCTCGACCAGGCTTTCAAGAAGGACGAGAACGATCCTGAGAAGCGCGCCGAGCGCCTGTGGAGCAGCGCCGCCGCCGATTCCATCGTGGCCGCCTGCCGCGGCAAGCAGGGCGTGGTCACCGAGGAATCGAAGCCGACCACCTCGATGGCGCCGGCCCTGTTCGACCTGACGTCTCTGCAGCGCGAGGCCAACGGCCGCTTCGGCTTCTCGGCCAAGAACACCCTGGGCCTGGCCCAGGCCCTGTACGAGAAGCACAAGGTCCTGACCTATCCGCGTACCGATTCGCGCCACCTGCCGGAAGACTACATCGCCACCGTGAAGTCGACGATGGAGTCGCTCGCAGAAAACAACAACTATCACCAGTTCGCCAAGCAGATCACCAAGAACGGCTGGGTCAAGCCGAACAAGCGCATCTTCGACAACACCAAGATCTCGGACCACTTCGCGATCATCCCGACCGGTGTCGCGCCGAAGAACCTCTCCGAGCCGGAACAAAAGCTCTACGACCTGGTCACGCGCCGCTTCATGGCCGTGTTCTTCCCGCCGGCCGAGTTCCTGGTCACGACCCGCTTCACCGAAGTGTCGGGCCACCAGTTCAAGACCGAGGGCAAGGTCATGACCAACCCGGGCTGGCTTGCCATCTACGGCAAGGACACGACCGGCGACGACAAGGACGGCGCCACCCTGGTGCCGGTGCAGAAGGGCGAGAAGGTCCTGGCCGACAAGGTGACCCCGAACGGCCTGGTGACGAAGCCGCCTGCACGCTACACCGAAGCGACGCTGCTGTCGGCAATGGAAGGCGCGGGTAAACTCGTCGACTCCGACGAGCTGCGCGACGCCATGGCCGGCAAGGGTCTTGGAACCCCGGCCACGCGTGCGGCCATCATCGAGGGCCTGCTCACCGAGAAATACCTGGTGCGCGAAGGACGCGAGCTGATCCCGACCGCCAAGGCATCGCAACTGATGACCCTGCTGCGTGGCCTGGGCGTGAACGAACTGACGGCGCCGGAACTGACCGGCGAATGGGAATACAAGCTGTCGCAGATGGAGAAGGGCAAGATCTCGCGCGACGAGTTCATGCGCGAGATCGCGCAGATGACCCAGATCATCGTCAAGCGCGCCAAGGAATACGACAACGACACGATTCCGGGCGAGTACGCGACCCTGCAGACGCCGTGCCCGAACTGCGGCGGCGTGGTCAAGGAGAACTACCGACGCTTCGCCTGCACCAAGTGCGATTTCTCGATGAGCAAGACGCCGGGCAGCCGCCAGTTCGAGATCAACGAGGTCGAGGAACTGCTGAAGAACCGCACCATCGGTCCGCTGCAGGGCTTCCGCTCGAAGATGGGCCGTCCGTTCGCGGCGATCCTGCGCATCGTGCGTGACGAGGACATCAACAACTTCAAGCTGGAGTTCGACTTCGGCCAGGACCAGGCCGAGGGCGAAGAGGGAGAGGGCGTCGACTTCACCGGCCAGACCCCGCTCGGACCCTGCCCGAAGTGCAACGGCGGCGTCTACGAGATGGGCCTGGCGTATGTGTGCGAACACCAGGTCGCCAAGCCCAAGACCTGCGACTTCCGCAGCGGCCGCATCATCCTGCAGCAGGAAATCCTGCCCGAGCAGATGGCCAAGCTGCTCAACGACGGCAAGACCGACCTGCTGCCGGGCTTCATCTCGCAGCGCACCCGCCGTCCGTTCAAGGCCTTCCTGGTGCGCGGCAAGGACGGCAAGATCAGCTTCGAGTTCGAGGAACGCAAGGCCAAGCCGGCCGCCAAGGGCAAGGCTGCGGCGAACGACGACTCGGCAGGCGCCGATGGCGAAGCCGTCGAGACCAAGGTCACGAAGAAGCCGGCCGCCAAGGCCGCGGCCAAGACCGTGGCCGCGAAGAAGCCGGCGGCCAAGCGGGCCAGCGCCGCGAAGAAATAAACTGTAGGGTGGGGTCATTGATGCGCTAACGCGACGCCGGCATTTGGTGGGCACGTCATTAATGCTGGGGCATCAATGACCCCACCCTACGGGCTGGTAATTCGCTACGCATAAAAAAACCGCGATCGACAGATCGCGGTTTTTTTATGTCCCGTACTACTTCAGATGCGCGTAGCGGCGAATTACTCCTGCCAGTCCTGCAGCGCGCGGATCGCCGCTTCGCCGTTGCGGATCGCCTTCA
>DEKZ01000098.1:411-803 GCA_002354135.1 Massilia sp. UBA2709 | reverse complement strand
ATCGGCATCCTCGTCGGCGCCATCGACGTCCTTCAGCAGCGTGCGCAGCAGCTCGTGCTTTTCGTCGGCGCTCAGCAGTTGAATTTTTTCGCGGATTTCGGCAACCATGCTCGACATGTTTAACCTCACTGAAAGTAGTGCCTTGATGATATAGCGAGATTTACTGGCTGTCGACAGGCAGCATGTTATCTGTGGGTTTCTTGTCTAACAGCTTGTAATCCGGGTCGATTCCTGCTCTTCCCGGCTGCACGTCGACCACGAACGTGATCGTCTGCGCACGCTGGCGCACCAGCCGCCGCTCGCGCGCCAGCGGATTGCCGTCGCGGTCGTCGACGCCGAATTCGATGGTGTCGGCCAGCGGCATTTCCTGCTCGCTCGGGCCGCCCGCGCGC
>DEKZ01000098.1:0-311 GCA_002354135.1 Massilia sp. UBA2709 | reverse complement strand
CGCCCGCGCGCAGCTTGGCGGCGCTGGCGCGCAGCGTCACTTCGTACTTGCCGTCCGGACGGCGGCGCGCGCTGGCGCTGTCGGCCCGGTTTTCGTAGAACACGATGGCTTCGAACAGGTCGTGCACCAGATGGGCTTTCTCCGGCGGCGCCACGGCGCGCAGCGCAGCGACCAGGGCCGCGGCATCGACGGGCCGCGCACCCGGCTCACCGCTTTTACGCAGCAGCTCGCGCAGCACCGCGTTGACGCGTTCCTCGCCGAGCTGGTCCTGCAGCAGGTAGAGCGCCAGCCCTCCCTTGCGCTGGGCCAGC
>DEKZ01000100.1:282-24921 GCA_002354135.1 Massilia sp. UBA2709 | reverse complement strand
CCGCTTCGCGCCGCAGCCGCAGCGGCGGCGATCCCATGCTGCCGGAGAAGAAGCGCGCGCGCCGCCGCCTGGTCGGCGCGATCGCCCTGGCCCTGGCTGCCGCCGTCGGCCTGCCGATGCTGCTCGATTCCGAACCACGTCCGCTGGTCGGCGATATCGCCATCCAGATTCCTGCCAAGGACAAGGCCCCGGCGCTGCCGGTGCCGTCCGACCCGGTGCCGGCCGCCGACAGCGTCGACCAGGACGAGGAAATCGTCGAGGTGCCGCCCCTGGCGCCGTCAAGCGCCCGCACCCAGGCGCCGGCCGCCATGCCGCCGCCGGTGAAGACGGTCGAGGTCGCAAAGGCCGAGCCGAAGGAGCCGGTGCGCACCGAACCCGTGCATAAGCCGGAACCGAAGCCGGAACCGAAGAAGCCGGAACCCAAGGTGGCCGAGCACAAGCCGGAGCCGAAGAAGCCGGAGCCGAAAGTGGCGGAGAAGCCCGTCGAGAAGCCGGCGCCGAAGAAGGCGGAAGACAAGCCGCTGCCGGCGCGCGCCAAGGATGAGGACGCCGCACGGGCGCTGGCCCTGCTTGAGGGCAAGGCAGCCGCCAAGCCGGCCGAGAAGCCGGAAGCGCACCAGCGCTTCGTGGTGCAGGTCGCCGCCCTGGCAAGCGAGGAGAAGGTCGCCGAATTGCAGACCCGCCTGCGTGCAGCCGGCGTCAGCGCCCACACCCGGAAGTCGGGTGAGCTGATCCGCGTACAGGTCGGCCCGTTCGGCAGCCGCGAGGAAGCCGAGAAGGCGCGCGCCAAGCTCGGCGCCCAAGGCTTCAGCGGTTTCCTGGTGCCGATGTGAACGTGGTCGGGGCGGCGTGACGATTTTCGATTATCTGGTATTGTTCGTGCTGGTTTCCTCGGTCGTCATCAGCACCATGCGCGGCCTGGTGAAGGAGATCCTGTCGCTGCTGGGCTGGGTGATCGCTTTTGTGGTGGCCAACGCCTACGGCGCAAAACTGGGCCCGATGCTGCCTGAACTGATACCCGGCGAGACGGTGCGCCTGATGGTCGCCTTCGTGGCCCTGTTCCTCGGCGTGCGCATCCTGATGGGCCTGTTGTCGCTGGCCCTGGGCGCCCTGATCGAGGCTTCCGGGCTGTCGCTGGCGGACCGCGGCCTGGGCGGCCTGTTCGGCCTGGCGCGCGGTGTTGTAATCGTGCTGGCCGCCGTCATATTGTGCTCGATGACATCCATCCCCCAACAAGATTTCTGGAAGGACGCGCTGCTGTCCCCCCTGGCCGAGACTGGCGCGCGTACCGTCAAACCCTTCCTTCCCGCTGCGCTGGCGCAGCACGTACAGTTTTGAACTTTTCCGTAACAGCATTCTGTTCTTAGGAGCACACCATGTGTGGCATCGTCGGCGTCGTCTCGCAAACTCCCGTCAACCAGCTGTTGTATGACGCATTGCTGCTGCTGCAGCACCGCGGCCAGGACGCGGCGGGCATTGCAACCAATCACAGCAGCATGTTCTCGATGTACAAGGCCAACGGCCTGGTGCGCGACGTGTTCCGTACGCGTAACATGCGTTCGCTGCAGGGGAACACCGGGATTGGTCACTGCCGCTACCCGACCGCCGGCTCGTCGAGCGAGGAAGAGGCGCAGCCGTTCTACGTGAACGCGCCTTTCGGCATCACCCTGGCGCACAACGGCAACCTGACCAACCAGGCTGAACTGAAGGAAGCGCTGTTCCGCAACGACCGCCGCCACATCAACACCAATTCCGACTCGGAAGTGCTGCTCAACGTGCTGGCGCACGAGATCCAGGAAGCGGCCGACGGCTTCTCGCTCAATGCCGAAGCCGTGTTCAAGGCGGTCGGCGTGGTGCACCGCCGCGTGCGCGGCGCCTACGCGGTCGTGGCCCAGATCGCAGGCCACGGCATGCTGGCCTTCCGCGACCCGTACGGCATCCGTCCGCTGTGCCTGGGCATGAACGAGGGCGAAAGCGGCATCGAATACATGGTGGCGAGCGAATCGGTGGCGCTGGAAGGCATCGGCTTCCGCTTCGTGCGCGACATCGCGCCGGGCGAAGCCGTGTTTATCGCTGAAGATGGCCAACTGCACGCGCGCCAGTGCGCCGAGAATCCGTCGCTGAACCCCTGCGCCTTCGAATACGTCTACCTGGCGCGTCCGGACTCGGTGATCGACGGCGCCTCGGTCTACGCGACCCGCCTGAAAATGGGTGAATACCTGGCTGACAAGATCCGCAAGGAAATCCCGGTCGAGGACATCGACGTCGTGATGCCGATTCCCGATTCCTCGCGTCCGGCCGCGATCCAGCTGGCCCTGAAGCTGGGCGTGGAATACCGCGAAGGCTTCATCAAGAACCGCTACATCGGCCGTACCTTCATCATGCCGGGCCAGGGCATGCGCAAGAAATCGGTGCGCCAGAAGCTGAACGCCATCGGTTCCGAGTTCAAGGACAAGAACGTGCTGCTGGTCGACGACTCGATCGTGCGCGGCACCACCAGCCGCGAGATCGTGCAGATGGCGCGCGACGCCGGCGCCCGCAAGGTCTTCTTCGCTTCCGCCGCGCCGCCGGTGCTGTTCCCGAACGTCTACGGCATCGACATGCCGACCCGCGAGGAACTGATCGCCTACGGCCGCACGGTCGAGGAAGTCTGCAAGGAAATCACCGCCGACCGCCTCGTCTACCAGGACATCGACGCCCTGAAGCGTTCGATCTCGGACGTCAACCCGGCCCTGACCAGCTTCGAGGCGTCCTGCTTCGACGGCGTCTACGTCACCGGCGACGTCACGCCCGAATACCTGGACAAGCTGGAAAGCCATCGCCACAAGAGCTCGGGCAAGTCCTCGGAGGACGTGGTGCGCACCCAGCTGAACCTGAACCCGCCGGTCGCCGTCGAATAAATTCTCATACGCATCATGAGCGATACCAGACAATACGGTTTCACCACCACCGTCCTGCACAACGACCGCCGCAAGACGATCGAGCAGGGCTCGCTGCACAAGCCGGTCCACACCTCGGTGGCCTTCGGCTACGGCGATGCGCGCCAGCTCGCCTCCGTGTTCCAGGGCAAGGAGCCGGGCTTCCGCTACGGCCGCCAGGGCAACCCGACGGTTGCAGCGCTGGAAGACAAGGTCACGAAAATGGAAGATGGCGTCGCCACCCTGTGCTTCGGCACCGGCATGGCGGCGATCGGCGCGCTGTTCCAGGCGCTGCTGCGCGAGGGCGACCACATCGTCTCGTCTTCCTTCCTGTTCGGTAACACCAACAGCCTGTGGCAGACGGTAGCGGGGCAGGGCGTGGAGGTGTCGTTCGTCGACGCCACCGATGTGGCGAACGTCGAGGCGGCCCTGCAGCCGAACACGCGCTTCGTGTTCGTCGAGACGATCGCCAATCCGCGCACCCAGGTGGCCGACCTGGCGCGCATCGGCGCGCTGTGCCGCGAACGCGGCATCCTCTATGTGGTCGACAACACCATGACCACGCCCTGGCTGTTCCGTCCGAAAGCGGTGGGCGCCGGCCTGGTCGTCAATTCGCTGACCAAGTCGATCGCCGGCCACGGCATCGCCCTGGGCGGCGCCCTGACCGACACCGGCCTGTTCGACTGGAGCGCCTATCCGAACATCGCCGCCAACTTCCGCAAGCAGCCGCCGGCCGCGCAAGGCATGGCCCAGCTGCGCGCGAAAGCCCTGCGCGACTTCGGCGCCTCGCTCGGACCGGAGGCGGCCCACCACATCGCGGTCGGCGCCGAGACCCTGGCCCTGCGCATGGAGCGCACGACCGGCAATGCGCTGGCGGTGGCGCGCATGCTCGAGAGCGACGAGCGCGTTGCTGCCGTTCACTACCCGGGCCTTACCTCGCACCCGCAGCATGCCATCGCGAACGAACTGTTCCGCGCCGGCGGCTCGCTGCTGAGCTTCGAGCTGAAGGACGGCATCGACTGCTTCGACTACCTGAACCGCCTGAAGCTGGCCATCCCGGCGAGCAACCTGGGCGACACCCGCACCCTCGTGATTCCGGTGGCGCACACGATCTTCTTCGAGATGGGCCTCGAGCGCCGCGCCAGCATGGGCATCGCCGAATCCCTGATCCGGGTCTCGGTGGGTATCGAGGATACCGAGGACTTGCTGGAAGACTTCCGGGCTGCGCTGGACGCCTGAGCCGCCTGGATCGCCCCATCCGCGCGGGTGGTTCGCCGCGCGGCAACTCCACCTGACTGAAGACGCGAAGACATGAAAAAGAATGCGCTGACACGTGCGGGCCTGATGCTGGCAGGCCTGCTGCTCGCGGGCCTGGCCAACGCGGGCGAGCTGGAAGACGCCAAGGCCCTGTTCGAGCAGAAGAAGTATCCGGAGGCCATGAAGCTGTACACCAAGCTGGCCAATGCCGGCAACGTCGAGGCCCAGCAACTGCTGGGCCAGATGTACTGGTACGGCGAAGCCGGCACGGTGGACGAGGCCAAGGCCACGATGTGGTTCCAGAAGGCCGCGGCCAAGGGCAACAAGGTCGCCGAAGCCTCGCTCGGCGTCATGCAGCAGCGGGTCGCGCGCCGCGCCGACATCGATTACTGGGTGTCGAAGTACGACGGCGAGGACCTGAAGTCCGGCAAGTTCCGCTGCCCCAAGCCACGCGTTCCGCCAATCTCGAAGCAGACCGACGAGATCGAGCGGGTCTCGAATGCGATCAACAAGTGGCAGGAGTGCTACAACGGCTTCGTGCAGAACCTGAACGCCGCGTCGCCGCTGGAGAAGCAGATTCCGCCCGATATCGCCAAGCTGATGAACCTGGCGGAGATGGAGCAGGCGAAGAAGCACCTGGCGCAGGTGCAGGAAAACCTGTCGGAAGAAGCCAAGGTAGGCGCCAAGATGGTGCTGGCGGATGTGGCGGTCTGGCGCAGCGCAACCGAGGCGTATATCGCCGAGCACAATGCGATCGTGACCAAGGCGCCGAAGGACGAGTCGGTGCGGACCAAGTAACGAAGCGAAAAAGGCCGCATCAAGCGGCCGTTGTTTTTCGTAGGGTGGGGTCTTGACCCCACGCGGTTGAGCGATGGATCAACCCCATCTCGCGCAGCAATGCCGCCGCAGACCTGTCGGGAGAAGTAACGGTTTGCAGGCGCCGCACGGCGTGGGGTCAAGACCCCACCCTACAGAAGCCGGTGACGCAGCGATTTTTCACTGCCGATCCGCTGTACAAATTCCATTCAACAAAAAGGCCGCATCGAGCGGCCTTTTCATTGCGCGCCTCAGTGCCAGCTGCGCATCAATCCGACAGCCAGCCCCTCGAGCGCGAACTCATCGTCCGGCTCGACGCGGATGACCTTGAAGTCCGGATTTTCCGGCAGCAGCTCGATCACGTCGCCGGTCTTGCGGTAGCGCTTGACGGTCACGTCTTCGCCCAGGCGGGCTACGACGATCTGGCCGTTCTTGGCGCTGTCGACCTTCTTGACCGCCAGGAAGTCGCCGTCCATGATGCCGGCGTCGCGCATCGACCAGCCGCGCACTTTCAGCAGGAAGTCGGGGCGGGCGCTGAACATGGCCGGGTCGACGTTGTAGGTCGCTTCCACGTGTTCCTGGGCCAGGATCGGCGAACCCGCCGCGACGCGGCCGACCAGCGGCAGCGGCATGAGCAGGGCAGGGGGAATGGCCGGAAGCGCCGGCTCCGATGCCGCCCCGATCAGGCGAATGCCGCGCGAGGTGCCCGAGACGATCTCGATCGCGCCTTTGCGCGCGAGCGCCTGCAGGTGCTCCTCGGCCGCGTTGGCCGACTTGAAGCCCAATTCCTTCGCGATCTCGGCGCGGGTCGGCGGGAAGCCGGTATTGTCGATCGCTTCCTTGATCAGGTTGAGGATCTGTTCTTGCCTTGCAGTGAGCTTGAGCATGGGTGTACCACTGGTTATCGATTCAGACTGTATTTTTGTACAGTGCTTCTGTAAATGCAAGGGAAATCGTGGATTTCGCTGGAATTTGCTGGCCGGCGCTGTCGCGAAAGGGGTACGCCGGCCGCCGATTGTGTTGCCGTACGCTTCGGGTTATAATTGCAGGCTTTCCCTTCCCACACTCGTCTTGACGCCGAGGTGGGCATTTGTTTAAACGTCCTCAAGGAGTGTTGCATGCGTCATTATGAAATCGTTTTTATCGTCCACCCGGACCAAAGCGAGCAAGTCCCGGCGATGATCGAGCGTTACAAGACCACGGTGACCAGCCGCGGCGGTAACATCCATCGCGTGGAAGACTGGGGCCGTCGCCAGATGGCTTACCAGATCCAGAAGCTGCCGAAGGCACACTACATCTGCATGAACATCGAGTGCGACAACGAGACCCTGGTCGAGCTGGAAACCGCATTCAAGTTCAATGATGCCGTGCTGCGTCACCTGACCGTGAAGATGAAGAAGGCTGAAACCGCTCCGTCGCCAATGATGAAGTCGGTCCAGCGCGAAGACGCAGCCAAGAGCCACCGCGCAGAAGCTCCGGCTGCTGCCCCGGCCGCCGCTGCCTAAGGTTTTTTCGCCAGGAATGTGAACGGGCTCAGGCCCGCTGAGAAGTGAACCAGCTACAAGTCGTCGCCACCATCGCTGAACGCGACGTACTGCGCTACACCCCCGCCGGCGTGCCGGTCGTGTCCGCCATCCTGCTGCACAGTTCGCAGCAGGTCGAGGCAGGGGTGCCGAGGCTGGTCGAGTTCGAGATTGCCGCGTTCGCCGCGGGAGAGATTTCGGGCCGCTTCGCCAGCGCCGAGCTGGGCGCCGCCCACCAGTTCACGGGATTCCTGGCCAGGAAGAACCGCAACAGCAAAGCCCTGGTGTTTCACATCATTGATTTCAGTGCTGCCGCTTAAATTACCCAGCGGCCCACCTTTTAGATATACAGGAGCCTCAAATGGCATTCGGTAAAAAGTTCGACAAAAACAAAGCCAAAGAAAAACTGAAGCGCAAACAGCAGAACCCGCTGTTCAAGCGCAAGAAGTTCTGCCGCTTCACCGCCGCCGGCGTTGAGCAGGTCGACTACAAAGACGTCGACACCCTGAAGGACTTCGTCCAGGAAAACGGCAAGATCATGCCGGCACGCCTGACCGGCACCAAGGCGCACTACCAGCGTCAAGTGGACACCGCGATCAAGCGCGCACGTTACCTGGCCCTGCTGCCGTACACCGACCTGCACAACGCTTAAGTCGCTACGGCAACGAGCACAAGTAAATACTGGAGAATAATATGCAAGTTATCCTGCTGGAAAAAGTCGTCAACGTCGGCAACCTGGGCGACGTCGTCAAGGTCAAGGACGGTTACGCACGTAACTTCCTGATCCCGCAAAAAATGGCCCGCCGCGCTACCCAAGCCGCTGTGGCCGAGTTCGAAGTCAAGCGCGCCGAACTGGAAAAAGCTGCTGCCGAGAAGCTGGCTGCCGCACAAGGCCAGGGCGACAAGCTGAACGGCATGACCATCACCATCGCTCAGAAAGCCGGCGTCGACGGCCGCCTGTTCGGTTCGGTCACCAACTTCGACATCGCTGAAGCCCTGAGCAAGCAAGGTTTCGCCGTCGAAAAGGCGCAAGTGCGCATGCCGACCGGCCCGCTGAAGACCACCGGCGAGCACCCGGTTGCTGTCGCTCTGCACACCGACGTGGTGGTGGATGTCACCATCGCCGTCGTGGGCGAAGCTGCCTGATCAAGTATTACCGCACAGCTCCTTTGGAGCTGTTGCAAAAAGGAAAAAGCCGGGCTTGCCCGGCTTTTTTTATGCTCAGAAACTCGCCAATTATTTCAGCCGTGTGACCGGAGAAGGTATAATGCCCGCCATGAATACCCCCGCAGATCCGCAAATCGAATCGCTGCGCATCCCCCCGCACTCCATCGAAGCAGAACAGTCCGTCATCGGCGGCCTGCTGCGCGATAACGCGGCCTGGGACCGTATTGCCGACTTCATGCACGCGGACGATTTCTATCGTTACGATCACCGCATCATCTTCGAACAGATGGTCCGCCTGATCAACAGCGGCAAGCCGGCCGACGTGATCACCGTCTACGAGGCCATGGTTTCCCTCGGCAAGGCCGAGGACGTGGGCGGCCTGCAATACCTGAACGCGATGGCGCAGAACACGCCGTCCGCCGCCAACATCCGCCGTTACGCCGAGATCGTGCGCGACCGCGGCGTGCTGCGCAAACTGATTACCGTTGCCGACGAAATCTCGGGCAATGCGTTCAATCCGCAAGGCAAGGAAGTCAAGCAGATGCTTGACGAAGCCGAATCGAAGATCTTCGCCATCGCCGAGCAGGGCGCACGCGGCGCCCAGGGCTGGACCGCGGTGCAGCCGCTGCTGACGCAAGTCGTCGAGCGCATCGACGAACTGTATTCGCGCGAGAACCAGGGCGAGATCACCGGCGTGCCGACCGGCTTCATCGACCTCGACCGCATGACCTCGGGCCTGCAGCCGGGCGACCTCGTGATCGTCGCCGGCCGTCCGTCGATGGGCAAGACCGCGTTCTCGGTCAACATCGGCGAGAACGTCGCCATCGAAGCGGGCCTGCCCGTGGCCGTGTTCTCGATGGAGATGGGCGGCGCCCAGCTGGCCATGCGTATGCTGGGCTCGGTCGGCCAGCTCGACCAGCACCGCCTGCGTACCGGCCGCCTGAACGACGAGGACTGGCCGCGCCTGACGCACGCCATCCAGAAGATGAACGATGCCCAGCTCTACATCGACGAGACGCCGGCATTGAACCCGATCGAGATGCGCGCACGCGCGCGCCGCCTTGCCCGCCAGTGTGGCAAGCTCGGCCTCATCATCGTCGACTACCTGCAGCTGATGCAGGGTAGCCAGCCGGGCGACAACCGCGCGGCCGAGATCTCCGAGATCTCGCGCTCGCTCAAGGGCCTGGCGAAAGAGTTGCATTGTCCGGTCATCGCGCTGTCCCAGCTGAACCGCTCGCTGGAACAGCGGCCGAACAAGCGTCCCGTCATGTCCGACCTGCGCGAATCCGGCGCTATCGAGCAGGATGCGGACGTGATCATCTTCCTGTACCGCGACGAGGTGTACAACCCCGACTCGCCGGACAAGGGAACCGCCGAAATCATCATCGGCAAGCAGCGTAACGGTCCGATCGGGGCCGTGCGACTGACCTGGATTGGCCAGTACACCAAGTTTGGCAACTACAGCGGTAACCTCGCCATCTATCAGGGCGACTAAGCCGATATTGCGTCGCCGTGGATCCTGTTGCTCCACGGCCCCTCGCAGTCCCAAGAGTTTTACAACGGAGAGTTAAATGTTTGGACGCCTGATGCCCACTGAGGGCAAGTTTTTTGATCTGTTCAACCAGCACGCGGCATTGTGCGTGAAGGGTGCGCAGGAAATGGTTGGCCTGATGACCAACTTCGACGACCTGGAGAACCGCACCCACGCCGTGGAGAGCATCGAAAAACAGGCGGACAAGATCACCTACGCCACCGTCGACCTGCTGCACAAGACCTTCATCACCCCGCTCGACCGCGACGACATCCACAAGCTGATCACCCGCATGGACGACATCCTCGACATGATGGAAGACGCGGCCCAGACCATCTCGCTGTACGACCTGCACGCCGTGACCCCGGAAGCCAAGCGCCTGGCCGAGCTGTGCCTGGCCGCCTGCCAGAAGGTCCAGGAAGCCGTCGCCCTGCTGCACGACATGGGCAACGCCCAGAAGATCGTCGCCATCTGCGAAGAGATCGACCGCTTCGAGTCGGACGCCGACCACGTGATGCGCGCCGCGATGTCCAAGCTGTTCCGCGACGAGCCGGACGTGCGCAACCTGATCAAGATGAAGGCGATCTACGAGATCCTCGAGACCGTCACCGACCGCTGCGAAGACGTCGCGAACATCATCGAAGGCATCATCGTCGAGAACGCTTAAGTTTCCTAAGAATAAAAATAATTATGGAACATCTCACCATCAGCATTTACGTGCTGGGTCTGCTGGTGCTGCTGGCACTGGTATTCGACTTCATGAACGGCTTCCATGATTCGGCGAACGCGATTGCGACCGTCGTCTCGACCGGCGTGCTGAAGCCCCAGTCCGCCGTCGCCATGGCCGCCTTCTTCAACTTCATGGCGATCTTCGTGGTCAGCATGAAGGTGGCGCAAACCATCGGCAAAGGCACCATCGATCCCCATGTGGTCGACCATTACGTGATTTTCGGGGCCCTGGTCGGGGCCATCGTCTGGAACGTCATCACCTGGTACTACGGCATCCCGTCCTCGTCCTCGCACGCCCTGATCGGCGGCCTGGTCGGCGCGGCAGTGGCCAAGTCGGGCACCGGCGCGCTGGTCGCGGCGGGCCTGTGGAAGACCGTCATCTTCATCGTCGTCGCACCGCTGCTCGGCTTCGTGCTCGGCTCGATCATCATGCTGATTGTCTCCTGGGTGTTCGTCAAGAGTACGCCGCGCAAGGTCGACGTCTGGTTCCGCCGGCTGCAGCTGCTGTCGGCCGCGGGCTATTCGCTGGGCCACGGCGGCAACGACGCGCAAAAGACCATGGGCATCATCTGGATGCTGCTGATCGCCGCCGGCTACACCAATCCGGCCGACGCGCACCCGCCGGCCTGGGTCATCATCTCCTGCTACGCGGCGATCAGCTTCGGCACCCTGTTCGGCGGCTGGCGCATTGTCAAGACCATGGGCCAGAAGATCACCAAGCTGAAACCGGTCGGCGGCTTCTGCGCCGAGACCGGCGGCGCGATGACGCTGCTGATGGCGAGCTTCTGGGGCATCCCGGTCTCGACCACCCACACCATCACCGGCGCGATCGTCGGCGTGGGCGCCTCGCAAAAGGCCTCGGCCGTGCGCTGGGGCGTGGCGGGCAACATCGTGTGGGCGTGGATCTTCACGATTCCGGCATCGGCCTTCGTCGCGGCGATCGCCTGGTGGATCGGTACGCACATCATGTAATTGCGGTCAGCGACCGAGAAAAAGACGCCCGGCCATGTGCCGGGCGTTTTGTTTTCCGGGGCGGGGATCAGTGCGCGAGATAGTGCAGGGTGCGCCCGAAGGCTTCACCGAAGTCCATCGCGTTGTACAGGACGAACACCGCGACGACGCCGGCAATGAGCGCCCGATGCACTCGAGGAAGCGTGCCGAAACGCCGAGTCAGTTCCTGGATGAGTGCCTTCATGATGTCCTCGTCGGCAAGTGATGGGGAAACCGTTACTCCGTCAACCTATCATCGTGGGGAATGTGCTCGCGCACAAGCGCCAAGGTCAAAGGCTGCGCGGACCGCCGCGCCAGCCGATGGCTTTCTGCCGTGCGGTGTTCAACCGTGCGCCGTGCCGGTGTCATACTTCGTTTCGTGTATTGACGTGCTGGAGCTCGGATGGACTTGCGTATCGCCAAGGCGCCGGCGGCAAGCTGGAAGCGTGCGGCCGGTCGCCTGCGCCCTTTCCTGGCTTTCCTGCGCCAGCGGCTGACGCTGCTGCTGGCCTGGCCGGCGCTCGCGCTGGTCGCCATCGCCGCACTCTGGAGCTATGTGCTGCTCGGCCTCGAGCATGAGCTGCACGGCCGCCAAGCCGAACTGGAGCAGCAGGTCGATGCCTATACGCGCAGCATGGTCATCCGTGCACGGCGCTCGATCGACGACACCGACCGCCTGCTGCTGCTGTTGCGCCACCAGTGGGAGCACGCCGGCAAGCGGCTCAACCTGGAAGGCACGATCGACGCCGGAATTTTTTCCGAGCAGTACATTTCTGCCGTGGCGGTCCTCGACCGCAATGGTATCGTCACGACCTGCTCGGAACCCGAGGTCGTCGGCAAGTATTTCGGCAACCGGCCCTATTTTACCGAGCAGCAGCACGCTTCCACCGACCGGCTGTACCTGAGCGGCCCCCTCGGCGGCCGGCTGACGCACAAGGAAGTCATCGCATTCTCGCGCCCGCTGCTGTCGCGGCAGGGAAAGTTCGACGGCATCGTGCTGGTTTCGGTGTTGCCGTCCTTCTTCACCCAGCACTACGCCGAGCCGGTCCTGGGCGAATACGGTTTCGCCGGACTGGTGCGGGACAACGGCGCGGTGCTGGCCACCCGCAGCGGAAGCATCGTCCACACTTCCCGTGCGCCTTTCCTGCTGGCGCCGATGCCGGCCGACCGGCCGGTCGGCGTCGCGCGGCTCGACGGCCGGCGCTGGTTCGCCGACGGCCACACCCGTATCGTGGGCTGGCATCCTCTTCCGGACGTGGGACTGGTCGGCATGGTGGGCGTGGACGAGTACGCGGCAATGGCGCCCTACCGCGCCAACCGGCAGGCGGCGATCAACGACGCATGGTGGAACACGGGGTGGCTGATCCTGGCCGCGCTCCTGGCCACCAGCCTCTACGCGAACGCCAAGTGGAAGGAGCACCAGATCGAAACGATCCGCTCCACTTACCGCCTGGCGACGGAGGAAGCGGGGGAGGGCTTCTTCATCAACCGCCCGCTGCGCGACGCCGAGGGCGTGATCCGCGATTTCGACATCGTCGACTGCAACCAGCATGGGGCCGACATGTTCGGCCTGCATCCGATGCAGCTGATCGGGCACCGGCTGTCCGAGTTCTATCGAGGCGAGCTGTTTCGTGCGGCCTGCGCACGGCTGGTCCAGGCGCTCGAGACCGGCGTCTACGACCGCGAGCTGCCGGTGACGCCCGCGCCCGACCAGCCCTTGAAGGCGCGCTGGATACGCTACAAGGCGGTGCGCGCCGATGGTGACCTCGCGGTGACGATCCGCGACATCAGCGAGAGCAAGGCCCAGTTGACCGAGCTCGAGCGCAGGAGCAATTCGGACGAGCTGACCGGCCTGCCCAACCGCTACTGGATCCAGCAGTACCTGCCGCAGGCGATCGAGCGCGCACGCGCCGGCGGGCAGCGGCTCGCGGTGCTGTTCGTCGACCTCGACGGCTTCAAGACCGTCAACGACGTGCTCGGCCATGCGGCCGGCGACGAACTGCTGCGCACCGTCGGCAAGCGCCTCAAGACCGCGGTGCGCCCGCGCGACCATGTGGTGCGCCTGGGCGGCGACGAATTCGTGATCGTGCTCGAGCAGGTCGAGGGCACCGGCGATGTCGAACACGTCGCCGGCCGCGTGCTCGGCGCCTTCCGCGACGGCTTCCACCTGCAGCAATCGGTCCAGGTGCTGAATGCGTCGATCGGGATCAGCCTGTTTCCCGAACACGGAGACGATGCGGAGACCCTGCTCAAGCATGCCGACATCGCGATGTATTCGG
The DNA here is from genome assembly GCA_002354135.1 of Massilia sp. UBA2709. Lineage (GTDB taxonomy): Bacteria > Pseudomonadota > Gammaproteobacteria > Burkholderiales > Burkholderiaceae_D > Telluria. The sequence continues at coordinate 11,711 of DEKZ01000100.1, read as the reverse complement.
TCAAGACCGAGGGCAAGGGCAGCTTCCGTTTCTTCCAGGCGCGCTTTTTCGAGGCCATCCGCACCCGGCTGGAAACCGAGACCGAGCTGCGCCGCGCGCTCGACCAGCAGCAGTTCGTCGTGCACTACCAGCCGCGCGTCGACCTGGCCGCGGGCACGGCGTCGAGCATGGAAGCGTTGGTGCGCTGGGATCGCCCGGGCAAGGGGCTGACCGGCCCGGACCGCTTCATTCCCCTGCTCGAGGACTCCGGCCTCATCGTGCGCCTTGGCGAGCAGGTCATCGACAGCGTCTGCCGCCAGCTCGCCCACTGGGCGCGCGACGGGGCGGCGCTGGTGCCGGTGTCGGTCAACGTGTCGCCGCGCCAGTTCAGCCAGTCCGACATCCTGGCCCAGTTCCGCGGCGCCATCGAGCGCCACGGCATCGACCCGGGGCTGCTGGAAATCGAGCTCACCGAGTCGTCGATGATGCAGGAAGGAATCGTCGAGTCCGCCGTGTTCCGCCAGTTGCGCGAGCTGGGGATCAAGCTGTGCATCGACGACTTCGGCACCGGCTACTCCTCGCTGTCCCAGCTGCAACGGCTGCGTTTCGATGTCCTCAAGATCGACCGCGCCTTCGTCCTGCGCATCGAGAACCCGGGCGGCGACACCCTGATCGCCTCGATGATCGCGATGGCGCACGCGCTGGGCATGCGGGTGGTCGCCGAGGGCGTCGAGAGCCAGGCGCAGATGCAGCTGCTCAAGACACTGGGCTGCGACGAAGGGCAGGGCTTTTTCTTCTCGCGCCCGGTGCCGCCGGGCGAGCGCCAGCCGCAGACCGGCCGCGCATTCGCGATGGCGGGCGGGGCGAAATCGTAGGCGCTTGCCGGTCTTTGTAGGGTGGGCACCTGTGCCCACGCGGTCTCACCTTTTGGTTGGCGGCGCCAGCAAGCGCGAGCCGCTGAGCTTGCAGTAACGTAGGGTGGGGACTTGTCCCCACGCGGTCTCCCCGTTTGAACGGCCGTGCTGAGAAGCGCGAGCCACCATGCCCACATGCTCTCCGTCCTCGAGCGCAATCCCGTATGCAGCGCCGTACCGCGTGGGGACGAGTCCCCACCCTACGCCCACGCATCCGCACGTTGACAAGCAATAGGTCGCGCAATTCAAGCGGCGTAAAAAAACCTGCGGGCCTTTCGGCGCGCAGGTTTTTGGTGGAGCAGGAAACGCTTACAGCACGTCGCTCGCGTGATCGGCCAGGCGCGAACGCTCGCCGCGCGCCAGCGTCACGTGGCCGCTGTGCGACCAGCCCTTGAAGCGGTCGACCACGTAGGTCAGGCCGCTCGAGCCCTCGGTGAGGTAAGGCGTGTCGATCTGGGCGATATTGCCCAGGCAGAGGATCTTGGTGCCCGGGCCGGCGCGGGTGACCAGGGTCTTCATCTGCTTCGGCGTCAGGTTCTGCGCCTCGTCGATGATCAGGAACTTGTTCACGAAGGTACGGCCGCGCATGAAGTTGAGCGACTTGATCTTGATGCGCGAACGGATCAGGTCCTGGGTCGCCGCACGGCCCCAGTCGCCGGCGTCGTTGTCCGACTTGTTCAGCACTTCCAGGTTGTCGTCGAAAGCCCCCATCCACGGCGACATCTTTTCTTCCTCGGTGCCCGGCAGGAAGCCGATGTCCTCGCCGACCGGCACCGTCACGCGGGTGACGATGATCTCGTTGTAGAGCTTGGTCTCCAGCACTTGCGCCAGGCCGGCGGCCAGGGCCAGCAGGGTTTTACCCGTACCGGCCTGGCCCAGCAGGGTGACGAAGTCGCACTCCGGATTCATCAGCAGGTTCAGCGCGAAGTTCTGCTCGCGGTTGCGCGCGGTGATGCCCCAGACGCTGTTCTTGGTGTGGGTGTAGTCGCGCAGCACCTGCAGCACGGCGGTCTTGCCGTTGATCTCCTTGACTTGCGCGTAGAAGGGCGCTTCGCCGCCGTTCTGTTCCAGGTAGACGAACTGGTTCACCAGCAGGCTGTTGATGAAGGGGCCGGTGACGCGGTAGAAGGTGGTGCCGTTGCGCGTGTCCTGCCACGACTCCATGTTCTTGCCATGCTTGTCCCAGAAGTCCTCCGGCAGCTGGACGATGCCCGAGTACAGCAGGTCGGTATCTTCCAGCACATGGTCGTTGAAATAGTCCTCGGCCGGCAGGCCCAGGGCGCGCGCCTTGATGCGCATGTTGATGTCTTTCGACACCAGCACGATGGCGCGCTCCGGCTGGTCGGCGGCCAGGGCTTTCACCACGCCGAGGATCTGGTTGTCGGCCTTGCCGGTCGGCAGGCCTTCAGGCAGGGTGGGGCCGTTCTGCAGCTTGGTCTGGAAGAACAGGCGGCCCTTGGCGTCCTTGTTGCCGAGCTTGGCCAGCTCGATGCCGGCCTCGATGGCGTCGTCGTCGATGTCGGCGATCAGGGCGTCCAGGGTGCGCGAGACCTGGCGGGCGTTGCGCGCGACTTCCGACATGCCCTTCTTGTGGTCGTCGAGCTCCTCGAGCGTCATCATCGGCAGGTAGACGTCGTGTTCCTCGAAGCGGAACAGGCAGGTCGGGTCGTGCATCAGCACGTTGGTGTCGAGTACGAAGACCTTGGTGGCGCCGGCCTTGTCGGCCTTGCGGCTGGCGGACGACTTGACGTTGACTTCGACCGGCTTGTGCTTGACCGGATGCGGCGCATCCATGTCGGTCTCGCGCAGCTTGACGACGGTTTCCGGTTTCGCCGGACGCTCGGGCGCGGCCTGTGGGGCGGGCACCGCGGTGAGGGGCGTGGCCTTGGTCTTGCGGGCGCGGGTGGATTTCGCGGCGGGAACGGCCTTGCCGCTGATGAGGTCTTCGACCGGATCGGCCTCGACCGGCGCTGCGCTCACGGCGCGCACGGGAGACTTGCCGGGTTCGGCTTGGGGGTATTCGCTGACCGGCAGCAGGGTGGCCGGCTTGGTCGGGATTTTTGGTAGTGGCATCAGGTTCTCAATCTAGAAAAAGTGGAGGACGCCTCGCGTCCAGCGCGTCGCGGGACGCGCTGCCGGGCGGGTTCGATGCAACTGGAAAAACATTGCGGGAGGCGCGGACCAGGGCCGGATGAACACCGGCTTGGCAGGCAGCCAGATTGGAATGATGCAGGGATAAAACGCTTCGACTCAAAATAGGCGGTATGGACCAGCAGGTTGATCGACTGGAGCCATCCGTTCAGGGCTGGCTCTTCACAAATTCCAGCACTTCATCGACGTGATCATTGACTTTCACGCCACGCCATTCTTTCACCAATCGGCCTTGAGCGTCAACGACAAACGTACTGCGCTCGACCCCCCTGACTTGCTTGCCGTACATGTTCTTCATCTTCATGACGCCGAACTGGTTGCAGACCAGCTCGTCGGGGTCGGAGATCAGCTCGAAGGGTAGGCCCAGCTTGGATTTGAAGTTCTCGTGCGAGCGCAGCGAGTCGCGGCTGATGCCGTAAACCTCGGTGTTCGCCGCCAGGAACTCGTCGTGCTTGTCGCGGAAGGCCATGCTTTCCGTGGTGCAGCCCGGGGTATTGTCCTTGGGGTAGAAATACAGCACCGTGTACTTCGCGGGGCGACCGCCAAGCTGGAAGGTCTGCTCGCCGGTCATGGCGGCGCTAAAGTTCTCTACGGTTGCTGCGCTGGGGCTGTCGGCCACGTGGATTCTCCTGGACTGGTATCGGGCTGGTTGGTAGCCCTCATCATAATCTGCTGCGCTGCGGGATGGTAGTACTTACATGTCCGGCGGCGCGTCGACAGCCCAGATGGGGACGAAAAATTGCCTTTCAACCACAATAGTCGGAATTTACATGAGAAAGCCGCAGGAGGGTGGTTCGATTGGGTGAGGGTGCAAAGGATATTTGCATGAGAGGCGTCGAAGGCAAATATCGTTCGTAACCGTAGGGTGGGCGCCCCGTGCCCACGCGTAAAGCCTGCGTCGTGTTGGCGTTCATAAAGCGCTGCGTCTGCTCATCGTTTACGCGTGGGCACAGGGGCGCCCACCCTACGTTCTGTCGGCCGAACGGGAGAGGCGGTGTCGACGCGTGTACGCCAGACGGCAAGGCCGGCCGCGCGCTGAGCGATCAGGCCGGATTGATGATCAGCGCCAGCGTCACCTTGCGGCCTTCGCCCATCAGCACGTTATAGGTGCGGCAGGCGGCCTGGCTGTCCATGCTTTCCACGCCGGTGCGGCGCGAGGTGAGGCTGGCGATCAGGCGCGGATGCACGAAGCGCTGGCGCTCGCCGGTGCCGAGGATGACGACGTCCGGCTCGTCGAGCGCGATCTGCTCGAAATGTTCGGCGCTCAGGTCTTCGAAGCGGGTCACGTTCCAGGCGCGCGGCGGCGTTTCCGGCATCACCAGCAGGCTGTAGTTGAAGCGCTGGGCATTGATTTCGACACCCGAAGCGTCGTAGCCGGTCACTGTCTGGTATTGTTGAGTGTTGTCGGAATGAAGTTTCATGTCGTCGGCAGGTTGGGTCGGCGTGCGCCGCGGCCTGCCATTATAAACTTTTCGACTTCGACGACGTTCCGGTTCGCCGGACAGCCGCAAGCTTGCTTAACGCTGGCGCTTTCGGCAGAATGGTATTTTTCGCACTGCAACATGTAGGCTAACCACGGGTGACAATGTGAGACCGATCCTGAAATCGAACAAGCTGGATGAGGTGTGCTACGAGATCCGCGGCCCGGCGCTGCAGAAGGCGCGCCAGATGGAGGACGACGGTCAGAAGATCATCAAGCTCAACATCGGCAATTTGGCTGTCTTCGGTTTCGACCCGCCCGACGAGATCATGCAGGACATGATCCGCAACATGCATGGCGCCGCCGGCTACACCGATTCGAAAGGGCTGTTCGCACCGCGCAAGGCGGTCATGCACTATACCCAGCAAAAAAGAATCGCCGGTGTCGGCATCGACGACATCTACCTGGGCAATGGCGCTTCCGAACTGATCGTCATGGCCATGCAGGGCCTCCTGAACAATGGCGACGAGGTACTGGTGCCGGCGCCGGACTATCCGCTGTGGACCGCCGCCGTCAGCCTGGCCGGCGGCTCGCCGGTGCACTACATCTGCGACGAGCAGGCCGACTGGATGCCGGACATCGCCGACATGCGCCGCAAGATCACGCCGAACACGCGCGCGATCGTCGTCATCAACCCGAACAACCCGACCGGCGCCCTGTATCCGCGCGAAATCCTGCTCGAGATCATCGAGCTGGCGCGCCAGCACAGCCTGATCATCTACGCCGACGAGATCTACGACAAGGTCTTGTATGATGGCCACAAGCACGAATCGATCGCCTCGCTGGCCGACGACGTGCTGTTCGTCACCCTCAACGGCCTGTCGAAGAATTACCGCTCCTGCGGCTACCGCGCCGGCTGGATGGTGCTCTCGGGCGAGAAGCGCCATGCGAAAGACTATATCGAGGGCCTGAACATGCTGGCCTCGATGCGCCTGTGCGCCAACGCGCCGGGGCAGTTCGCGATCCAGACCGCGCTCGGCGGCTACCAGAGCATCGACGACCTGGTACGCCCGGGCGGACGCCTGCTCAAGCAGCGCGACCTGGCCTACCAGCTGCTTACCGACATTCCGGGTGTGTCCTGCGTCAAGCCAAAAGCGGCGTTGTACATGTTCCCGCGCCTGGACCCGGCGATGTATCCGATCGCCGACGACCAGCAGTTCATTTGCGAACTGCTGGCCGAGGAAAAGGTCTTGCTGGTGCAAGGCACCGGCTTCAATTGGGGCGCCCCGGACCACTTCCGGCTGGTGTTCCTGCCCAATTCCGACGACCTGACCGACGCCTGCGGCCGTATCGCACGCTTCCTCGACGGTTACCGACGACGCCACGCGCGCTAGAACAGAACGATCGACCATGAAACCCATCAAAGTTGGCCTCCTCGGCATCGGCACCGTCGGTGCCGGCACCTTCAACGTCCTGCAACGCAACCAGGAAGACATCCGCCGCCGCGCCGGCCGCGGCATCGAGATCACCATGGTTGCCGCACGCAACCTGGAGCGCGCCGCCCAGCTCACCGGCGGCCAGTGCCGCGTCGTCGACGATCCCTTCCAGGTCGTGGACAGCCCGGATGTCGACATTGTCGTGGAGCTGATCGGCGGCTATGAGTTGCCTCGCGAACTGGTGCTGCGCGCCATCGCGAACAACAAGCACGTGGTCACGGCCAACAAGGCGCTGCTGGCGCTGCACGGCAACGAGATCTTCGCCGCCGCCCAGGAGAAGGGCGTGATGGTCGCGTTCGAAGCGGCGGTGGCCGGCGGCGTGCCGATCATCAAGGCGCTGCGCGAAGGCCTGACGGCGAACCGCATCGAGTCGGTGGCCGGCATCATCAACGGCACCACCAACTTCATCCTGTCCGAGATGCGCGACAAGGGCCTGGATTTCGCCACCGTGCTGAAACAGGCCCAGGAACTCGGCTATGCCGAAGCCGACCCGACCTTCGACATCGAAGGCGTGGACGCGGCCCACAAGCTGACCATCATGTCGGCGATCGCCTTCGGCATTCCGGTGCAGTTCGAGAAGGCCCATGTGGAAGGCATCAGCCAGCTGCAGGCCGACGACATCCGCTATGCCGAGGAACTGGGCTACCGCATCAAGCTCCTGGGCATCACCCGCCGCACCAGCGCCGGCATCGAGCTGCGCGTGCACCCGACCCTGATCCCGGCCAAGCGCCTGATCGCCAACGTCGAAGGCGCGATGAACGCCGTGCTGGTGGAAGCGGACGCGGTCGGCTCGACCCTCTACTACGGCAAGGGCGCCGGCTCGGAGCCGACCGCATCGAGCGTGATCGCCGACCTGGTCGACGTCACCCGCCTGGCGACCGTCGACCCCTATTGCCGCGTACCCCACCTGGCCTTCCAGCCGAACCAGATGAGCGACGTGGCGATCCTGCCGATGTCGGAAATCACGACCAGCTATTACCTGCGCGTGTACGTGAACGACCAGCTCGGCGTGATGGCCGACCTGACCCGCATCCTGGCAGACGCCGGCATCTCGATCGACGCCGTGCTGCAGAAGGGCACCCGCGGCGGCGCGCGCACCGACATCATCATGATCACGCACCAGACGCGCGAGAAGAATGTCGATGCCGCCATCGAACGCATCGAGGCGCTCGCTTCGGTCGTCGGCAAGGTCATCCGGATCAGGCTCGAGACGCTCAGCTGACGTTCAGCGAACGCACAACTAGGCCAGCCGGCTCGAACCCAGCCGGCTCGAACGGGCCGTCCTGGCTGTGGGCCGGGGGCGGCCCGTTTCCGTCAGGCTCAGTTCAGCCAGGAAGTCATTGGCGAACTCGTCCACGCTGGTGCCGGGCAGGGCATCCTCCTCGTCGAGCGAGGCGGTGGTCAATGCGAGCAGGTCCTGCTCGATGTCGTCGAACAGCGCATCGGGTGCGCTGAGCTGGGTGATGTGGAGGTTGGGCGAAGTCATCCGAGCATTCTACCTACGCTGCACTGCACAACAAGCCGTTCGGCTGCCGTGCTTGTCTTGTCTCAAGCGCGTTGAAGCGTGTCAATAAAGCTGCGTTTGCGCGGTGGATATTGCCAATTTTTTGTCCCCGCCGTCCTCCCTGCTTTATTCAAGATCAGCAAGTCGGCCGCCCTTGTGGAGGGTATCGCACGCTGCTACCGGAAGTATTACCATTCGGCCGGTGAGTTGCTCCGTAGGAAATATTGATGTGCAAGCCAGGCAAGGTGTTGTAGATTACGCAGCGCGATCCAGACCGACCGCTTAACAAGACCCAAGCGAGACCCAAGCGAGACCCAAGCATGAGCCAATCGAGCCAGTTTTCCCTGCTGACCCAGCGCCGCTTTTCACCCTTCTTCTGGACCCAGTTCCTGGGCGCCTTCAACGACAACCTGTTCAAGACCGCGCTGATGGTCGCGCTGACCTATGACGCGCTGTCCTGGACCACCCTCGAGCCGGGCCTGCTGAACAACCTGATCCCGGGCCTCTTCATCCTGCCCTACGTGATCTTCTCCGCCACCGCCGGCCAGATCGCCGACAAGGTCGAGAAGGGCAAGCTGGCGCGCTTCGTGAAGCTGCTGGAAGTCGTGATCATGGCCATCGCCGCGATCGGCTGGCTGACGCATACGCTGTGGCTGCTGATCGCCGCGGTGGTCGGCATGGGCGTGCATTCGACCCTGTTCGGGCCGGTGAAGTATGCCTACCTGCCCCAGCACCTGAAACCCGAGGAACTGGTCGGCGGCAATGGCGTGGTCGAGATGGGCACCTTTGTCGGCATCCTGCTCGGCGAGGTGATGGGCGCCGTGCTGGTCGCCCACAAGCCCTGGGGGATCGAACTGGTGGCGGGCGGCAGCCTGTTCATGGCCCTGCTGGGCCTGGCGGCAAGCTGGCGCATCCCGGCCTCGCCGGCGCCGGCGCCGGAACTGAAGATCAGCAAGAACTTCGCCGCCGAGTCGCTGCGCAACCTGCGCTATTCGGCCCAGAACCGCACCGTGTTCCTGTCGATGCTGGGCAATTCCTGGTTCTGGTTCTACGGTGCCCTGGTGCTGTCGCAATTCCCGGTCTACGCCAAGGACTACCTGCATGGCGACCACAGCGTCTTCGTGCTGCTGCTCACCGTGTTCTCGCTCGGCATTGGCGCCGGCTCCCTGCTGTGCGAAAAACTCTCGGGCCGCAAGGTCGAGATCGGCCTGGTCCCGTTCGGCTCGATCGGCCTGTCGGTGTTCGGCATCGACCTGTATTTCGCCAGCCAGGCCTACACCAATACGGTCACCGTGGATGCCTTCGCGCTCCTCGCCCTGCCGGGCACGCTGCGCATCCTGGCCGACCTGGTGCTGATCGGCGTATTCGGCGGCTTCTTCATAGTGCCGCTGTTCGCGCTGATCCAGACCCGCTGCGACCCGAAGCACGTCTCGCGTACCATCGCCGGCATGAACATCCTGAACGCGCTGTTCATGGTGGCGGCCGCCGGCGTGGCCATCCTGCTGCTGGGCCAGGGCTTCACCATTCCGCAGATGTTCCTCGTCACGGCCCTGCTGAACGCCCTGGTGGCCATCTACATCTTCTCGCTGGTGCCCGAGTTCCTGATGCGCTTCCTGGCCTGGCTGCTGATCCATACCATCCACCGCGTGAAGACCGTCGACGTCGAGCGCATCCCGGACGAGGGCCCGGCCGTGCTGGTGTGCAACCACGTCAGCTATGTCGACGCCCTGGTCATCGGCGCCGCCAGCCCGCGCCCGATCCGCTTCGTGATGGACCACCGCATCTTCAAGACGCCTTTCCTGGGCTGGATCTTCCGTACCGCCAAGGCCATCCCGATCGCCCCGGCCAAGGAAGACCCCTTCCTGATGGAGCGCGCCTTCATCGACATCGCCGAGGCCCTGCACCAGGGCGACCTGGTCTGCATCTTCCCGGAAGGGAAGTTGACGACCACCGGCGAGATGAACGAGTTCCGCGGCGGCATCGCCAAGATCGTCGAGCGCAGCAAGGTGCCGGTGATCCCGATGGCCCTGCGCGGCCTGTGGGGCAGCGTGTTCACGCGCGACCCCGGCAATGTGTTCGAGCGCTCGTTCGCCCGCGGCCTGCGCTCCAGGCTGGCGCTGGCCGTGGGCGTGCCGGTGCCGCCCCAGGAAGCGAAGCCCGAGTACCTGCACGAGCGGGTGCGTGAGCTGCGAGGGGACTGGAAGTAGGGCTGCCGGCGCCCTGCCTGGACTGTCCTCGCCAGCTCTTGGCGACCGTCAACAATGACGTGTGACAAAAACCTAAGAATTTTTTCTGTCTCTGGTATAATTGTTGGCTAGTCGGGGCGTAGCGCAGCCTGGTAGCGTACCTGCATGGGGTGCAGGGGGTCGGAGGTTCGAATCCTCTCGCCCCGACCATAGAATCAATGAGAAGGGCCAGCTTTCGAGCTGGCCTTTTTCATTTCCGCACGGCGCCGGGGCTCTCCCTGGCCGGCGCCGTCAGACGGCCTGGGCAGGTGCGGGAACGGCGCTCACATTCTGCTCGCGCGCACTGGCCAGCTCGACTTCGCAGGCCCGCGCGAACGCCGGGCGCTGCCGCAGGCGCTGCCAGTAGGCAAGCACGTTCGGTGTGAACTGCGGCTCCATGTCGAGATAGCTGGCCAGCAGCAAGGCGTAGCCGATCGAGATGTCGGCCATGGTGAATCGTCCGCCGCAGATGCCTTGCGCGTTCGCGAGCAGGGGCTCGAGGGTGCGCAGGCGTCCGAGGAACCAGCGGCGGTAGTCGAGCGCGGCCTGGGGCAGGCGGCGCTCTTCAGGCTCGAAGCGCTCGTAGCGCAGGACGATCGTCTGGGGGAAGGTCAGCGTCGCTTCGCCGAAGTGCAGCCAGTTCAGGAAGGGGCCGAAGTCGGGCTCGTCCGGACTGACGACGAGCGGCGACGGGCCGTATTTCACGCCCAGGTAATGGCAGATCGCCGCCGATTCGGTCATCCGCATCTCGCCATCGAAGAAGGCGGGCACCGTGCCGAGGGGATTGATCGCCAGGTAGCGCTTGTCGACCACGCGCGGCGGGAAGGGCAGCATGTGCAGCGTGTAGGGGAGGGCAAGCTCTTCCAGCGCCCACAAGGGCCGGAACGAGCGTGCGGCAACGCAGTGGTATAGGGTAATCATGCTCGGTCTCTTCCATTCATCTGGCTGTGCCGCCAGAGCATATCAGCTGGCAAGTCCTTCGCGCGTCCTGTCCGCTGAGCGATCCGTGTGGCGGCGCCCGTTTGCCGCTGCGGGACAGTTTTTTTCGCTTGTCCAATAAAGTTCCCTTAACTCATCAGGTTTTTGCGCGTATCTCGACATTGCGCAATAGTGCGTAGTGTGCGCGGCTTGTCCGCAACGGTCGAGCTCGATAGATTGGTCGTTCCGCCGGATGGCCGCGCTTGCGGCGCCGGTGTCCATCGAAAATATTGAGGAGCGCAAACATGAAGATGATGTTGCAGTCCCGGTCCGCGCCCGTTTATCCGGCGCCGCGTTCGCGCAGGTACTCGTTTACGCATGCGGTGGCGCAATCGCTCGCGCAGTCCCTGACCGGCTCGCTGGCGGCGCTGCGCCGCTCGCCGCGCCACCTGCTGGCCGCGGGCACGCTGGCGCTGGCCAGCCTGGTGCTGCCGCTGAGCGCCCACGCCGACAAGGGCTTGTGGGATACCAGCCAGCAGTGGGTCGGCACCTGGGGCACCGCGCCCGCCGGTCCGCCGCTGCCGGCCCAGACGCAAACCTTCACCGACCAGACGCTGCGCCTGATCGTGCATACCAGCATAGGCGGTTCGCAGGTGCGCATCCGCGTGTCGAACGAGCTCGGCACGACGCCGCTGCGTATCGGCGCCGCCCACATCGCGCTGCGCCAGGCCGGTTCCGACATCGTGCCCGGCACCGACCGCGTGCTGACCTTCAGCGGCAGCACCTCGATTACCGTGCCGGCCGGCGCGCCGGTGCTGTCCG
>DEKZ01000100.1:0-198 GCA_002354135.1 Massilia sp. UBA2709 | reverse complement strand
CGGGCGAGGTCCGGGCCACCACCATCCACGGCTCGGCCTTCCAGACCAACTACGTGTCCCTGCCTGGCAACTTCACCGCCGCGGCGACGCTGCCGACCCAGCGCACCATCACGTCCTGGCCCTTCCTCACCGAAGTCGATGTCAGTGCCCCGGGCGCCGGCGCCATCGTTGCCCTCGGCGACTCGATCACGGACGGCG
>DEKZ01000443.1 GCA_002354135.1 Massilia sp. UBA2709 | reverse complement strand
TCGGACATCAAGTCCAACTTCCAGCCCATCCTCGAGCGCTTTGCGACCACCCTCAACGAGAATCCGGCTACCAATGTCGTGATCATCGGCCACACCGACAACACCGGCAGCGTCGCGATCAACCAGCCGCTGTCGGTCGACCGCGCCGCCCGCACCCGCGACTACCTGGCCGGCCGCGGCGTGAACCCGAGCCGCATCACCATCGAGGGCCGCGCCGACCGCGAGCCGATCGCCTCGAACAACGACCCGGCAGGCCGCGCACGCAACCGCCGCGTCGAGATCTACGTCGCCGAGCCGGCACGCGGCTAAGCACTTTTCGCTGCATCTGCGGCCCATGCATAAGTTCGACTTATGCATGGGCCGTTTTTTGTATGGACAAACGGCGCTGTTTTGGGTGATACACCTATCACCACAGGTGATGCATGTTGCATTAATCAAACAAATGACCAATCAGATTTGACTTTTGTTTATCTGAAATGCTTTTATGTTGCTCTCAGGCGCATTTTGCTGCTTGAGCAATCTATCTAAACAGCAACAGACGGAACATCACTGTCGTCAGGACCGGCCACAAGCGGGTGCCAAACGCGGCAAGGACGCTTCGTCAAGAAGTATCGGAGATTTTTTTGACTAAGCAGCATCTGGCAGTAAAGCGCAGCGTTGTCGCTGTCGCCCTGACCCTGGCTTCGTCCAGCGTCGTTTTCGCGCAGCAGGAAGCTGCCGCGCCCGTCACCAAGGTGTACGTGACCGGTTCCAACATCAAGCGCGCCGACAAGGAAGGCTCCTCGCCGGTCGGCGTCATGAACGCCAAGCAGATCGAAGCGACCGGCGCCAATACCGTCGCCGAACTGCTGCACTCGATCCCGGCCTTCGGCTCGGGCACCTCGAACGACATCACCGACGGTTCGTTCTCGAAGGGCACCTCGACCGCGTCGCTGCGCGGCCTGGGCTCGTCGTCGACCCTGATCCTGCTGAACGGCCGCCGCATCACCGCATCGGCCTACGCCGACCCGAACCAGGGCAAGTCGGCCGTCTATGACCTGAACAGCATCCCGGTCTCGGCCATCGAACGCGTCGAGATCTTCAAGGATGGCGCATCGGCCGTCTACGGCTCGGACGCCATCGCCGGCGTCATCAACTTCATCACCAAGACCGACTACCAGGGCGCCGAGATCAAGGTCTCGACCAGCGCCAACGAAGACGGCGAGTTCGCTCGCAACAACGTCAACGGCGTATTCGGCTTCGGCGACCTGGACAAGGACCGCTACAACGCCTTCATCTCCTTCGACCTGGCGCAGCGCGACCGCACCGGCATCAAAGATGTCAAGGACATCAAGGCGCACATGTACTCGGACATCAACGCGCGTCTGAACCCGTACTCGAGCTACCTGTCCAACCAGGCCTTCTTCTTCCGCGAGAAGACCCCGGGCGCACGCGACTTCGCCACCACCCTGAAGGATGGCGCCAGCATCATCAACCGCACCGACGGTTGCGATCCTTCGCAGCTGATCACCGGTGACCGCGTCGCGCACAACCTGACCGCGACCTCGATGCTGAACGGCCGCACCTTCTGCAACTACGACGCGAACAACAACGCCGAAGCGCAGAGCAAGGGCAAGGACGCCAACCTGCTGGGCAAGCTGACCGTCCAGATCACCCCGGACATCACCTCGTTCACCGAATTCGGCTACAGCCGCGTCGACCGCGAGTACACCGGCAACCCGTCGGGCATCAACTCGACCTCGCCGAGCACCGTGTTCCGCACCGACGGCCTGCCGAGCGACTACCAGGTCATCCTGCCGGCCGGCCATCCGGACAATCCATGGGCTGACTCGCGCGCCGCTGTCGGCTACCGCTTCACCAACACCACCGGCGGCTCGCGCAACGTCAACGAGGCCTTCCGCCTGCTGACCGGCCTGAAGGGCACCACCGGCAACTTCGACTGGGAAACCGGCCTGCTGCTGAACCGCAGCGAGCGCACCGAGACCATGCGCGGCATGCTGTACCGTCCGACCATCGACCGTATCGTGAACGAAGGCCGCACCCTGGCCGAGACCGCAGCCGACCCGTCGGTCGTGCGTGACGTGGTCAACGAAGGCTACGCCCAGGTCGCCCAGTTCGATGCGAAAGCCTCGACCACCATCGGCACCCTGGCCGGCGGCGACATCGGCCTGGCCTTCGGCGGCGAAATCCGCCAGGAAAAGCTGTCGATGACCCCGGACATCCAGACCCAGACCGGCAACATCGTCGGCCTGGCCAACTCGCTGATCGATGCCCAGCGCATGGTCAAGTCGGCCTTCGTCGAACTGCGTACGCCGTTCACCAAGAACTTCGAGATGGACTTCGCCGGCCGCTACGACAAGTACCCGACCGAGTCGAGCTTCGTCCCGAAAGTCGGCGCCAAGCTGACCGTCAACGACAAGCTGACCTTCCGTTCGTCGTACGCCGAAGGCTTCCGCGCCCCGGCCCTGTCGCAGATCGCCAAGGGCGGCGTGCAGTCGTTCTCGACCATCGCCGACACCGTGCGCTGCCCGAACGGCGAAGATCCGCTGCCAGGCGCATCGGACGCCGACTGCTCGCGCCGCATCTCCAGCATGTCGAGCGCCAACCCGGATCTGAAGCCGGAAACCTCGAAGAGCTTCTCGTTCGGCGCGATCATCAACCCGACCCGCAACCTCGACATCCTGATCGACTACTACAAGATCCGCAAGGAAGACGAGACCGCGCTGCTGTCGGCTGGCTTCGTCGTCGACCACCCGGAGCTGTACCCGACCCTGGCGATCCGCGACAACAACCCGGCCAACCTGCTGCGTGACGAAAACGGCAACGTGATCCCGAACAGCGGCCCGCTGAGCGCCGTCAACCGCTACTACGTGAACCAGGGTTCGACCACCGTGTCGGGCCTGGACTTCGAAGTGGCGCACCGCCTGTCGCTGGGCGACAAGGGCCGCCTGTCGACCAAGCTGGACTACAACTACGCGATCTCGTACAAGCGCGCAGAGCGTCCGGGCGAGCAGGAAAACAACCTGGTCGGCACCAACGGCGGCCTGGCCGACTGGGCTACCTCGGTGGGCGACATCCCGCGCCACCGCGCCACCCTGTCGACCGCCTGGACCATGGGCGTGCACACCGTGACCGGTTCGATCGACTACGTGTCGCCGGTCTCGCTGTACCGTCGCTACGACGACAAGGTCGTCTTCGACCCGCCGTTCTGCTACTACGGCAGCGGCGCTCGTCCGGCCGGCCAGCAAGTCGGCGGCCTGCCGAAGTTCACCAACTGGGTGAGCGACTGCTCGGTGCCTGAGTGGACCACCGTCAACGTCGGCTACACCTACACGGGCTTCAAGAACTGGACCCTGTCGGCCAACATCCGCAACCTGTTCGACACCGCGGCGCCGTACGATCCGCGTTACCCGAGCGAAGGCTTCAACCCGCAGCTGCACAACGGCATGGGTCGTTACTTCCGCCTGACCGCCGGCTACAAGTTCTGATCGAACTGTTTGCCTGACCAAGACGCCCGGCCTCAGCGCCGGGCGTTTTTTTTCGTGCGGGCCCCGTGCGCGCCCTCATGTATGCTGGCTCCGAACCCGGTGGAGCGCCCATGCACAAGCATCCCGTCCGCATCCTCGGCCAGCAAATCCTGTCCGACGACTATTTTCCCCTCAAGAAGATCACCTACGAGCAGCGCCGCCGCGACGGCGCCGTGCAGCGTGAGACCCGCGAGGTCTATGCCAGCGCCGACGGCGCCACCGCCCTGCTCTACGACCCCGAACGCCGCACCGTGCTCCTGACGCGCCAGTTCCGCATCGGCGCGCACGTGTCGGGCCACCACGGCTACCTGTTCGAGACCGCCGCCGGCGTGCTCGAGGGCGCCGACCCCGCCGAGCGCGTGCGCGCCGAGATCCGCGAGGAAACCGGCTACGACATCGAGCAGGTGGAACACGTGATGACGCTCTTCGCCAGCCCCGGCGTCACCACCGAGCGCGTGCACTACTTCGTCGCCCGCTATACGCCGGACCAGCGCCGCGACGGGGGCGGCGGCAAGGAGGACGAAGGCGAAGACATCGAAGTGCTGGAGCTCGGCTACGACGAGGTGTTCGCGCGGCTGGCCCGGGGCGAGATCGAGGACGTCAAGACTGTCGTCCTGCTGCAGCACCTGCAGTTGCACCTCATGAACCGCGGCGCCTGAGCCAAGGCCGCGGAGCGGGCCTGCCGGGCCTTGACGCAGCTCGTGCACCGCTTCGACGCCGCGCAAGGCCAGCGCCTGCAGGGCGCGCGATAGTGTTGCTTCACTTGGGCAACATTTCCTATCGCCATCATGCGCGACACCTGCCAGGCTTCCGACATCGACCACGCCAGCACACCCGCCCGCGACCACGGCGCGCTGTGGCGGCCTTCGGCCGTCGCGGCCTGGAGCCTGGTGTTCACGCCGGCCTTCGGCTCCTGGCTCCTGATGCACAACTGGACCAGCCTCGGCGATGCACATGCCGCGGCAAGCGCGCGCCGCTGGTTCCGCGCCAGCCTCGCCATGCTGGCGCTGCAACTGCTGGCCGCAGGCATCAACCGGCGCCTGAACGGCGATTCGCCGCTGTTCCACTGGCTGGCGCTGGCCTGGCTGCTGCTCTGGCTGCTGGGCGCCGCCTGGCCGCAATGGGCGGCCGTGCGCCGCCGCTACGGCCGG
>DEKZ01000095.1 GCA_002354135.1 Massilia sp. UBA2709 | reverse complement strand
GGCCCGCACGTGCCGACCACGAACGACATCTACGTGCGCCTGCATGGGGCGCCGCGCATCTACTACTCTTCCTACTCGCAGGACTACCTCGACGCCCTGGCGCGCGACCTGGCCGTGCACAGCGCGGCCGGGCGCAAGGTCTGGTGTATCTTCGACAACACGGCCGCCGGCGAAGCCGTGCCGAATGCGCTCGAGGTGTTGCGTGCGTGCCGTGACGGAATCCCGCCCAGGGTGTGATACTGCGTCCATGGTGACGGCGAGCTTCCGCTTCTACGAAGAGCTGAACGACTTCCTGCCGCGCGAGCGGCGCAGGCGCGAGTTCGCCACGTCCTGCGCACGCGCCGCCACCACCAAGCACATGATCGAGGCATTGGGCGTGCCGCATACCGAGGTCGAGCTGATCCTGGTGAACGGCGAGTCCAGCGGCTTCGACCGCCTGCTGGAAGAGGGCGACCGGGTGTCGGTGTATCCGAAGTTCGAGACCTTCGACATCGCGCCGCTGCTGCGGGTGCGCGAACGCCCACGCATCGACTTAGCCGCGCGTTTGCGCTTCGTGGCCGACGCCCACCTCGGCGGGCTGGCGCGCCTGTTGCGCATGGCCGGCTTCGACACCCTCTACGATAACCATTATCACGACGAGGAGATCGTCGCCATTGCCTGCGACGAGGAGCGGGTGGTGCTGACCCGCGACCGCGAGCTGCTCAAGCGGCGCACGGTCACCCACGGCTGCTACCTGCATGCCCTGAAGCCGGCCGAGCAGTTCCGCGAGCTGTTCGACCGCCTCGACCTGGCGGCCGGCGCCCGGCCGTTCACGATCTGCCTGCACTGCAACCTGCCGCTGCGCGCGGTCGACAAGGCCGCCGTGTTCGAGCAGTTGCCGCCCTCGGTGCGCGAACTGCACGACGAATTCAATACCTGCGACTGCTGTGGACGGGTGTTCTGGAAGGGGTCGCACCACAAGCGCATGACGCAACTCCTGACCAGCGTGAGCGGTGCTGCGGACGGGGCCCCGCCCGGGGTAGAATCGGCGGCGAACCCGGACTCACGAACCTAGCCGCGTGAACGATACCGCCGTCAACCTGCCTTTCCCCATCCGCACCGAATGCCCGCCCGGGGCCTGCGTGTGCGGGTACGAGCGCGTCCTGGCCGACCCGCAGGCCGACCACCGCCCGCTGGCCATTGACCGCCGCCAGGAGCAGAACCTGCTTGCGCGCATCGAACGGGTGAGCGACTACGAGGACCTGAAGCACGTGCAGGCCCTGATCCGCAAGAACATCGGCGCCGAATTGCGCATCGAACCCGGGCCGAACGAAGTGCGCACCGTGCGCGGCATCATCATCGTGCTCGAGGAAAAACCGGGCCTGTGCAAGAAGGTGCGCCAGTCGGTCCCGGCGGCGGTGCGCCGCCTGCTGCAGGAGCGGCCCGAGATCGCCTACGCCATCCTGGACGCGCACGACCTGTTCGGCGCGCCCTGAGTCGGGCGCCGGCACCTGCCAGGCGCTCAGGTCTTCACGATGTACTTCAGCACGAAGCCCACCAGCAGGCAGGCCACCATCA
The DNA here is from genome assembly GCA_002354135.1 of Massilia sp. UBA2709. GTDB lineage: Bacteria > Pseudomonadota > Gammaproteobacteria > Burkholderiales > Burkholderiaceae_D > Telluria. The sequence goes on along the minus strand of DEKZ01000095.1, from coordinate 1,064 downwards.
CCAGCGACAGGCCGCCGTGGAAGGTATCGCTGCCGACCGCGACCTCGCGCGACATCTCTTCCTTGCTCATCTTGCCGGCGCGCGTCAGCACGACCGGGCGCAGCAGGCCCTGGATGCCGAGCAGGATCAGGCCGATGCCGATCAGGGTTTCGCCGGTGAGGTTGCGCTCGATGCCGGTCACCAGGCCCGTTCCGCCCAGGCCCACGCCGAACAGGAACCAGAAGGCGCGCGAACCCGGGTAGCGCTTGAATTTGGAAGTGTCCATGTCTTTATCTTTTGACAGCGTAAAGCCGGACATTATAACGGCCCGCTCCGGCGCCGCAGCCGCGGCCCGAACATGACCAGCGCCAGCGAGAGCACGACCAGGACGATGCCGGCCCATTGCCAGGGCGTGATGCGGTCGCCGAGGGCAATCATGCCCGCCGCGATGCCCACCGGCGGCACCGCCAGGCTGAAGGGCGCGACGCGGTTGGCCGGGTGGCGCTTGAGCAGGCCCGTCCACATCGCATAGCCGAGGATGGTGGCGAACCAGCCGAGGTAGGCGAGCGAGGCCCAGCCGGTGCTCGACAGGCCGCGCCAGTCCCAGCGCGTCCCCGCCGGATCGAAGGCCAGCGACAGCAGCACGAAGGGGAGGATGGGCACCAGGCTGCTCCAGACCATGAAGGGCAGCACCTCGAAATCGGGCGTCGCCTCGCGCGCGCGGCGCACCACGATGTTCGAGGCCGCCCACATCGCCGCCGAGGCGACGGTCAGCAGGACGCCCGCGGGCGTGACTTCCGAGCCGCCGCCGCGGCCCAGGACGTCGACGCCGAAGCAGGCCAGCCCGAGTGCGGCGATCGCCATCGCGGCCTTCAGGCTGCTCCCGACGCGCTCGCCCAGCAGCACGAAGCCGAACAGGGCGGTGAAGAAGACCTGCATCTGCAGCATCACGGGCGCCAGCGCGGCCGACATGCCGAGCCGCAGGGCCAGGAACAGCAGGCCGAACTGGCCCACGCCCTGGAACAGGCCGTAGAGCAGCACCCAGCGCGCGGCCAGTCGCGGCGGGCGCACGACGAGCGCCAGCG
>DEKZ01000417.1 GCA_002354135.1 Massilia sp. UBA2709 | reverse complement strand
GGGGCCGGCGGCGCTGGCGAGCGGCGCGGCAATCAGCAGTGCTGCGTGCAGCACGGCGCGGGAAAGGAGGCGTCGGGTCATTGGCATATGTATGTCCGCGTCTGCGGTATCGTTCAGGTGAATGAAGTGGCAAAACCCGACAAGTATATCGCCGGGCAGGCAAGCAGGCGAGCACCAGCCGGCGGCCCGCGCGCATGAATCTTGTCTGTTTGCAAACGGACGCCGCACGGCAACGCTTCATGGTAGCGTTGCCGGGTCACGGGCCCTATGGCGGCCCGATCATCACGGAGCCTTTATGCCTGTCAGTCGTCTGTTGGGAAGTGCGGCCCTGTCCGTCGCGCTGAGCTGCACCTTTGCCTTTACCGCGCACGCCCAGGCGCCGGCGGACACCGCCGATACCTTCACGCTCAAGCTGCCGGCCGGCGACCCGGCCGCCGCCAGCGCGGCCAGCGGCACGGTGCAGTTCATCGGCACGGCCACCGTCATCATCCGCTACCAAGGCTTCACCATCCTCACCGACCCGAACTTCCTGCACAAGGGCGATCATGTGCACCTCGGCTATGGCCTGACTTCCCAGCGCCAGACCAATCCGGCGATCGCGTTCGACCAGCTGCCGCCGATCGACCTGGTGATCCTGTCGCACATGCACGGCGACCATTTCGACCAGCTGGTGCAGGAAAAGCTGCCGCGCAATACCCCGATCGTCACCAACAAGGAAGCCAGCGAAGCGCTCAAGAAGATGGGCTTCACCCAGCGCTTCGCCTTGAGCGAATGGGACCGGCTGGAAGTGAGCAAGGGGGACGCGCGCCTGCGCATTACCGCGACACCCGGACGCCATGGCGCGGCCGGGGTCTCGATCCTGCTGCCGAAGGTGACCGGCAGCATGCTCGACTTCGGCGCCAATGCCGAGGCGCCCGACTACCGCATGTACATCAGCGGCGACACCCTGGTCTACGACGACATCCGCACGATTCCGCAGCGTTTCTCGGGCATCGACCTGGCGCTGCTGCACCTGGGCGGCACCCGCATCCTGGGCGTGTTCAAGGTCACGATGGACGGCAAGGATGGGGTGCAGATGCTGCAGATCATTCGTCCGAACAAGGCGATCCCTATCCACTACAACGACTACGACGTCTTCAAGTCGCCGCTCGCCGATTTTGCACGCGAAGTGAAGGCGGCCGGGCTGGAGCAGGGCGTGGTCTACCTCGCGCACGGCGAGACCTACACTTTCACGCCGCGCAAGCGCTAAGTGCACGCGGGCCGGCCTACTGGCCGAGCAGGCTGCCGCTCACGGGCGAATCGGGATGGACGGTGGAGAGCTCGCTGTCGTATTCGTGCGGCATCACGACCGGCACTTGCAGGCAGATGCTCTTGGTCGGCAGGACGGTCTCCCAGGCGTGCACGAGCTCGCGGTAGGCCACGCCCACGGGCCGGATCTTGCGGTCGAGGTCGAACAGGCCGAGCGCATTCACATTGCCGTTGTTTTCCCTTAGCGCAGTGTCCCAGTCGACCTGGTCGGTGAGCGAATACCAGGTGAAGCCGATCAGGGGCACGCCATTGTTGCGTACCCGCAGCACGTTCGCCCATTCCTTCTTGAGCCAGTACACGGCCTCGTCCCCCTGCGGTCCCTGGCACAGGTTGGTTTCCGTGTGCATCACCGGCAGCCGGTAGCGGTTGTAGTATTGGTGGGTGATGACCGCGTAGCCGAAGATCTCGCCGGCTGCGCGCGTCATGCCGTCGGCCGAGACATAGTGCTCGTTGGTCTGGTAATAGTCGTTCCCCATGATGCAGTGGTGCTTGAGGTTGTGCTGGAGGAAGAAGTGGTATTCCCCGCGCGTCATGCCGTTATCCAGCAGGTACTCGTACATTTCCGAATCGACGCGCCGTCCATAGTTCAGGTCGAGCGCGAGGAAGCGCAGGGCGTTCTTGACCTCGGCCGGACCGATGGCGTCGGGCGACTCCGCATGGAAGTATTCGGTCGATTCGCTCTGCACGAACAGCGCGTCGGGGCGGATCTTGAGTATCTCGTGCATCGCCAGGATGTTGGCCTTCACCAGGTGCTTGATCGCGGTGACGAAGGCGAGGTCGGTGCGCATCTGCTCGTTCCACCAGCCATAGAGCGTCGAGAACACGGCGCAGATCCACATCTCGTTGATCGGCGTGTACATCTGCACCCAGGGATAGCGGCGCGCAAAGGCGCCGGCGTAGCTGGCGAAGAGCTCGGGGAAGTCGGGATTCTGGAAATTGCCGATCCAGTCGGGTACGCCGAAGTGGCAGAGGTCGACGATCGGCGCGATGTTCCGGCGCCGCAGGTCGGCAAAGGCGAGGTCGGAGAATTCCCAGTCGTAGCGCCCGGGGCCGAGGTAGGTCCGGTGCAGGGGCGGACCGTAGCGCAGCACGCGCAGGCCCAGTTCCTGGACCAGGTCGAAGTCGAGCGACCAGTGCTCGTAGTGGCCGCACTTCTCGAGCTCGTCCATGCGCGTGCGGCCGCCATCGATGGTCGGATTGCTGTTCTCGATACCCGTCGCGAAAATAAAACCTGGATGCATCGGCGCCTCCCTTGGTCGGCATTGCCTTCAGTATTATCCACGGATGTGGCGTTTGCTAGCGTGCGCAAGCGTCCTTAAGTAAACGTTAAGCTGTGAGCTCAACCATACGGCCCGCAGCGCATGAGCTACGCCCCAGCTTCGCCGCACGCACACGACATCGCCAGCCGGCGCCTGCTGGCGGGCCTGCTGCTGTCGCTCGTCGTGCATGCCGTGATCCTGTCGATCCAGTTCGGCGTGCCGGGAATGCCGGCCGGCGCCGCGGGACCGATCAGCGTCATCCTGGCGCCCCCGCCAGCCCCGCCACCGGTCTCGCTACCGGCAGCACCGTCCCCGGCGGTGCCGCCGCCCGATACGCTGGCGCCGGC
>DEKZ01000475.1:7622-13295 GCA_002354135.1 Massilia sp. UBA2709 | reverse complement strand
GGCGGCGACGGCCACGGCCTGCAGCGGCGGCACGACCGGGGGAGGAAGGGGAGGGACGGAAGAGATGCTGGCCATGGCGCACGCTCAAAATAAAAAGGCCAGCCGTGGAAGCGGCTGGCCCTGGACAACCTGGCCGATCAGCCAGGGCGAGTCGGTATTACTGCAGGAGCGACATGACCATCGAGGACATGCTGTTGGTCTGCTTCAGCATTGCGGTGCCAGCTTGCATCAGCATCTGGTTCGAGGTCATCTTCGCGCTTTCCGATGCGAAGTCCACGTCCATGATACGGCCGGTGGCGTTGGCGGTGTTGGTGCTGATGTTCGACAGGTTGTTGTACACGTGTTCCAGACGGTTCGACACGGCACCGAACTTCGAGCGCAGGGCGGCGACGCTGTCCATTGCGGTGGAGAGGGTGCCGATGGTGGCGTTGGCAGCGGTGTCGGTCTTGATCTCGGTGCCGGCGGTCGTGATCGCGGTTGCGTCAACGCCGTCGTACTGCTTGGCAGCCAGGATGATGTTGTCGTGGACTGCGTCCAGTTCGGTATTGAAGCTGCCGACCATCGTTTCCTTCGAGTCGGCGCCGATCTGGAACTGGATGCCGGTGGCGCTGGCGAGCTTGCCGGTGCCATCGGTCAGCAGCGAGGTGCCGCCGAACTTGGTGTTCGACATGATGTTGCTCAGTTCGTCGCTCAGCGAGTCGAATTCAGCCTGCATCGCGGTGCGGTCGCTGGCGCCAGACGAAGCGTCGGCCGACTGGGTTGCCAGGTCCTTCATGCGGGTCAGGATGTTGGTGACTTCGTTCAGCGCGCCTTCGGCGGTCTGCAGCATCGAGATCGAATTCTGGGTGTTGCGCATTGCGACAGCCATGCCGCTGGTCTGTGCTTTCAGGCGGGTGGCGATCTGCAGGCCAGCTGCGTCGTCCATTGCCGAGTTGATGCGGAAGCCGGTCGACAGGCGGGTCATCGAGGTCGACAGTTTGTTCTGGGTCGACGACAGGGAATTTTGTGCGGACAGCGAGGCGGCGTTGGTGTGAAGGCTCAGCATGTTAGGCTCCAGTAAGTTGGGGTTCAAGGAGCAGTTCATCTGCTCTCACAAGTACAAGACGACCGTGCTCAGCAGTTCATTAAGTGCCGTGTGGAAATTTTTTTTAAAAAGATGAAGCGGGGCAGCCAAGGGGCGCCAAGCGCTCCCAACGCTGGTGAAAACTGCGCGCCGGGCGCGCGAGCGAATCGTTTTTGTTTCTTGCGGAACAATATTTCGACACCTATAATGCTCCTGTCAGCCAGCCCCCGTTCGCGTGTGCTGTCGGCAGTACAGCGCGACGTCCGCGCCAGGCGCCGTGCGCGGACCCGGTAACCATGAGGCCCCCCAAGAAATGAAGTGCATATACATCAATCTCGACAGCGCAGGCGACCGCCGTACCCGCTTCGAAGCGAACTGGGCCGCTAACTGCGGCGCTGACTGGCGCCTCGAACGCTTTGCCGCGCTCGACACCCGTTATGTCGAGCAGCACGCCGTCGGCGGCACGCTGCGTCCCGCCGAGAAAGCCTGCTTCCTCAGCCATTGCTCGTCGATCGCGCTGAACATGAATGCCACCGAGCCCCTGTTCGTGATGGAGGACGATGCGGTCCTCGGCCCGCACAGCGCGCCGACGATCGATAACTTCCTCAGGGTCAGCGATAACTACGACTGGGATATCGTGTTCACCGAAGTCGGGATCGTGTCCCCGTCGACGATGCTCGATCTCATCAAGCTGCGCCAGGAGCTGACCGGCAAGGACGAGGTGCGCCTGCTCGACCTGGCGAAGTTGCCTTTTGGCGGCGCAACCGGTTACATCATCAATCACCGTTCGCTGAAGAAGATCGGCGCACTGCTCGGCGTGCACGAAGAGCTTCATATCCCCTACGACTTGTTGCTGCGCAAGCTGATCTACGAAAAGAAATTGAAGGGCCTGGTGTTTTTCCCCTTCGTCAGCTCGCTCTCCAGCGCCTCGCCGTCCGACATTCGCGTGGAGGGCGCGGCCGACAGGATCTGGACGGCGTTTCGCCAGCTTGCCTGGCTGGACCGGGACCTCGACGCGCTGCGGCCTGCGATCGAACGGATCGGCGAGGAACTGTGCGACGAGGAGAGCAGGCTGCTTGGCATCTTGCTGGCAGGACAGGTGTCTCCTTCGTTTGTAACGAAGTAGGGACATGCCGGAACCGCTTTGCGGCCGGGCTTTAGCGATCAACAGGATTAATCTATGGAAAACCAAGCGGTTCACGACTGCCCGGTGTGCGGCACGCACGCCGAGCTCTACGACGTTGTCGACTTTAATAAGAGCTGCAGGGAAAGCGAAGGCATCCACCTGCATCTGTGCGGCGTGCCCATCTACTATCGCCGCTGCGCTGCCTGCGAATACACGTGGGCGCCGGAGTTCCGGGACTGGTCGGATGAGGATTTTCTCAATCATATATATAACGAGGACTACGTCCACGTCGACCCCGACTACATCTCGGTCCGCCCGCAAGGCAATGCCGAAGTGGTCGCCCAGTTGTTCGGCAAGCAGCGCGACCGGATCCGCCACCTCGACTATGGCGGCGGCAATGGCGGCCTGAGCAGCATTCTGGCGCAGCAGGGGTGGGATACGACCAGCTACGATCCCTTTCCCGGGGATGGCACGGCGGCGGCGTCGCTCGGCAAATTCAACCTGATCACGTCGTTCGAGGTGTTCGAGCACGTACCGGACGCCAACACGCTCATGGCCAACCTGCGTCTCCTGATGGATGACGAATGCCTGGTCCTGTTCTCCACGCTGGCCAGCGACGGCAACATCGCGCCGAAGGGGCGCCTGAACTGGTGGTACGCGTCGCCGCGCAATGGCCACATCAGCCTGTTCTCGACGCGTAGCCTGGCCTTGTTGGCGGAAAAATACGGCCTGGGCTTCCGCAGTTTCAGCCCGACCACGCATTGCTTCTTCACGCGCTTCCCGGACTGGGCCGGCATTTCCTGAGCCGGAAACGGCGAGGAAGACCGGCAGGGAGAGGCGCACTCGGGTAGAATGTGCCCCCTTCGGCGTCGCCATGCCTGCCCAGGGCGACGCACGGCGCGGCGCCGCTCCGGCCCGCGTCCGTCCGGGCAGCTCTCTTGGACCAACATGAACGTAGCACACACCCAGGCAGCGGCCACCGCCGCGCTGCCGAGCCGCCGCCTGTCGGTTGCCCCCATGATGGACTGGACCGACCGCCACTGCCGCGTGTTCCACCGCCAGATCACCCGCCATACCTGGCTGTATACGGAGATGGTCACCACCGGCGCCCTGGTCTACGGCGACGTCGAGCGCCACCTGCGCTACGACGAGGTCGAGCATCCGATCGCGCTGCAGCTGGGCGGCAGCGAGCCGCTCGACCTGGCAAAAAGCGCGAAGCTGGGGCAGGAGTGGGGCTACGACGAGGTCAACCTGAACTGCGGCTGCCCGTCCGAGCGGGTGCAGAAGGGCGCGTTCGGCGCCTGCCTGATGAACGAGCCGCAGCTGGTGGCCGACTGCGTGAAAGCAATGCGCGACGCGGTCACGATCGACGTCACCGTCAAGCACCGCATCGGCATCGACCACAACGAGAGCTACGATTTCGTGCGCGATTTCGTCGGCACGATCGCCGACGCCGGCTGCCGCACCTTCATCGTCCACGCCCGCAACGCCATCCTGAAGGGGCTCTCGCCGAAGGAAAACCGCGAGATCCCGCCGCTGCGCTACGAAGTGGCCTACCAGCTCAAGCGCGATTTCCCTGAGCTGGAAATCATCATCAACGGCGGCGTGAAGACCGACGACGAGATCGCCGCCCACCTGGCGCACGTGGACGGCGTCATGCTGGGGCGCGAGGCTTATCACAACCCCTGGGTGATGGCGAACTGGGACGCGCGCTTCTACGGCAGTGATGCCGCACCGAAGACCCGCGCCGAGGTGCTGGCCGCGATGGTCCCCTATATCGCCGACCAGCTGGCGCGCTACGGCGGCCATGGACTTAAGCTCAACAGCATCACGCGCCACATGCTGGGCCTGACCGCCGGCCTGCCGGGCGCCCGCGCCTTCCGCCAGATGCTGTCCGACCCGAAAAAGCTCGCCAGCGGCGATCCGCAACTGCTGCTCGAAGCGGCCGCCCACATCCGCGATCTCTGATCGCTTTCCCGTCTCCTTCCTTTTCTTCCCGACTCACGGTGGTGCGCGAATGCACCACCGGCGTGCATTCGCGCCCTGTAACCAATATTCCTGTAGGAAATTTACGACAGGGTCGTCGGAATTTGTGTAGACAGCTCCGACCGTGCTTGCTCTACAGCAAGACCCCATCCATAATTTCGTTCGCAACAATGAAGATTTGCTGAAGAAACGTTCCTGTCCCGTGAGGCGTTTCCTTCGAGATGCAGATTTTTCCTGACTAGACAGTCAATTTTTGATTTATCCTTTCGGAAATACAATTTCCGTAAGGGAAGTCATTGTCGAAAAGGACTTCACGCGGACATAAAATCCAAAGCAAATCTGACAACAGAAGAGGGAAGGGCGAGATGAATTTATCGAACATGAAGGTCGGGATGCGCCTGGGGCTGGGTTTCGCCCTGGTGCTGGTGTTGCTGGTCGCTGTGACCGTGGTCGGCGTGCTGCGCATGGCCCAGATCCAGGATCGTCTCGATCACGTGGTGAGCGTGAACAACGTCTCCAGCCGCATGGTCATCGACATGCGCAACAACGTGCAGGACCGCCTGGCCTCGCTGCGCGTGCTGACCCTGATGTCGGACCCGGCGGACATGGAGCCCGAGCTCAAGAAGTTCAAGGAACAGACCGCCAAGTACAACGAGGCGCAGACCAAGCTGAGCCAGATCTTCGCCGCCGAAGGCAGCCAGGACGAGAAGACCCTGCTGGCCGAGATCAAGCAGCATGAAGCGGCTGCGATTCCCGCCATCGCCAAGGCCTCGGAACTCTACCTGGCCAACAACGCCATGGACGCAACCCGCGTGATGGTCAAGGAAGTGCGTCCGGTCCAGAAGAAGTGGACCGAAGCGCTGGACAAGCTGGTTGCGCTGGAAGACAAGCAGAGCGCCCAGAGCCAGCAGGACGCCGCCGACGCGTTCGTGAACGCACGTAACTTCATGGTCATCATGCTGGTCGTCGCCGTCGTCATGGGCGTGGCGGCCGCCTGGGTCATCACCCGCGGCCTGATCAAGCAACTGGGCGGCGAGCCCGACTACACCACGAAGATCGCCGGCAGCATCGCCCACGGCAACCTGGCGATCGCGATCGACACCAGCACCGCCGAGCGCGGCAGCCTGTTGGCCGAGATGAGCGAGATGCGCAACAGCCTGGTCAAGATCGTCGGCCAGGTGCGCCGCGGCACCGAAACCATCGGCACCGCCTCGCGTGAAATCGCCGCCGGCAACATCGACCTGTCCTCGCGTACCGAACTGCAGGCCAGCTCGCTGGAAAAAACCGCTTCGGCCATGGAAACCCTGACCACCACCGTCAAGCAGAACGCCGATCACGCCCGCGAAGCCAACCAGCTGGCCGCGACCGCGTCCGACGTGGCGCGCAAGGGCGGCGACGTGGTGTCGCAGGTCGTCGGCACGATGGGCGAGATCAACAGCTCGGCCAGCAAGATCGCCGACATCATCGGCGTCATCGACGGCATCGCCTTCCAGACCAA
>DEKZ01000475.1:7433-7554 GCA_002354135.1 Massilia sp. UBA2709 | reverse complement strand
CAAGACCCTGATCGGCGACTCCGTCGAGAAGGTCGAGCGCGGCAGCAAGCTGGTCGGCCAGGCCGGCGTGACGATGGACGAGGTGGTGGCGAGCGTCAAGCGCGTGACCGACATCATGAGC
>DEKZ01000475.1:7052-7407 GCA_002354135.1 Massilia sp. UBA2709 | reverse complement strand
ACCCAGCAGAACGCCGCGCTGGTCGAGGAAGCTGCCGCCGCCGCCCAGAGCCTGCAGGACCAGGCCGGCGAACTGGCGCGCGTGGTCAGCATCTTCAAGCTGATCGAAGGCGAGGAGACCCTGGCCGAGCCGGTCCTGGCTCCGGCCCCGGCCGCTGCTGCACCGGTCGCGAAGGTGCCTGCGGTGCGCGCTCCGGCCGCCCGCCAGGCGCGTCCCGCACTGAAGAAGCCGGCCGCGGAGGCCGCGCCGGCCAAGCCGAAGAAGGCAAGCGTTGCCGCGGGCAACGACGAATGGGAAGAATTCTAATCTACGGCGAAGCTGCCGGGCACACTGAAAGACCGCAAGCAGTCAGCGG
>DEKZ01000475.1:397-7034 GCA_002354135.1 Massilia sp. UBA2709 | reverse complement strand
AGCGGCACATTAACCACTTTAGGGATATTAAAAATTATGAAAAAGCCTTACCTGAGCGCCATTGCTACCCTCGTCTTCGCCTCCTTCGCCGGCTCGGCATTCGCCGCGGAAGTCCCGGCTTCCTTCGACCCGTCGAAGTGCAAGGTCGAATACCCAAAAGCGTCGCTGATGAACGAAGAGCAGGGCGTCACCTCGATGTCCTTCGTCGTCGGCGCCGACGGCAGCGTCGTCGATTCGAAGCTGGAAAAGTCGAGCGGCTTCAAGGGCCTCGATAGGGCAGCCCTGAAGGGCCTGTCGGCATGCAAGTTCAAGCCGGGCACCAAGGACGGCTCGCCGGCCCAGACCACGACCAAGGTCGACTACGCCTGGAAGCTGGACTAATCTGTCCGCTTTATCCAGCATCATCAACAGCCGGCCTTGCGCCGGCTGTTTTGTTTTCGGGGACGCCGAAAGGCCCGCTGTTACAAATTCAGCGATGGTGTAAATGCTTCGTTACCCAGGGTGCGAGCAAATGTTTCGGGTGTAAGAACTTGCATCAGTTCTACTGCATACGGGAACGTTTGACTATAGTGATCTCACACCGAACCAACAGGAGCACTACCATGAAACGAATCCTCTTCACTGCCGCCGCCGTCCTGATCAGCACCGCCGCCTTCAGCCCGGTCCAGGCGCAGACCCGCACGGAAGTCATCATCGTGAAGAAGGCGCCCCCTGCGCCGCGCCACGAAGTGATCCCGGCCGCGCGCCGTGGTTTCGAATGGGTGCCGGGTTACTGGAACTGGACGGGCCATCGTTACACCTGGGTCAAGGGCCACTACGAGAAAGTGCGTCCGGGGTATATCTACCAGCGTGCCGAATGGCGCCGCGACCGTAACGGCTGGTACCTGGAGCAGGGCGGCTGGCGCCACGGCGACCGGGTCGACCGCCACAATGCCCCGCGCCGCGACCGCGACGGCGATGGCGTCCCGAACCGTTACGACCGCGACCGCGACAACGACGGCGTGCCGAACCGTGTCGATAGCCGTCCGAACAACCCGAACCGCTACTGATACGGATGCACCGGCCCGCCGGGATGGCGGGCGACGGGAAAAAAGTAGGGCACAAAGCAGAAGACCCGGCGTGGCCGGGTCTTCTGCTTTCTACCTGAACGAATCAGCAAACATCAACGCCAGCGCGCCTTGTCCATGCGGCTCGCCTCGATCTGGCCAGCGTTCCGGATGAGGTCGCGTACCGCCTCGGCATTGCGGATGCCGATCAGCCATACTCCCACGTACAGGTTGGCGCAGCCGAACAGGCGCAGGAAGAAGGGGCTCTGGACCTGGCCGGCCTGGAGCTGGTGCAGCTCATAGGTATTCGTGGTCTTGCTGAAGATGCCGCTCTGGACGATCAGGCGCTGCGAGGACATCTTGTACTTGATGCACTTGAGGCGCAGGGCCCAGACCAGGTGCGCGTAGACCTGGTACGCGACGACCAGCAGGCCGATCCACTTGATGAAGGGCCGCCACGGGTGTTCGGCTGCCGCCGGCTCCGGTGCGGGAGCCGGGGGCGCGCTCTCCGATTTGGCTGCCTTGTCCTTGCGGGTCGGCTTCTTGCCGCGGGCCGGCTTCTCTTCGGTCTTCTCGACCTGGGCCTGCTGCTGCGCCTCCGCTTGCGGCGCGGCGGCGCGCGGCGCGAGCAGCGCGAGCACGGCGATCCACACCGCAACGATCAGCGTCCACTTGATGAGGCTCGAGAGCATCATCGACAGGTTGGGCGAATCCTGCCAGACCATGGCTTCGGGATCGTAGTTCAGCAGCTGTTGCGCCATGCCCGTCACCCGCGCATCGCCGATGTTGGCCGTGGTATGGGCGGCAAGGCTGTCGACGTGTTGCAGGGGAATTGGCACATCGTGGGCGGCGACCGCGCCGGACGTGGGGGTGGGTGCGATATCGGTGACAGTGTTCATGTGTTGGACTCGTGGACAGGAGGCAGGGCCATTGCCAGTGGCGCTAGCGCCGGCGCCTGGCTTTACCGTTGTTGTTATGTGGAAATATTTGTTGCGTGATTCTACATCAGCCCGCCATGCGAAAAGTCACCGATTGTCACAAGCAACGCAGAAGAGCTGGAAGTAAGGGAAGGAGCGTGGCGTCAAACGGACACTTGCCAAATTCCAACTATGCTTTCTTCATAGTAAGTCGTTATGATCAGTGGCCCGCCAGTCCTCGATCTCCACAGTAATGTCCCGAACGTCCAGCATTTCATTTGCGAAGCAGCATCGCCCCGTCGCCCAGTTGCTGGGCGCCCTGGTGCTGGTCTGCCTGCTGCCCGGCCTGGTCGGGATGGCGATCTTCCTGTTTGCCGAATACCGCGAGGAACGCCAGCGCTATACCGAGGACACCATCCAGGTCGCGCGCTCGATCGGCCAGGCTGCGGACAAGCGTCTCCTGCAGACCCAGGCACTGGCCCAATACCTGGCCGACTCCGATGAGCTGGCGTCCGGCGATCTCGCCGCTTTCGCCCAGCACGCGACGCACGCGATGTCGGTGGCGTCCCTCGGTGGGCAGGTCGCGATCTACCGGCGCGACGGCAGCCGCCTGGTCAGCATTCCTGAAGCCGGGAAGCATGTGCGGGCATCCGTCGGCGAGACGCGCGCCGTGCGCCGGGTTGTCGAGACCGGGGATGCATGGATAGCGAACCTGGCCGCCGACGAACGCGGCCGGCCCGTGCTCGGCATCCATGTTCCGGTCAGGCGCGCTGGCCAGGTCATCCATGTGCTGGCCATGGTCGTTCCCGCTTCGAATCTGACCACGCTGTTGCAGGAGCGGGGCTTGCCCGATGGCTGGCTGGCCAGCCTGCTCGACAGGGATGGCATCGTTGCCGCACGCAGCCGCAACGCCGACAGGTTCATCGGCCAGCCGGCGCTGCCATCCCTGCGTGCGGCGATCGCGCAACGGCCCGAGGGCAGCCTGGAAAGCACCAGCCTGGATGGGGTGCCGAACTTCACCGTATTCGCGCGCTCGCCACGCACGGGTTACACGACGATCGTCGGGGTGCCGCGGGCACAGGTCAGCGGTCCGTTGTGGACCCGGCTGGCCTGGTTGAGCGCCACGGTGGCGGTCCTGTTCGCCCTCGGACTCCTGCTGGCCCGTTACGTGAGCCGGCGCATTTCCAGTTCGATTCACGCGCTCATCGAGCCGGCCGCGGCGCTGGGCCGGGGCGCGCCGCCGCCGATGCCGGCTGTGCACATCTCGGAGGCGGTCGAGGTCGCCACGGCGATCGAGCGTGCCGCGACCCTGCTCCAGGAGCGGGATGCGGCGCTGCGTGCGCAGCACGACGAATTGCAGCAGTTTAAGTTCTTCACGGAGCATGCCAACGAAATGCGCCTGCTCCTCGACGAGCGCGGCAACATCCGCTACGCCAACCGGATGGCTTCCGAGCGGCTCGGCTACAGCCATGCCGAATTGCTGTCGATGACCCTGTTCCAGGTCGACCTGCCGACCACGCCCGAACGATTGCAGGCGGTGTTCGAAGAGTGCCGCAGCGCGCAGAAGCCGCCTTTCGAGCGCACCTACCGCTGCAAGGATGGGGTGGACATCCCGGTGGAGATCACCGCGACCGTGCTCGAGCACAAGGGGGAATGGCTGATGCACGTGGTGCCGCGCGATATCCGGGAGCGGCGGCAGGCCGAACAGGCGATCCGCTGGGCGGCGTCGCACGACGGCCTGACCGAACTGGCGAACCGCGCCCAGGCGACCAGGTTCCTCGAAAAGGGACTGGCGCGGGCGCGCGGCGCGCAAGGAAGCGGCGCCCTGCTGTTTGTCGACCTCGACCGTTTCAAGCCCGTCAACGACCTCTATGGCCATGATGCGGGCGACCGCGTCCTGCATGAAGTGGCGCGCAGGCTGCGCGGCTGCGTGCGCCGCGACGATCTGCTGGCGCGCGTCGGCGGCGACGAGTTCCTGCTCGTCCTGCCGTGCCCGGACGATCCCGCCGCCCAGGCGGCACGCAGGGCCGAGGACATCATCCATGCCGTTTCGCAGCCTATCCGGCTTGGCAATATCGAGGTCGTCCTGTCGGCATCGGTCGGCATCAGCCGCTTCCCTCAGGACGGGGAGACCGCGAGTGCGCTGATCCATGCCGCCGACATGGCCATGCTCGAGGTCAAGCAGGGCGGCCGGGCCGGCTACGCCTGGTATTCGGCCGAGATGGGGGCCCAGGCCCAGTTCACGCTGAACGTGGAGCGCCGCCTGCAGACGGCGCTCGAGCACGGCGGCCTGCTGCTGCACTACCAGCCGATCGTCCACCTCGCATCAGGCCGGGTGGATGGAGTCGAGGCGCTGGTGCGTCTCGAGGACGGCGCCAGTCCGGCGCTGGGTCCGGGAGTGTTCATCCCGATCGCCGAAAGTTGTGGACTGATCGCCCCGATTGGCGACTGGGTGGCGGGAGAGGCCTGCCGTCAGCAGGTCGACTGGCGTGCACGCGGCATGTCGCTGAGCGTTTCGGTCAACGTGTCGGCACTGCAGTTCCGGCGTTCCGGCTTCGTACAGCGCATACGCGACCTGGTCGCGGCCTCGGGCATCGATCCGCATTGCCTGGTCATCGAGTTGACCGAAACGGCCGTCATGGAGAACCTGGCCGAAGCAGTCGACATCCTGCATGAAGTGAAGGCATTGGGCGTCAGGGTTGCGCTCGATGATTTCGGCACCGGCTACTCCAGCCTGAGCACCCTGTCGACCCTGCCGCTCGATAAGCTGAAGATCGACCAGTCCTTCGTGCGCCGCATCGACAGCGACCATGCCAGCCGCGCGGTCATCGACGCCGTCATCGCCCTGGCAAGCAGCCTGGGACTGGAACTGGTTGCCGAAGGCATCGAGACCGACACGGCGCTGCGTTACCTGCGCGAGCGCGGCTGCCACCTGGGGCAGGGCTACTATTTCAGTCGCCCGCTGCCGGTGGCGCAGTTCGAGGAATGGCGCAACCGGCAAGCGCCGGCATCCACCTGGGGGCGAGGCCCGTCAGGCGAGCCAGCCGGGCCTGGGCGCAGGAAGGGCGTAACCTGTGGCCACGAGGATAACTGACCAGCTCATGCGCGTTCGGACATGAGCATCCCAGTTTGTGCGCGGGTAACGTTGTGGCCGCGGCTACCCGCCGTCGACGGCGATGCGAACAGGGCAAACAGGATCACGCACATGATGGTCAGGGAAAGCAGGATGGCAAGGAAGCTTGCCCATCGATAGGCGGGTTCTCCCTTCTTGATGGCTTCCCATACACTCTTGATGACCAGGGCGGCGGAGGTGTCGACGACACGGATGCCTTTTTCGATGTTGGAAATCCGTGGGGCGACCTTGGGATACTTCCCGTACAGTAAACGCTTCGTTGCGAATGCCGACAGCAGGAGGCAGGAGCCGGCGTCAATGCATTCTCGATGAATGTACTTTTGCGCTTCCTCGAAGCCAGTCAGTTTTTCTTCATCCTTGAGTGCTTCCGGCTGGGCGCGCGTTACCCACCGCCACCACGAATGAATCTTTCGTCCGGCTTTCTTCCACCAGGGACTTGAGGCATGGTCCAGCAAGATCCTCGCGCGGCTTTCTGCGACACTGACGCACCAATAGAGGAAAGCGACGACATTCGACTGTTCGCCGGAGGCGCTTTTCGTCGTATCCGGCGCGGCATCCTTGGCGGCGGCTTCCTCGGCAAGCAAGGCTTTTGCCACAGCTTCTTCGGCGACGATGTATGCCGAGTGCTCGGTCGGGTTCAGGTGGAGCACGACCTTGTTGTAGGAAAGCCGAAGTGTCGCCCATTGGGCCATGAGCTCGGTTTCCAAATCCTTGTCGAAGGGTGTTTCGGCCGGGCCGGTGCGGCCAAGGAGGGAAAGAACGGATGACCAGCGTTGTGCCGTGCCCGGCTGCACGGCATTACGGGTGGCGCCATGGGCAATCCTGATGACGATTCTTCCTGCGATGGTATGCGTGCTGCCGCTGAATTCGGACACCGCCTGCCGCAGGGTTTCAACCCAGGCTTTACGGAAGTCGGTGACTTTGGCGGCCTTGTCGCTGTAGAACTTGAGGGAGGCAAACGCTGCAGTAATCGCTGCCGCGAACGTTGCCGCTGTTGCGGCCTTGTTCGAAGCGAAGATATCAACGAAGAAGAAGAGGATGTCGAGCATACCAAGTGTGCGAGCCTTAAAACCAAAATTCTCTCACACTTGCTTCCCAGAAGTTAATTTTATAGATCGACAAGAACGACGGAGGTCAGCTTGTCCTAAAACGAAAAAGCCCGACCAAAGGCCGGGCTTTCTCTTGAATTCTTGGGGTGGCTGATGGGACTCGAACCCACGACAACAGGAATCACAATCCTGGACTCTACCAACTGAGCTACAGCCACCATTGTCTTGCTTTTTGTCTTCAGTGCTGCGAAGACAGAACAAGATTATACAAACTCCGAAGCAAACTGGCAAATTTAATTGTTCGGTCTGATCAACAAGGTGCCAGCGGGCCCGGATTCCACCTCGTGCACTGGCGGATCGAGCCCCAGGAGGCTGGCAAACGCCGCCGACAGGGCGGTCGCGCTGGCGCTGGTGTAGCCGTCGAGGCGGGCGATGGTGTCGTCCGGTGTCCGCGCCAAGCCGGCGTTCGCCAGCAGGCGCGCGAGCTGGCGC
>DEKZ01000475.1:0-325 GCA_002354135.1 Massilia sp. UBA2709 | reverse complement strand
AGCAGGCGCGCGAGCTGGCGCGCCACGGCGTCCCCGGTGTCGACCAGCGCCACTGCGCGATCCGTCGCGCGCGCGATGATCTTCTCGATCGAGGCCTGCACCAGCGGGTAATGCGTGCAGCCGAGCACCAGGGTATCGGCGCCGCCTTCGAGCAGCGGCAGGATGTAGCGCGCCAGCAGGGCGTCGGTCTCGTTGGAATCGAGTTCGCCGAACTCGATCTGGTCGGCCAGGCCGTGGCAGGGTTGCAAGAGGAAGCGCGCGCCGCTCGCCGCGCTGATCTGGTCGCGCAGTTGCAGGAACTTCGCGCCGGACAGGGTGCGCTCGG
>DEKZ01000398.1:255-3326 GCA_002354135.1 Massilia sp. UBA2709 | reverse complement strand
GCCTGCGCCTGCGCCTGCGCCCGCTCCTGCCCCGGCGCCAGTCTCACCTGCCCCGACGCCGCTGCGCGAAACGACGCCGGAAGCCGCCCTGCAACTCTTGACCCTGCTGCAGCGCGAAGCGCGCCTGATCGACTTCGCCAACGAGAACCTGGCCGCCTACGCCGATGCCGACATCGGCGCCGCCGCCCGCGTCGTGCACGAAGGCTGCGCCCGCGTGCTGAAGGAACACTTCACGATCCAGCCCGTCCGCGCCGAAGCGGAAGGTTCGCGCGTCACGCTGGAAGAAGGCTTCGATGCGGCCAGCGTGCGCCTGACCGGCAACGTTGTCGGCAAGGCGCCGTTCAAGGGCACGCTGTCGCACCGCGGCTGGCGTGCAACGGACGTGCGCCTGCCGCAACTGGCGAAGGAACACGACGCCAGCATCATCGCTCCGGCGGAGGTGGAACTGTGAGCGCCCGTTACGCCATCGGCATCGACCTGGGCACGACCCACAGCGCCCTCTCGTATGTCGACCTGGAAGCCAGCGACGGCGAGAAGACTGCCCACGGCGTGCTGCCGGTACCCCAGCTGACCGCACCCGGCACCGTCGAGGCGCTGCCGCTGCTGCCCTCCTTCCTCTACCTGCCGCATCCGGACGAACTGGCGCCGGGCGAACTGGCCCTGCCGTGGAGCACCGAAGGCGAGACCACCATCGCAGGCGAAATGGCGCGCAGCCGCGGCGCCACCACGCCGATCCGTTTGGTGTCCTCGGCCAAGAGCTGGCTCTCGCACCCGAGCGTGGACCGCCGCGCCGCCATCCTGCCGAGCGATGCCCCGGAAGAAGTCACGCGCGTCTCGCCGCTCGAAGCCTCGACCCGCTACCTGCAGCACCTGCGCCGCGCCTGGGACCAGGCGCATCCGGAAGCGCCGTTCGACCAGCAGCAGGTCACCGTCACCATCCCGGCTTCCTTCGATCCGGGCGCGCGTGAGCTGACCGCCGAAGCGGCGCGCAACGCAGGCTACAGCTCCGCCACCCTGCTCGAAGAGCCGCAGGCCGCCCTGTACAGCTGGATCCAGGGCAGCAACGGCGCCTGGCGCAAGCAGGTGAAAGCCGGCGACATCGTGCTGGTCGTCGACGTCGGCGGCGGCACCAGCGACTTTTCCTTGATCGCCATCCTCGAACGCGAGGGCAAGCTGGAACCGCACCGCGTGGCCGTGGGCGACCACATCCTGCTCG
Source organism: Massilia sp. UBA2709 (assembly GCA_002354135.1). Taxonomy (GTDB): domain Bacteria; phylum Pseudomonadota; class Gammaproteobacteria; order Burkholderiales; family Burkholderiaceae_D; genus Telluria. The sequence continues at coordinate 2,110 of DEKZ01000398.1, read as the reverse complement.
GCGGCGACAACATGGACCTGGCGCTGGCCCACCTGGTAGCCAGGAAACTCGCCGCCAACGGCACCCAGCTCGACGCCTGGCAGATGCGCGCCCTCACCTACGGCTGCCGCGGCGCCAAGGAACACCTGCTGGCCGACGCCAACGCCACCACCTGGCCGATCGTGGTGCCGAGCCGCGGCTCGAAACTCATCGGCGGCTCGATCCGCACCGAACTCACGCGCGAGGAAGTCACGACCTTCATCACCGACGGTTTCTTCCCGCGCGTGGAAGCGAGCGCGCGCCCGGCCGTCCGCACCCGTGCCGGCCTGACCCAGCTGGGCCTGCCGTATGCGCAGGACGCCGCCGTCACCAAGCACCTGGCGGCCTTCCTGGCGCGCCAGGCCGGCGCCACCGCCGAGCTGGCAGGCTTCGAAGGCCGCGTGAGCGCCGATCACACCTTCCTGCATCCTAGCGCGGTGCTGTTCAATGGCGGCGTCTTCAAATCCGGCATTCTCGCCCAGCGCGTGATGGACACCATGAACGACTGGCTCTACATGGAAGGCGCGGAACCGGCGCGCATGCTCGAAGGCGCCGACCTCGACCTGGCCGTGGCCCGCGGCGCGGCCTACTACAGCTATGCGCGGCGCGGCGGCGGCGTGCGCATCCGCGGCGGCACGGCCCGTTCCTACTACGTCGGCGTGGAATCCTCGATGCCGGCCATCCCCGGCATGGAGCCGCCGATCCAGGCCCTGTGCGTGGCGCCCTTCGGCATGGAAGAAGGCAGCGAACTGGAACTGCCGGGCCAGGAATTCGGCCTGGTGGTCGGCGAGCCGGTGCACTTCCGCTTCTTCGGCTCGACCACGCGCCGCCAGGACCAGATCGGCGACGTGCTCGACTTCTGGGGTCCGGACGAGCTGCAGGAGCTGAACGAGATCCAGGCCACGCTGCCGGCCGAGGGCCGCACGCCGGGCGACGTGGTGCAGGTGAAACTGCACGCGCTGGCGACCGAAGCCGGCACGCTGGAGCTGGCGGCGCTGTCGCCGGACGGCCAGCGCTGGAAGGTCGAGTTCGACGTTCGCACCGCGCCTGATACGCCGTGACGCCCTGGCTGGTCAGCATCGACCTCGGCACCACCAATACGGTGCTGGCCTACGCCGCACCCGGCGCCGATAAAGTCGAACTGTTCACCATCGAGCAGCTGGTGGCGCCCGGCGAAGTGGCCGGGCAGCCCCTGCTGCCTTCGAACCGCTACCACCCCGCCGAAGGCGAACTGGCCCCTGGCGAACTGCAGCTGCCCTGGCTGTTGCCCGATGTGGCCGGCGTCGCCCAGGTAGCCGTCGGCCGCCTGGCGCGCACTCTCGGCGCGGCCACACCCGGCCGCCTGGTAGCCAGCGCCAAGAGCTGGCTCTCGCACCCGGGCGTGGACCGCATGGCGCCCATCCTGCCCTGGGGCGCCGAGCCCGAGGTGCCGAAGGTATCGCCGGTGGCGGCCAGCGCCAGCTACCTGGCCCACCTGCGCGCCAACTGGAACATCCGCTTTCCCGATCACCCGCTGGAACGGCAGCAGCTGGTGCTGACCGTACCCGCTTCCTTCGACGAAGGCGCGCGCGCCCTCACCCTGGAAGCGGCGAAGCTGGCCGGCCTGCCGCAACTGCGCCTGCTGGAAGAACCGCAGGCCGCCCTCTACGACTGGCTGTACCGCCACCGCGCGTCCCTGGCGCAGGACCTGGCCGGCACGCGCCTGGCGCTGGTGGCCGACGTCGGCGGCGGCACCACCGACTTCAGCCTGGTCAAGGTCGAACTCGAGGACGGCGAACCGGCGCTCACCCGCATCGGCGTGGGCAACCACCTGATCCTCGGCGGCGACAACATGGAC
>DEKZ01000398.1:0-189 GCA_002354135.1 Massilia sp. UBA2709 | reverse complement strand
CCTGGCGCTGGCCCACCTGGTCGAGGCGCGCATGATTGATGCGGCCGGCGAGGCGGCTGGCAGTGCAGCGCCGCGCGAACGCCTGTCGGCGGCGCGCCTGGCCCAGCTGACCGAGCGCTGCCGCGCCGCCAAGGAGCAGTTGCTCGCGCCCGATGCGCCGGAGCTTGTCACCGTCACCCTGCTCGGTGC
>DEKZ01000258.1:2284-2559 GCA_002354135.1 Massilia sp. UBA2709 | reverse complement strand
CCTGGCGTCCGAGCACGACCAGGTCGGCGCCGATGCGCCGCGCGCAGGAGCGGATCACCGGCACCGGAAAGCCTGAATGCACGGCGCGCGCCCGCGGCTGGCGCATCGGCTTGAGCGAGTCGATCCAGCCTGACAAGCGCTCGCGCGCCGCCTCGCAGCCGCGCACCAGGTAGGCGTCGACCACGCCGGCCGGCACTTCGTACTCGCGCATCAGGCCTTCGTCGGGCAGGCGGTAGGCGTGCAGGAAGGTGAAGTGGGCGCTCGGCGCCAGCGCC
>DEKZ01000258.1:0-2215 GCA_002354135.1 Massilia sp. UBA2709 | reverse complement strand
CGCGCCGCGTTCAGCGCGTCTTGCGAAAAGTCGACCGCCACCAGCACCCGCTGGTAGACCTCGCGCGGCTCCTGGTGCACCACCAACACCGCGTTGCGGCTGCGCCGGACGATCTCGTCGCTGTCGGAGGTCGCCAGCAGCTTGAGGAAGGCGTTGCGCCGGTGCGGCGCCAGGATCGTCAGGTCGGCCGCCATCTCCTGGGCGCGCCCGACCACGATCGCCGCCGCCGGCCTGGGCTGGACGTTCCAGAGCACGTCGACCGCGTCCGGATGGTCCGGCAGCGCGAACGGGCGGCGCTGCCCGGCGACCCAGGCGCGCAGCACGCCGCAGCCGACTTCGAGATGGCTGTAGGTGGTGACGGGCACGCCCATGCCGCGCTTGCTCTGCCTGACAGCGATCATGTCGAACGCGCCCACGTCGAGCTGGGCGCTGAGCAGGGCTGCGCGCAGTTCGGCGTTGCGCGACTGCGCGCTCTGGGTGGTGGCCAACAAGATTTTCTTGATGTCGTGCATGCGGTTCTCCTTTGCCATGGACGAGGCCGCGCCTCGGCGCGACCCGTCGTGGTTGAAACTTGGGTGTCCTGCGCCGCGTGGGTGCGGCGGCGCCCTTCAGAAGCAGTACGCGAACTGCGCGGCCGGCGCCCGGCGCGGCGGCCAGTCGGCTCGCACCGGGGGCGTGATGGCGAGGATCTCGAACTGCTGCGTCCCGCCGTCCGGGTCCTCGATGCCGACCACGCTGCCACAGGCGCGCCCGAGCACGGCCAATGCGAGCGGCGTGAGCAGCGACACCTGGGCCAGGGCCAGGTTCGCATCCTGCGGGCAGGCGATAAAGACACCCTCGCGCTCGCCGCTGCCGCGGTTGCGGCAGCTGACGTGGGAATACAGGGCGGCGTACTGCGCCGGCTCGTCGGATTCGGGCAGCAGGATGGCCGTGGCCAGGACCTCGGCCAGGCGTGCGCCGGCGCGTGCGCGTTCGCCGCCGGCGCCCATCCAGGCGGCGGCAAGCCGGCTCAGCACGGCGGCATCGTGTTGTTGCAGGTAGCGTGGTGCGGTCATTGCAATGGCCTTTCGCGGCCGGCGCGAGTGCGCGGCCGCCAGAACGAAATGAAAAGTCGGCCAGCGCGGGGCTGGCAGCTCAGGCAGATCGTGGACAGGCTCGGGAGGCTGGGAACCGCGTGGGCGCCCGGCGCTCGCCGAGCTCAGGAGAGGCCGGCGATATCTCGCGTGGACAGGTGCACGAGGCGGGCGTACAGGGCGCCGCATTCGTGCGAGGAGAGGCTAAGGGCAAGGCGTGCGCAAGGACGCGGGCAGCGGCGCGCCACGCGGCGCCCGGCCCGGTGTGGGCAGGCGTGTTCGGCATGGCGGCGGATGCGGTAAGGGTTCACGTCGGTGCGAAAGTCGTGGTGTTCTAGACCGGATGAGTATAGCGCAGCTGGTTTTTTCGTCAACTCCAAGGGTACGCTGCGGTGCGCCGCCGCGCTGTGCCGTGCCGTGTTCACTTGTCGTCGAACCGGATCACCGTGAGCGCGCCCTCGCCCTCGATGTAGGCGGCCTTGACCTGGTCGAGGGAAGCGATGCTCTGGTGGCGCAGCGAGCTCATGAGCTCTTCCTCGGTCAGGAATTCGCGTCGCATGTTGCGCCTGAGCATACGCCCGTCGCGCACCACCTGGATCGGCGGCGACGAGACCAGTTTCTCGATGAAGCGGAAGCGGTAGCTGGCGGCATTGACGATGAAGTCCCAGCCGATCAGGACGACCACCAGGATCAGCCCCTCGGAGACCGAGGCGTATTCGCCGAAGGCGTTCGACGCCGCTTCCGCGACCAGGAGCAGGAAGATCAGGTCCATCGTCGCCAGCTCGCCGCCGGTGCGGCGCGGCATGAAGCGCATCAGGACCAGGATCGCAAAATACAGGATCGTGCCGCGCACGACCAGTTCGAGTACCGGGGTCTCGACCACGAACAGGTCGGACCACGCGTCGGGAAGCCAGTTCATCGTCACCTCTTCGCTGCGTCAGTCGTGGATGGATCGCCCGGACCGCAAGCCGGCCCCGGCAGCCTTGCTCTACAGCCCCGCGGCATTTCGTGACGCCCGCTCAGGTTTGCGTGCCTGCGCCGGGCGCGTCGCCGGCCGTTCCGGGTGCGCCGATCAGCGCCGCGAACGCGAGCGAGGCGCGGCTGCGGTAGCGCTCGCGGTGACGCAGCAGGCTGAAGGCGCG
>DEKZ01000246.1:2732-8462 GCA_002354135.1 Massilia sp. UBA2709 | reverse complement strand
CGCAAAACCCGGGGCGATTCATACAGGCCTGCGATGTACCTGTGTGCTGCTGGTGTCATTGTTGTCATGCTGCTGTCTCCTTATACGTTAATGGTTGTTGATGGTTGTTCGGGCTTCTTGTTTGTTCTGAACTTGGTAGCTTCGCGGCGCTCCTTGTTGGCCTTGAACTCGCTGTTGAAGTAGGTTTCCCGTCCCGGTACAGCGTCCTTCGATCTGGACTTGAACACGTATGTACACCACTTCATGCAGTCTTCCAGCTTGCCGCCTTCCACTACAGGCCGGGCGAAGAACTCGCCGCCGTGCATGGCGTTCTTTGGCTTGGCTACGTGGATACGGGCAGTTGATCCGTCCTTGTTGACCAGATTGTTCTTGACGGCCAGATCGTGCAGGTACTCGCCGTCGTTGACGTTCATGATCTTCTTCGGGAACTTCTTCGATGTCTCGATCAGCACGAAGCAGTGGGCGTGAATGCCGCCCTTGTCCTCTGCCGCTTCAAACGCTCCAAAGTACTCCACACGGCAACCGTAGTCACGCAACCGACGCACTAGAGCCTTGATGACTTTTCGGTACGTCGCTGTCTCAGTCGCTCCTGTCAGTACCAGATGGTAGAGAACGGGCTGGCACAGGTCGTGGTACTTCATGATGTCGTGTGCCGTGCCTAGTGCTCTTTCGGAGTCCAGGCCACCGTTAACGGCTAGGATTTCATTGCTTATTGTTTGCTTCTTCATTTCATGGACTCCCTTCAATAGCTGTATTGCTAGGCTCTCCCCTTTCAAGGTGGGGGAGAGGTTGTTGTACTGGGTTGCCTTAGGCTTCCGCTAGGGCTTACTGTTGGTATCACTAGGTGTATTACTAAGTTGTACTACTAGGTTACTGCTCTGACAGCCCGGAGCGTTGTCTGTTCTGGGGGCAACATCTACCTATGAGGATGGCCCACTTTCGGGACTTCTGAAAACCGTTCTAATACGTAAATCCTGTTGCCTGGTTAGGTGCAGTCGGCGTATCGTAGAAGGGCTTTCGATATGAACCGCTTAAAACGCTCTAGAGCGCTCTCAGGGCGCTTTTCAGGGCTTGGGTAGGCTCACCCCCTAGCGATGCGTTTGCGGCTCTCCTATGGCCCTCTACGGCCTTCCAAATCGATTCTAGTTGCTGTGATGGCTTACTCTGTGGCCTTGGCGGCAGCTTCCAGTGCTTGCAGTGCTTGGCGCTGGGCTTCGATCTTTGCCGCTAGCTCGGCCTGTGCTGCTGCCTTCTTCGCGTCGGTGACAATCTTTTCTGCGGCTAGTGCAACGTCGCGCTCATAGGCTGCACGGTGCTTCTCTGCTGCTAGTGCCTCTGCTTTGTTCGCAAGCTCGATAGCCAGTGTATTTACCTCTAGCGTAGGCTTGGAGCGAACAAGCATAATCGTGGTTTGCCCCGAATGTTCGAAGTATTTAGGCGGATAGCGGTGCGAAATCTCCCATCCGGTGCGAATGAGTGCCATTGCAGCGCAGAACGCTACTTCGTTACGGTCAATAATCGTGATTGCGTCCGGGCGTACGTCGATCTGCGCTTCTACTGGCGCGGCTTGAGTTGTAGTCTTTGTCATTGTCTTGTCCCTTCGTGTATTAAATGTTTTTGCTGCGAACGAAATTCGCAACGGTTTGTTTTACCCAAGGCTTGCCAGCGGGACTCGTCCAGCCCATTCGATTCATCATGGATGCGATGTCACGCAAGGTGGTGGTGGCTCGTAGCGATTCGATGTACGCACGAGTTGCTAAGTAGTAATCATTCGACCGCTTACGCTGACCGAACGCAGGTTTTGCTTGTTGATTGCCCATAGGAAATCCTCCGTATAAGTGAACGGATAACAGGTTGTTATCGTAGGTTTGTTAAGTGTTGTTTATTTGCTGCTTCGCGGGCAGATGAATCACGCCGCTCTTGACATTGCAACTAAGAACAATTATAGCATCAGGTCGCATGCTTGTCAAATTTCTAGATCATGAAAACCTTAACTTGTCAAGCACTTTCTTCAACTTAGTTCAACGAAGTGAATGTTCCATACAAAACGGCCCGACATGCCCCGTTCATGGGTTATGCCGGGCCTGACTTTCGTGCAATTTCTGTGTGTATAAGAAGATGAACGCGGGGATTTTCTTAACAAACTGGGCGTTCTGTGTAGGTCGGTTAAGCAGTTGTCAGAAGTTGTTCGCTGTCGTCGTCGCTGTCGATCACGCCTACGTCATGGATGTCGTCGTGGTCTTCTTCGTACGTGTCATCGTCGTTCAGTCGTGGTGTGAACGTACCGTCTTGCTTTTGGATCGTTGTAGCAAGGGCGGGTGTCGCAGGGTAGAACATCGGTTCTTGCGTTGGTCGGTCGATAACATCAAAGATGCGTACACCGTCTTGCTCGATGCGGTAGCGGTGCTGTGCCGGGTCGAAGTACACAAGGATTTTTAGCCGCTTCAACAGACCGTTAGCCCGTGCGCGTCCCTCGCTGCTCTCAAGGTCAAGACGAGCCAGGAATTCTTCTTTGTCGTCGATAGTGTCGGTGGCTAGCGCCTGCTCAAGTTCGGCGCGCTGCTGCTGTAGCTTCGCTATCTCGTCATCACACTCCACTACCAGCAGGCGTAACGACGGTGACTGGCGCTTACGTAAAGAATCCATGTAATCCCGCAGTGCTGCTTCCTGCTCGGCGATACGGCCTTCCACTTCCTGAAGTTGAGCGTTCAGGGTGTGGGTGTTGCTCTGTACCAGTGACAGACTGTTGACCTTTGCAAGTAGTTCGCGGAACACCACTTCTGACTTGTCCAGCCGTACGGCCTTACCTTCGCACTTGCCCTTGCGGGCTTCCCGGCACTGGTAGTACTTACGAACACCCTTGCTCGCAACGTGCAAGGCTGCACCACATACCGCGCACTTGGCGATTTTCTGCCATACGTTGTACCAGTCCGAATTCTTGGTAACACGCCCACGGAATCGCTCTGTCATTGCGCCGTTCGCAGCATAGTACGTAGCTTCATCAATGATCGGTTCATAGAAGTTAGGGATCGCCGGGCCTACGGGTTCGCGTTTGCTGCCCTTCCCGGTCATGGGCTGGTAGACGCCAATGACTGTCGGACTCTTAATGATCTGCGCCACTGACGATCCGCCCCAGTTGCCGCCCTTGAATGCCTTGTGACCAGCTTCGTTTAACTTACGGGCGATCACTTCACGGCCATAGCCGTCAATCGTCATCTGGAAGATGCTACGAACGATCTTGGCCTTCTCTTCGTTGATAACGTAGTGCGTCGGCTTCTTCTTCGGGTTGTCCTTGTCCTCGTCCTTGTACACAGGATCAAGCCAGCCGGGCTTAGTAGCGCCCATTGGCTTTCGGCTCTGTGCTGCTGCTTCTTGCTTGTCGCGCCATGCCTTGCCAACACGTTTCGACTTGTTAGCGCTTTCCGAGTGCGCCCGACTCATTTCCATGATGCTAACGATCAGGTCAAGGTCGCTAACCTTCCCTGTGTACACCCGGTCGTCATTGATGCTAACAACGTTAATGCCGGCGTTCAGAAGGTCGAGAAACCGAGGAAGGGCTTTCTTCGGCTCCTGTCGTGACAGCCTGTCAAGTGACTCTACGATAAGGTAGCTGCCCTTCGGAATGGCCTTTGCTTCTACCAGATCGTAGAAACGCCGTAGTTCTCCATTGTCGTCAACATTCTTGCCGTGGTAGGCCGATCTAGCTTTGTCGAGGAAAGAGTATTCCGCGTCCTCGACTAGTTGCAGATTGTGCTTCTGGCAATAGTCAACGGCGATGTCTAGCTGGCGCTTGAGGCTGTGGCCTTCCTGCTGTTTGATGTGCGAAAACCGTCGATACGAGTACGCAAGGGGCTTGGATGAAGTAGTCATCCGTTGAGTCTAACAGTGGTTGGTGTATAGCACCAGACGATCTACATCGACTGCCAGACCTGTGGATTCTCCAGGCCCAGATCGCGCGCGACGGCGGCCAGCTTCGGGTCATGCGTGAAGCGCTCGAAGGTCGGGTCGAGGTCGTGCATGGCGTGGCCGATCTTGTTGATCGACAGCGCCTTCGCCTGGCGCAGCTGGCCATCGGGGCCGAAGGCTTCCTCTTCGAAGAAGCAGCGCACTGTGTTGTCCGAACCGAGGAACCAGTCGTCGCTGGCGCGCTCCTGGTCGCGCGTGGTGAAGATGGCGCGCGATTCGTTCGGGTCGAAGGCGTCGACGATCTCCTCGGCGCGGCGGCGCAGCGCGGCGATTTCTTCAAGAGACTTGAAATTGGGGAGAACGATGAAGCCGTCGCGCTGGTATTGGGCGCGTTGTTCGGGAGTGAGCATGGCGGTTGCGGTGAGGATTGGATGAGGAATTGTATGCGAGATCAGACCGTCCACGCCCCATCCGCATACACCCGTTCCTCGCCCAAATACACCGCATCCGTCACCACGAACACGTCGATGTGATACCGCGCATCCTTGCGCTTGAAGCCCGGCTTCGGGTACACGCCGTGCTTGGCGCCCAGCGACAGGTGGATGCCGCACATGCGCTCGTAGGTGCCGATGTCGTCCACGCGGCGCTCGCGGGTGAAGGCGCGGTTCATGCCGAAGCCCAGTTCGCGCACCCAGATCTCGCCCTCGTCGGCGCGGATGATGTCGAGCACCTGCTGGAATGCCGGCGTCGCGTTCTCTGCGCCGACCACGCGGCCCTTCTCGATGACGATGGTCACCGGCGTGTCGGGGCGGTTCGAGCGGTAACTGGTGTCGCCGAACACGTGGATCTGCGCGCGCCCGTTCACCGCCTCCAGGTCGAGCGCTTCGGTGAAGACTTCGCCGATCGGGAACTGGCCGCCGACGTTGTGCATCTCGCTGTAGTCGCCGATGTTCAGTTTCGCCGGCTCGAAGCCTGATGCGAACACCAGCTCGGCGCCGCCGCCGACCACGCGCGCATGGGGCGCGGTGTCGATGCGTGCTTTCAGTGCGCGGCCGACGCCGCGGAAGTAATCCGGGTCATAGGCCAGGGCCTCGATGTAGTGCTCGGCCTGCGGCCCCGGCATGCGCGACAGGTGCACGTGCTCGATCACCTTGAGCCCTAGCTTGAACAGTTCGACGCGGATGCGGAAGGCCTCCAGCCGAAAGTTGGTCGACTGCACCAGCACCACCAGGTCCTTCGCCTGCATGCCGCGAAAGCGCGCCAGCACTTCCTCGGGCGTCACGCTGTCGAAGTCGATGAAGTCGGCCTCCGGCAGGTTGCGCCGGTAGGCCTCGACCAATGCGCGCGCCAGGCCGGTGCGCGTGTCGTACACCACCAGCGCCCGCTGCGCGGGGCCGTGCTGGACCGCGATGCCGAGGATGGCGCGCAGGTGCGCGGCGGCGGCGTCGATGGCATGGGCGGGCAGGTCGGGCGAAGTGGCGTCGGCTGGCAGGGCGGGGGAAATCATGGCGTGCGTCATGGGGCGTATTCAGACCCGTCATTATACGGTTCTGCACGGAAGTTCCCTCCAACAGCCCGTATCTTGATGCTTGCGGTCCCGTCTGGCGCTACCGGGCGAATGGCGCGCCGTCACGGCTATGGCAGCGTTATGATTTAGACAGTAATCAAACCACGCTTCAGGTGGTTGATGTGCATATTTCATTCGACGGCGGAGCGCAATGGCATACAGATGGGAAACGCCATCCAGCATCTGGCTGGAGGACGACAGGAGCGGACAGTTCGCGCTCGAGGCGACCGAAGGCCTCGGCCGCATCGACTGGCAGG
>DEKZ01000246.1:0-2614 GCA_002354135.1 Massilia sp. UBA2709 | reverse complement strand
TTGCCCGCCGCCTGCGCCTGCGCGCCAATCTATCCGGAAGGCTTCGCCTATTGCCCGACCTGCGGCCAGGCCCTGCACAAGCTGGCCGGGCGCAGCCTGCGCCAGCCGGACTGGTGGGGAACGTTCGGCGACCAGGCCCTGCCGCGCCACGTGCCGCACGGCTTGCCGGTGACATCAACGCCCCTGGGCGACAGCCTGGAAGAGCGTCCGGCCGCGCCCGCCATCGGCCGCGCCGAGCTGTCCATGCCGGTGCCGCCGAACGCCCATTGCGTGTTTGCTGCCTCCACCTGGGGCTTTCCCGAGCCGCGCCTGCTGGCGCTGGCGCCGGCGCGCGGCGTGCTGCAATACTGGGACCCGCTGGCCCAGCTCTGGCACGTGATGACGGCCGAAGATACCGCCAGCGAACTGCGCTTCACGCCCGGTCAGTACGGCTGGCTGCCGGCACTCAATCCGGTGCGCGGCGAGGTCGGCATCGTGCCGACCGACAGCGGGCTCGCTCGCCTGTGGATCAATCCGGTCAACGAAAGCTACCGCCTCGAACCCCTGTTCGCCGGTGCGCTGGCGGCGGCGCCGGGCGCGATGCGGCGCCACGTCGGCTGCCCCTTTGTTGCCGACGGGGTGCTCAAGCTGCTTGCCAGCAGCGCCGACCTCGACCAGGGCGAAATCCTGGTTTGCGAGGGCGCGCCCACGCGCGGTTGGACGCGCCCGATCGGCTACGACAACCGCCTGTTCTGGATGCACGAAGAGGGGCAACTGGTCTGGCGTCCGGGCGAGGCGCCGCGCTGGCTGCCCTGGCCGGCCTGCTGGTCGCCCAAGCTCGACTTCGGCGGCCCGACCCAGAGCCGCGACGGGCGCCTGTGGCAGATCGGACACGACGGCCAGGCCTATTCCTTCCTCGAACTGGGCGTCGAGCAGCCGCAAATCGAAGCGATCGACGGCGCGCGCCTGGGCTTCGCCAACCTGCTGTTCCGGCGCGGCCATGCGGTGCTGGACGAACCCTGGTCGGCCGAGCACGTCGAAGATGTGCATGAGGACGACACCCTGGTGCTGCCGCTGCTGCGCAGTTTTAACAACAACCGCAGCCAGCCCAGCGGCCTGGTGCTGCGCTTCCACAAGTACACGGGGCGCGCCGAGGAAGCCCTCGGCACCGGCACCGGCGCGCGTACCATCGCCCGCACCACCGTCGAATGGATCGGCAAGCGCAACGTGATCCTCGACGAAATCGTGCGCCTGACCCGGCCGCTCGAATGCGTGCCCTTCGTGTATGCCGGCGCGCTCTGGCTGCACCACCCTGACTGGAACCAGATGCGCGGCTGGCGCCTGGAAGAGCTGTCGTGAGCGGCGTCCTGCTCCGTCTGATCGCCGCGTGCGCGCTGCTGTGCTGCGCCTGGCCGGCCTTCGCCACGCCCCAGGTCTTCCTGGTGCAGAACTCTGGCTGGATGGAGCCCTTCTATGCCGACCCGCAATCGCGCTTCAAGCCGCTGGTGACGGAGCTGGCGCTGGCGGTGGCGCAGCCTGGCGACGCGCTGGTGCTGGCCGCCTTCAACCAGTCGCTGCCGGGTGCGCCGTCACCGAAGGCGCTGCTGTCCGCCAAGGTGGGCGAGGGCACGCGCGCCCAGGTCACCAAGGCCCTGGCCGGTCTCGACACCGCGCGCAAGCCCGGTGGCGCCCTGGCCGACACCGACCTCGGCGAAGCGGTCAGCGCCGCCATCACCCAGGCACTGGGAGGGAAGGACGGCATCGTCTGGCTGGTCACGAACAACCGCAACAGCCCGAACAACGACCAGGCCACGGCCCGGCGCAATCGCGAGTTCTACGAACTGATCCACCGCGGCGGTGCGATCCGCACGGCGCTGGCCTTCCCGCTGCGCATGCAGGTACAGGGCCGGCATTACCGCGCGAATGGCTTGATGGTGTACGCCTTCGCCATCGGCGCAGGCGGAGCGCAGGCGCTCGAGCGCCTGCTGGCGGGCGGCAGCATCGCGAAGATCATCACCGAGCCGCCGGCGCGCCTGAAGCCGCTCGACCGCGACACGGTGCGCCTGGTGCCGCGCAAGGTCGAGGATGCGCCGGGCGTGACGTTCTCGATGGGACAGGGCGGCGTGCTGCGCGCCGATGTGGCATCGAACGCCGTCTCGCCCTCGGCGAAGATCCGTTGGAACCTGGAAAACACGATGTACCCCTACACCATCCTCAGTGCGACCTTGAGCGCGCGCTCGAGGCTGGGAGGAGAGAACCGGCCGGTCACGCTGGCCAGCCGCCGCGCCAGCATGCTTGCGCGNNCCCCGCGCGCCCGCCCCCCCCGCCCCGGCCACCCCCCCGGCGGCTGCGGGGGCCGCCGCGGGGGAGCCAGTGGTCGATGGAAGCGATCCGGTCTGCCGGCTCGGCCTACGTGCTGCCGGGGACCATCGAAGTGCACCTGGCCGACCAGAAGCTGGCGCTCTCGGGCGCTTTCCGCGAGCGCATGGCCGCGCTGTTCCCGGGCGACCCGCTGCCCGACATTTTCATTCCGCCGGCCCAGGTGCAGGCCTCGACCGCCGTGCTGCCGATCGAGGTGCGCGTGCATTACGGGATGGCGCCGCTGCTGGCCGTGGGCGGCGGCCTGCTGGCGCTG
>DEKZ01000252.1 GCA_002354135.1 Massilia sp. UBA2709 | reverse complement strand
CCACGCGCTGGGGCGGCAGTTGCGCCAGCAGCGCCGGCGCGAGCTGGGCCGGCGTGTCGAGCAGCAGCACGCAGTCGAGCGGCGCGACCGCCGCCAGCAGGTCTGCCGTTTCCGGCAACCGGGCTGCGCCGCCGCTTGCACCGCCCACATGCAAGTGTGTACGCAAATCGAGGCTGAGCGCCACCCACTCGTTCCGCCCATTGGCGATCGGGCGCATCTGCACCAGCGGGAACGGGGTCAAGTCCAATGCGGCCATCGGAAATCTCTGAGTAGGTGATCGATGCATATTAGACGAGCAATTAGCTGAAAGCAACTAATTTAGTTTCCTTATAGATACATTTCCTACGTATTAATACGTAGCCAGACAGGCAACGGGAGGGGGTAGAATCATGCGCTTGCCATTTGCATAATGGTGCAAGATATATGTGCATACCCCGGATCGGAGACAGCCGGCCGCGCCGCCGCTCGCGGTGACGCGCCGCACGCATCGCATCCTCACGAAAAAAAACTGAAGGAGCCACCATGAAAAGCCTCGGAAACAAGCTCGGCTGGGCGGCGCTCTCACTCCTCGGCGCGTTCGCGCTCGCTTATGTGGCCCTGCGCCGCGGCGAGTCGATCAATGCCGTGTGGGTGGTCGCCGCGGCCGTCTGCGTTTACCTCATCGCCTACCGTTTCTACAGCCTGTACATCGCCACCAAAGTGATGGGGCTGGACGCGCGCCGCCAGACGCCCGCCTATAAATACAACGACGGTCTCGACTACGTCCCAACCAACCAGTACGTGCTGTTCGGCCACCACTTTGCCGCCATCGCAGGCGCGGGGCCGCTCGTCGGACCGGTGCTGGCCGCGCAGNNTCGTGTTCGCCGCCGTGTGCAGCTACTTCATCGCGTACCGCTTCTACTCCAAGTTCATCGAGATGAAGCTGACCCGGCCGGACGACCGGCGCGCGACCCCCGCGGAGTACCACGCCAACGGCAAGGACTACATGCCCACGGACCGGCGGGTGCTCTACGGACACCACTTCGCCGCGATCGCGGGGGCGGGACCGCTCGTGGGACCCGTGCTGGCCGCGCAGATGGGCTACCTTCCGGGCATGATGTGGATCCTTGCCGGCGTCGTGTTCGCCGGCGCGGTCCAGGACTTCATCGTGCTGTTCATGTCGATGCGCCGCGACGGCCGCTCGCTGGGCGACCTGATCAAGTCCGAAATGGGCGAGATCCCGGGCATCATCGCGCTCTTCGGCACCTTCATGATCATGGTCATCATCCTCGCGGTGCTGGCCCTCATCGTGGTGAAGGCGCTGACCGGCTCGCCCTGGGGCACCTTCACCGTGATGGCGACGATCCCGATCGCGCTGTTCATGGGCCTGTACTCGCGCTACTTCCGCGTCGGCCGCATCGGCGAGATCTCGCTGATCGGCTTCGTGCTGCTGATGCTTGCCATCGTCGGCGGCCAGTGGGTCCACGATTCGCCGACCTTCGGCCCGATGTTCACCTTCACCGGCGTCGAACTGACCTGGATGCTGATCGGCTACGGCTTCATCGCCTCGGTCATTCCGGTGTGGCTGCTGCTGGCCCCGCGCGACTACCTGTCGACCTTCCTGAAGATCGGCACCATCGTCGCGCTGGCCATCGGCATCCTGGTGGTCGCCCCGCACATGCAGATGCCGGCCGTGACCCGCTTCATCGACGGCACCGGCCCGGTCTGGTCGGGCAACCTCTTCCCCTTCCTGTTCATCACCATCGCCTGCGGCGCCGTCTCCGGCTTCCACGCGCTGATCTCCTCGGGCACCACGCCGAAGATGATCGAGAACGAAACCCACGCGCGCTTCATCGGCTACGGCGCGATGCTGATGGAATCGTTCGTGGCCATCATGGCCCTGGTCGCCGCCTCGACCATCGATCCGGGCATCTACTTCGCCATGAACGCGCCGGCCGCCGTGCTCGGCACCACCGCGCAATCGGCCGCGGCCGCCGTGTCGAACTGGGGCTTCGTCGTCACCCCTGAGGCGCTCACGCAGATGGCCAAGGACGTCGGCGAGCACACCATCATCTCGCGCGCCGGCGGCGCCCCGACCCTGGCGGTCGGCATGGCCAACATCCTGGCGAACGTCGTCGGCGGCAAGGCGATGATGGCCTTCTGGTACCACTTCGCGATCATGTTCGAGGCCCTGTTCATCCTGACCGCGGTGGACGCGGGCACCCGCGCCGGCCGCTTCATGCTGCAGGACCTGCTGGGCGCCTTCGTGCCGTCGCTGAAGCGCACCGAGTCGCTGCCGGCCAACCTGCTGGCCACCGGCCTGTGCGTGGCCGCCTGGGGCTACTTCCTGTACCAGGGCGTGGTCGATCCGCTGGGCGGCATCAATACCCTGTGGCCGCTGTTCGGCATCGCCAACCAGATGCTGGCCGGTATCGCGCTGATGCTCGGCACCGTGGTGCTGTTCAAGATGAAGCGCGGCCAGTACGCCTGGGTCACCATCGTGCCGACCATCTGGCTGCTGATCTGCACCCTGACCGCCGGCTGGCAGAAGATCTTCCACGAGAACGTCAAGGTCGGCTTCGTCGCCCACGCCCAGAAGTTCCAGGCGGCGCTCGACCAGGGCCAGATCCTGGCCCCGGCCAAGTCGCTCGACGAAATGCGCCGCATCATCTTCAACGACTACGTCGACGCCACGCTGGCCGGCTTCTTCATGGTCGTCGTCGTCGCGGTGCTGGTCTACGGCATCAAGACCGTGATGAATGCGCGCAGCAACAGCAGCCCGACGGTGAAGGAATCGCCGTTTGTTGCCAGCCCGGCCGCGCCGGCCGCACAGGTGCAGTGATGCTCGCCGCCCTCGCCCAAGCCGGCAAGTACCTCGGGCAAAGCATGCGCCTGATGGTCGGCCTGCCGGAATACGACACCTACCTCGCGCACATGGAGCGCGAGCATCCGGGCAAACCGGTCATGACGTACGAGGAGTTCTTCCGCGAGCGCCAGGAGGCGCGCTACGGCTCCGGGCGCAGCGGCGGCTGCTGTTAAGAAGTAAGTTATAAGTAGTCCGGGCGGCAAGACTGGCGGCAATCGCCGGCAGTCTTGCCGCCTTTTCATCTCTCTGCCCCACCCTGTGCCTTTGCGTTCGCGCAAAGCCGCCCCCTCCCCTACAACGTATATTTTTTCTTGCAGGAATTTGCATTTCTGCAAGGAGGGCTTGCGCGCATGACGCCGGGTCCGCGTTTTCATACCGGCCCTGCGATCACCCATGCCGAACTTCGAGCGCTCCAGCCTGAACCGGAAGTTGACGATGATGTCGCTGCTCTCGACCGGCAGCGCCCTCGCCATCGTCTTCATTGCCTTCGCCCTGGCCTCGGTCCACAACGGCCGCAAGGACGAGCTCATGCAACTGTCCTCGCTGGCCGGGGTGGTTGCCACCAACAGCGCCGACGCCCTGGTGTTCAACGACCGCAGCCTGGCCGGCGCCCTGCTTGCCGCGCTCAAGGCCAAGGAGGAGATTTCCAGCGCCGCCCTGTACGACCGCAAGGGCAAGCTGTTCGCCGCCTACCGCTCGCCGTCGCACGCCAACGAGGAGCCGGCGCCCACGCTCGACGCCTTCGACGACGCCGCCCTGGCGCAGGCCAACCTGGTCGGTGCGCGCCTGTGGTCGCCGCGCATGCGCCTGTACCGGCCCGTGACCAGCAGCCAGGCCCAGGTCGGCGTGATCGTCATCGAGGTCGACCTGGTCGCGATGTGGCTCGACATTGCCGGCAGCGTGGCCGTGATCGGCGCGGCCATGTGCGTCTCGTTGCTGGTGTCGCAGGCGGCGGCGCGCCGCTTCACGCGTTCGATCACCGATCCGGTCACGAAATTGATCCAGACGGCGCGCCAGGTCTCGGAAAGCCAGAACTACACGCTGCGCGTGGCGCACCAGCGCAACGACGAACTGGGCGCCTTGATCGACAGCTTCAACGACATGTTGTCCCAGATCGAAGGTCGCGGCGCGGCCCTGGTCAACCACCGCGACGAGCTCGAACGCCAGGTGTCGGTGCGCACCGAGCAGCTCGAGCGCGCCAAGAACGCCGCCGAGGCGGCCAGCCGCGCCAAGAGCGCTTTTCTCGCCACCATGAGCCACGAGATCCGCACGCCCATGAACGGCGTGCTGGGCATGGCCGAGATGCTGCTCGGCACCGAGCTGTCCGAGGCCCAGCGCAACTACACGCGCCTGGTCAAGCGCTCGGGCGAACACCTCCTCGTGATCATCAACGACATCCTCGACTTCTCGAAGATCGAGGCCGGCAAGCTCACCATCGAGTACATCAACTTCAACCTCTGGGACCTGCTGGAAGACATCCACACGGTCTATACCCCGCAGGCGCAGGCCAAGGGCATCGCGCTCGACTTCGACATCGCAAACGACATCCCGGTGGCAATCTGCGGCGACCCGAACCGGCTGCGCCAGATCATGGCCAACCTGCTGGGCAACGCGATCAAGTTCACCGAGCAGGGGCGGATCGACGCCCGCGTGCGCATCGCCAGCGAAGACAGCCAGGCCGTGATGCTGCGCTTCGAGGTGCGCGACACCGGCATCGGCATCTCGCGCGAAGCGCGCAGCCGCATCTTCGAGGCCTTCTCGCAGGCCGACGACTCGACCACCCGCAAGTACGGCGGCACCGGCCTCGGCCTGGCGATCTCGAAGCAGCTCGTCGAACTGATGGGAGGCATGATCGGCGTCGAGAACGGCAAGCAGGGAGGCTCGGTGTTCTGGTTCACGGTCAGTTTCGACAAGCGCCGGGTCGACCCCGACGCTCCCGGCGAGCAGCAGCACACGATCGACGACCTG